>DDTA01000048.1:5981-88380 GCA_002344285.1 Myxococcales bacterium UBA2376
TGGCGCGACCTGTCGATCGACACGCTGCAGGCGACGCTCACCCAGAACCTGTCGCCGACGATGGTCATGCAGGTGAGCCTCTACGGTCAGATCCTGGAGGGCTTCCAGTCGAACCCGTACCGCCGCGTCCGCATCGGGCCCAACGAGCCGCAGGAGCACATGCCCGACACGCGCGCGCGCTGGGCGCTCTCGGCGCGCCTCAATCGCTTCCTGCCCCGGCTCCGCTCCGCGGTCCACGTCTCGGCCCGCGGCTACAACGACACGTGGGGCGTCAGCTCGGGGACGTTCGAGCTCGGCTACTCCCAGTACATGGGCGACTCGCTGCTCCTGCGCGTCCGCGCGCGCGCGTACCAGCAGACGCCGGCGACGTTCTTCAAGGACGCGTTCTTCTACGAGACCGAGTCCACCGCCGGCGAGTACTTCACCGGTGACCGCGAGCTCGCGCCGGTGCGCAACGCGCTCGTCGGCGCCAAGCTGACGATGATCTCGATCGCCGAGGACGACAAGAAGGTCTGGGGCGCGTTCGACCGGCTCCAGCTCAACCTCAAGGCCGAGGTCCTGCTGCTCGACGAGGCCGCCGCCGACGACCCCGAGGCCAACGCCGGCGGCCGCGCCACGCAGTTCCTCACCAGCGACCAGCTCCTCGACGCCTTCACGCTGCAGCTGGGCATCCTGCTCGACTACTGACTCGGGTATGGTCCAGCCCATGCGGCTCGCCGGTGCCCTCGTCTTCGTGGCCGCGTGCGGGCTGATCGCGTGCGGGCGGAGCGCCGAGGTCGTCGACGCGCCCCGACCCGGGGACGGCGGCGCCGCGGTGCCGGGCGGTCGCTTCCGCGCCTGCACGGAGCGCGCGTACACGCCGGCGCCGGCGCAGGCGTGGCGGCACACCCGATCGTCGGTGGTGGTCGCGAGCGGCGGTCCGAACCACGCGGCGCAGGACCAGATCGAGTCGACGCTCGCGGTGACGCTCCACGGCAAGTTCTCCTACGGCAGCGTCGGCAAGGATCTCGAGGACGAGCTGGTGCGCGTGTCGATCGACGACTGCGCGGAGTGGCGCGCGCTCGGCGACTTCGCCACCGACGACGACGGCCGCGTCGCGGTCCCGGCGCCGGCCGATCTGTTCACGTCGCCGGGCGTGCACGAGGTCCGCTACCAGGTCCTCGGCGACGGCAGCACGACGACGTCGTACGTCTGGGTGCTGCCCCGCGGCACGCGCATCGCGCTCACCGACATCGACGGCACGATGACGCGGAGCGACGCCGAGCTCTTCCAGCAGATCCTCGACGGCAGCCACGTGCCGGTCGCCTACCCGGGCGCGGTCGACCTGATGACCGCCCACGCGGCCAGCGGCCACGTCGTCTTCTATCTCACCGGCCGCCCGTACTGGCTCATGCAGCGGAGCCGCGACTGGCTCCGCGAGCTCGCGTTCGCGCGCGGCCCGCTCCACGTCACCGACTCCAACCGCGAGGCGGTCCCGAGCGAGAGCGGCGTGGGGGCGTTCAAGCGCGACTACATCGCCGCGCTGCTCGCCAGCGGGTACGTGATCGACGCCGCCTACGGTAACGCCTCGACCGACGTCTACGCATACCTCGGCGCCGGCCTGCCCGCCGACGCGGTGTGGATCATCGGCCAGCACGCCGGCGCGCAGGGCACGTCCGGCGCGGCCGACAGCTGGACCGCGCGCGCCGCCGAGGTCGCCGCGCTGCCGCCGGTCACCCAGCCCTTCAGCTGGTAGGCGGCGCAGGCTCGCGGAAGCGCTCGGGGTCGATGCCGTGGCGCTTGAGCCAGCGGTGGACCTGGCGGCGCTCGCGGTTGAAGAAGGCGGCGACGTCCGCCACCGAGCCGGCGAAGTGACGGAGCGCCTTCTCGAGGTCCTCGGCCGGCGGGTTGGCCTGGCTCGGATCCACGTCGAGCGCGAGGGTGTGGGCGTCCTGCGGCGGCAAGGTCACGCCCAGCCGCGACAGGAGTGGCTCCGCGACGTGGGGCGGCATGTGATCGACCGCGATCACGCCGACCGAGGCGGCGCGCGCCGACGACGAGGCGAGCACCTGCTCGAGCTGGCGCACGTCGTGCGGCCAGGCGTAGAGACAGAGCGCCTCCGCCGCCGCCGAGGACAGCGTCATGCCGGGGTGGCGCTCGGCCAGCCAGGTGGTGGACAGGCGCACGACCTCGTCGCGGCGCGCGCTCAGCGGCGCGGCCGGGTCGCGCTCGCCCTCCTCGTCGACGAACACCAGCACCGCGCCGCCGATGCGCACCACCGAGCCGTGGCGCAGCGGGGCCGACGGCGACGGCACGCCATCGACGACGATGCCGTTCCGGCTGCCGAGATCGGTGACGCGCCAGCCGGCGCCGTCCGGCTCGAAGACGGCGTGCTTGCGTGAGATCTCGCGGTCGAGGATCGCGAGCCCGCCGGGCCCCGGCTCGCGTCCGACGACGACGGCGGTCGCCGTCGACAGGGTCACGCGCGTCGTGGCGCCATCGGCGGCGTGCACCATCGCGATCTGGCGGACGCGCGCGCCGGCCATCCGCGCGCTAGTCCTCGCCGACGTCGCCGGCATCGATCTCGTACTTGCGCAGGAGCTTGTGCAGGTACTTGCGATCCATGTCGGCGTCGCGCGCGGCCTTCGAGATGTTGCCCTCGGCGCGCTTGAGCAGCCAGGTCAGGTACCGCCGCTCGAAGATCTCGTTCCACTTCTCCTTGGTGTCGCGGAACGACATCCCGCCCTGGAACTCCATGTCGGCCGGCGCCCCTCCCGCCGTCGACGCCTGGCTCGCGCGCGCGGCGGAGTGGAACGGCTCGGCGCCGAGCGGCGCCACCAGCGCGCCGGGGTCGGTGCCCAGCGCCAGCGCACGCTCGATCACGTTGCGCAGCTCGCGCACGTTGCCCGGCCAGTCGTGGGCGTAGAGCGCCGCGCGCGTCGCCTCCGAGAGCTGCCGCGGCGCCGCGCCGTCGGGCGACATGCGCGCGAGGAAGTGATCGACGAGCGGCGGGATGTCCTCGCGCCGGTCGCGCAGGGACGGCGCCGTGATCGGCACGACGTTCAGGCGGAAGTAGAGGTCCTCGCGGAACTTCCCCTTCTCCACCTCGTTGCGCAGGTCCTTGCGCGTCGCCGCGATCACCCGGAGATCGACCTTGAGCGTCTTGGAGCCGCCGACCCGCCGCAGCTCGCGCTGCTCGAGCACGCGCAGGAGCTTGGGCTGGAGGTCGAGGGACAGCTCGCCGAGCTCGTCGAGGAAGACGGTGCCGCCCGACGCCAGCTCGAACGCGCCCTGGCGCGCCGCGACCGCGCCGGTGAACGATCCCTTCTCGTGCCCGAAGAGCTCGCTCTCGATGAGCGTGCCCGCCACCGCGCCGCAGTCGACGACGATGAACGGCGCCGCCGCGCGCTTGGAAAGCTGGTGCAGCGTGCGCGCGATCATGTCCTTGCCGGTGCCGGTCTCGCCCTCGATGAGGACGGTGGCGTCGGTCGGCGCGATGCGCTCGATGAGCCCGAAGATCTCGCGCATCGCCGTCGACCGCCCCACCATCTCGCCGAGCACCTCTCGCTCCGACGGGAGGATCTCGATGCGCTCCTCGAACGGCGTGAACTTGAGCTCGATCGCGCCGGCGCCGACCACCGAGCCGGCGCGGATGTAGGCTTCCTTGATCTCGGCGCCATCGAGGAACGTGCCGTTGGTCGAGTTGAGATCGCGGACCAGGTAGCCCTTGCCGTCGCGCACGATCTCGAAGTGGACGCGCGAGACGGTCTCGTCGGCGATCACGAGATCGTTCTCGGTCGCCTTGCCGACGCGGATGACGTCGCCGCCGATGACGAACTCGGTCCCTCGCTGCGCGCCCTTGGTCACGACCAGCTTGCAGCGGCGAAGGTTGACGGTCGCGGGCTTGGCCTCGCGGCGGATGCGCGTTCCGCCCAGGACGTCCATCCAGCGCATCGTATCACGCGAGGGCGTTGCGTTGACCCCAGCGCCGGTGCCGCGATACCCTCGGCTCCAGTGCTGCGATCCTCCCGGGGCAGCTTCACGGTCGCGCTGGTCGTGATGCTTTCGGCGTTGGGCTCGGCCCGCGCGCAACCGAAGCCATCGGATGCGCCCTTGCCGTCCTGCCTCGACGCGACGATCAAGGACGAGCTCGGTCGCGAGCTCAAGCCGCGCGGCGTGCAGAAGCGCGAGTTCCTCAAGAACAAGAAGCTGCAGCTCACCGCCCGCGGCGGGCTCTACGCCGGCGACCTCACGTCGTCGTCCTGGGTCGGCGGCGGCGCCCTCTCCTTCTGGTTCACCGAGGACCTGGGCCTCGAGCTCGGGTTCCAGGTGACGCCGATCGCGCTCGACCTCGACGACCCGCTCGCCGGGTTCTTCGGCGACGACCGCTTCGAGTCGGGGCTCGGCTACCTGCCGCTGGCCAACCTGGTGTGGTCGCCGATCCACACCAAGATGAAGATCGGCGACGGCATCACCCACGGCGACATCCAGCTCTTCGCCGGCGGCGGCCGCCTGTTCCACGACAGCGTGCAGGGCGTGACCTTCGACGCCGGCATCGCCCTCGAGCTGTTCACCACCGGCGTCGTGACCCTGCGCTTCGAGGCGCGCGACGTGATGGCGGTGCAGGAGGCGGTCGCCGAGACGCGCTTCACCAACAACCTGATGGCGACCTTCGGGCTGTCGGTCTGGATCCCGACATGGCTGTGAAGCACCTGCCGCTCGTGGTCGCGCTCCTCGCCTCCGGCGCCGCGCACGCCGAGGAGAAGCGCGAGCCGGGCACGACCGAGATGTGTATCGATCAGGCGATCGCGGAGAAGCTCGCGGTCAAGCGCAAGCGCCGGGGCGCCGTCGATCGGCTGTTCGTGAAGCAATCACGCCACGAGATGACCATCAGCGGCGGTTATTACGCGTCCGACCTCTTCAGCGGCACGTACGTCGTCGGCGGGTCGTACACGTACCACATGACCGATCAGACCGCGGTCGAGTTCGGCGGCGGCTGGACCCACGCCAACGCCGACGTGATCCGCGCCATCGAGGACCAGCGCGGAGAGGTGCTCGCCGACGACTTCGCCCGCGTCCTCTACGCCGAGTCCGCGCTCCTGTGGAGCCCGGTCTACGGAAAGCTGCGCCTGGGTGGCAGCATCGCCCACTACGACATCCACCTCGATCTCGGCGTGGGCGTGGTCGACTCCCTGACCAGCCGCGGCGCGATGGGCGTGGCAGGATTGGGCCTCAAGATCTTCGCGGGGAACGCGGTCGCCTTCCGTCTCGACGCCCGAAATCGCGTCTTCCGTCAGGAGCTGCTCGACGAGCGCTTCCTGGTGAACGACGCCTCGGTGACGCTGGGTTTCTCGCTGTTCCTGCCGTTCCGCAACTGACCCTCGGAGTCGTCATGCGCAGCATCTTCGCTCTCGCCAGACCCGGACTTGCCGGGGTCGTCGCCCTCGGCCTGCTGCTGCTCACGATCGGCGACGCCGACGCGCAGCGGCGCAAGCGCAAGACCAGGACCAAGAAGAAGCCGGTCGCCGAGGAGACCAGGCCGGCCGACGAGGACGCGTCGCCGCCCGACGCGCCGGACGCACCCGCCGGCGAGGCCGTCCGCAACGACCAGCCCGCGCCCGCGGCGCACGCGCCGCCGCCCACGCCCACGCCCTCGCCCGCGGCCGCCGAGGCCCCGAGCCCCGACGTCGACGTCGACGCCCTGCGGCAGGAGTACCTGAAGCTCCGCGACGAGCTCTTCGAGTCGCGCGCCCGCGCCGCCACCGTCGCCTCCGCGGTGTACTCGACGCGCCTGCAGGTGAAGCTCGCGTTCACCAGCGGACGCTTCTACGGCGTCACGCGCGCGACCGTGCGGCTCGACGGCGCCAGCGTGTACGACGACACCGGCGGCAAGATCGCGAACGACGACGCCGTCCGCTTCGACGGCTGGATCGCGCCCGGCCGCCACGTGCTCACCTTCCGCGTCGAGACCGTCGGCAAGGACGACGAGCGCTTCACGACCGCGACCGAGGCGACGATCGTGGTCCAGGCGGTCGCCGGCAAGGACCTCGCCGTGATCGCCAAGGCCTCCGACGGCGGCGACATCGCGTACGAGTGGAAGCGCAAGGAGCGCGGCGGCTACCGCCTCGGCATCGACGTCGACGTCCGCACGCAGCCGCGCGCGGCCGCGGAAGGCAAGAAGACGGCCCGTGCGAGGTAGCCTCCTCCTCCTCCTGCTCGCGCTCGCCGGCGTCGCCCACGCCCAGGCGCCGCCCCCGGCGCAGGCCGACGACGCGCCGGCGCCGAAGGCGGGGCCGACGGCGGCGTACTTCCGCGAGCTCGAGAAGCTCGGCCTCGTCGACGCGTCGACCGGCAGCCAGGAGACGCTGCGCCGCGAGCTCGACGCCGCCGAGCAGCTCCTGCGCGGCGGCGCCGCCGCCGACGCGGCGGTCGCGCTCTACACGATCGTCGAGTCGCCGCGCTACCGCGACTTCTCCGACTTCGTCGAGTACCAGAACGCCGAGTACTACCTCGGCGTCGCGCTGCACCAGGCCGGCGCCACCGGCGGCGCCCTCGACGCCCTCGAGCGCGTCCTGCGCCGCGGCCCGGAGGCCGCGTACTACGGCCCCGCGCACCGCCGCGCCGTCGACCTCGCGATCGAGACCCGCGACTTCGAAGGCGTGCTCGCGCGCATCCAGGCCACCGACGCGAAGGGCACCGTCCTCACGCCCAACGCCGCCGGCGAGCGCGCCTACCTGCGCGGCCGCGTCGCCTACGTCGCCGGCGACTTCACCGCCGCCGAGGGCGCGTTCGCGCAGATCTCGAAGAAGAGCCGCCTCTACTCGTCGGCCTTGTACCTGCGCGGCGTCATCCGCACCCGCAAGGGCCAGTGGAAGGACGCGGCCGCGGCGATGTGCGAGATCGCCGACACCCCCGACGACGATCGTTTCACCTTCGTCGTCGACGAGCGCTACTTCACGATCAAGGATCTCGCCCGGCTCGGCCTCGGCCGCCTCGCCCACGAGATGGCGGAGTACGAGGATGCCTACTACCACTACTTCCAGATCCCCGACGACTCGGTGCACCTGCCCGACGCGCTCTTCGAGGCGGCGTGGTCGATGTACCAGAAGCGCGAGCTCGGCACCGCGCGCGATCTCACGTCCGAGCTCGATCGCACGTTCCCCAACAGCCCGGTCTGGCCCGAGGCCGGGCTCCTCGCCGGCTACGTCGAGCTCGCCGACTGCAAGTTCGACGACTCGCGCAAGCACTACGACCGGCTGATCGCCGAGCTCACGCCGGTCGTCGCCGAGCTCGATCGCATCCGCAAGGATCCCGACGCCCGCGGCGAGCTCTTCCGCCGCGCGACCGAGCGCTGGCGCGCCGAGGCCCTCGGCATGCGCCAGAGCGGCGGCGAGAAGAAGGACGTCACCGCGCGCGTGCTGGGCCTGCTCCGCCTCGACCCCGGGTTCCTGCGCCTGCACGACGCGGTGACCGGGATGCGCCGCGCCGCCGGCGAGGGCCCGGGCATCGTCCGCGCGTGGTCGGCGCTCGCGCGGCGCACGAAGGGGCAGCAGGTCGGCGCCGTGTCGGGCGAGACCACGATCGAGCAAGACGAGGCCGCGGACGCGGCGGCGGTCGAGCTCGACCTCGCGCGCCTGGTCGAGGAGGTCGGTCGCGCGCGCAAGGAGCTCGCACGCGGCAAGCGGGCCGGCACCGTCCCCGCCGACGTCGCCGCCGAGGAAGCCGCCCGCCTCGCCGAGCTCGAGCAGCGCGTCGCGACCGCGCGCCTGCGCGCCCGCGCGCTCGCGGACCAGGCCGACGCCGCGCTCACCGCGGACGCGCCGGCCGGCCTCCGCCCGCTCCTCGACGCCGACGTCGTCGCGGCGCGGCGCCTCGAGCGGCGCTCCCAGGAGATGCTCACCAAGCTCGAGCGCCAGGCCGAGGTGCTGTCGCAGCGCATGGTCGAGCAGCTCTACCGGGACACGAAGAAGGTCCTCGACAAGGCGCGCCTCGGCAAGGTCGACGCCGTCATCGGCCAGAAGCGCGCGCTCGACATCAAGGTCCAGGACCTCGCCGCGGGGCGCTTCCCCGCCGAGCTGCACGGCAAGCTGTGGGAGCAGGGCCTCATCGGCGACGACGAGGAGTTCTGGCCCTTCCAGGGCGAGTACTGGGCCGACGAATACGAGGGCTGGAGGTGACCATGCGGTTCCTGCCCGCCGTCTTCCTGGTCGCGTCGCTGGCGGCGCCGGCGGCCGCGCAGATGGCCGAGGTCAGCCTCGATCGCGGCCCGGCCTCGGAGCTCTACCTGCGCAAGCGCCCGCCGGTGCCCGAGGCGCCGGTGCTGGCGCCCGAGCTCGAGAAGATGCTCAACGCCGCCGTGAAGCAGCGCGACGCCAAGCGCGTCGAGGCGATCGCGCTGCTCCGCGAGTTCCTCGCCGGCAAGCCCGAGGGCGCGGCGCGCGCCGACGGCATGTTCAAGCTGGCCGAGCTCCTGTGGGAGGACTCGCGCCGCGTGTACCTGGTCAACATGGACCGCTACGAGCGCGCGCTCGAGCGGTGCAAGGCCCTGCCCGAGAAGTGCCAGAAGGCGCCGGTCGAGCCCCGCATCGATCTGTCCGAGAGCGAGAAGCTCTACAAGACGCTCATCGCCGAGCACCCCGACTTCCGCCGCGCCGACCTCGTCCTCTACCTCATCGGCTTCGCCGCCAAGGAGGACGGCCGCGAGGACGAGGCGATGGCGCGGTTCCGGGACGTGATCGAGCGCTTCCCCGCCTCGCCGCTCTACGGCGACGCGTGGATGATGGTCGGCGAGCACCACTTCGCCGCCGGCAAGTGGGAAGAGGCGCGCGCCGCGTACAAGAACATCCTCGGCGACAAGAACGCGGCGACCTACGACCTCGCGATGTTCAAGACCGCGTGGTGCGACTGGAAGCTCGGCGACACCGAGAGCGCCGCCAGGCGCTTCAAGGAGGTCCTCGATCTGGCCGTCGAGGCCGAGCGCGCCGGCACCGCCGCCCAGCGCCGCCGCCGCGCCAGCCTGCGCGACGAGGCGCTCGAGTACCTCGTGATCGTGTTCACCGAGGACCGCGCGATCAGCGCCAAGGAGGTCTTCGACTTCCTCGCGTCGATCGGCGGCGAACGCTACTCGCGCGACGTGCTCATCAAGGTCGCCGACGCGTACCTCGGGCAGGCCGAGTACGACCGCGCCGTCGACACGTTCGCGTTCCTCATCGCGGCGGAGCCCACCTCGCTGCAGGCGGCGGCGTGGCAGCGCCGCGTCGTCGAGACCTGGGCGAGCGCGCTCGACACCCCGGAGCTGCTCAACGCGTCGAAGGTGCTGGTCGAGACCTACGGCCCGGGGACCGACTGGGCCAAGGAGCAGCGCAACCGCGACGGGCTCGAGCGCTCGCTGTCCGCGACCGAGGAGCTCCTGCGCACGACCGTGAAGAACCTGCACGCCGACGCGCAGGGGCGCGAGAAGGCGGCCAAGCCGCCCCGGCGGCCCAAGGACCTGCGCCCGGCCGACGAGCCGGGCTGGGAGCGGACCTACAAGGCCTTCCTCGAGAAGAACGGCCTGACCCAGCCCTACAGCCAGGCGGCGGCCGGGTACCAGCTCTACCTGACGGCGTTCGCCGAGCGGTCGGACGCCGCCGAGATGCGCTTCCTGCGCGCCCAGATCCTCTACTTCAAGCTGTTCCGCCTCGAGGAGGCCGGCGACGAGTTCCTCGTCGTCGGCAAGACCGCGCCGGTCGGCAAGTACCACAAGGACGCGCTCCTCGCGGCGATGAACGCGTTCGAGCGCTCGCGCCCCGCCGACACCGCCGGCAAGCGCGAGCTGCTCGAGGTCGACAAGAAGTTCGCGGAGGCGATCGACCTCTACGCGACGCTGTTCCCGGCCGACAGCGAGCTGGTGTCGGTCATCTTCCGCAACGGCCAGCTCTTCTACGACTACGGGAACTACGACGAGGCCATCAAGCGCTTCGGCCTCATCGTCACCAAGTACCCCGATCACCCCGATGCCGGTCCCGCGGGCGATCGCATCCTCGCCGCGCTCAACAAGGCACAGGACTACGAGAACATCGAGACCTGGGCGCGCAAGCTGAAGACCGCCAAGGCCTTCGGCGACCGGACCCAGCAGGAGCGCCTCGACCGCCTCATCATCGAGTCGATCGGCAAGAGCGGCGACAAGTACGCCGAGGCCGGCAAGTACGAGCAGGCGGCGAGCTTCTACCTGCGCGTGCCCAAGGAGTTCCCCAAGCACAAGCAGGCCGCCGAGAAGATGATGAACGCGGGCGTGATGTACGAGAAGGCCAAGCTCCCCGAGAAGGCCGCCGACGTCTACCTCGAGCTGGCGCAGAAGTACAAGGACAGCCCCGAGGCCGAGAAGTCCGCGTTCGCCGCCGGTCAGGTCTACGAGCGCGTCGCCTACTTCGACCGCGCCGCGGCCGCGTACGAGGTCGTGATCAAGGACTTCCCCGGCAGCAAGAACGCCGCCGACGCGCTCTACAACGCCGGCGTCCTCCGTCAGGCGCTCGGCCAGCACGAGCAGGCGATCCGCCACTACCAGGACTACGCCAAGCGCTACGCGACGCGGAAGGACGCGCCCGAGGTGGCGTTCCGCATCGGCGTCGTCTACGAGGACGCGGGCGACGACGGACGCGCCGACAAGGCGTTCCGCGACTACGCGAGCAAGCACCGGGACGTCTCGCGGCGCGTGATCGAGGCGCACGTCCGCGCCGCACGCACGTCGCTGCGGCTCGGCCAGATCAAGCGCACCGCCGACGAGCTCGAGGCGGCGCTCAAGCTGTACAAGCGGCTCGACGGCAAGGACAAGGCCGCGGCCCAGACCTGGGCCGCCGAGGCCCGCTACTACCAGGGCGAGCTCGTCTTCAAGGAGTACGAGAAGGTCTCGCTCGACGTGAAGCCGCGGCTCCTCGAGAAGACGCTGAAGAAGAAGAGCGACCTGCTCGCGCGCGCCCGCGGGGTTTACCTCTCCGTGGTCGACTACGAGGACCTCAAGTGGGCGACGGCCTCGCTCTACCGCGTCGGCCAGATCTACGAGAGCTTCGCCGAGTCGATGCGGACGGCGCCGACGCCGGGCGGCCTGTCCGAGGCGGAGGCGCAGGCCTACCGCGACGCGCTCGACGCGACGATCATCGAGATCGAGGAGGTGTCGATCGAGCTCTACTCGGCCGGCTACCAGAAGGCGATCCAGATGCAGGTGTACGACGCGTACACCAAGAAGATCCGCGAGGCGCTCGGCCGCGTCGCGTCGCAGCAGTACCCGCCCGAGCGCGAATCGCGCAGCGACGTGCGCACCGGGGACCGCCCGCTCAAGATCGAGATGGTCGAGGAGATCGACCGATGACGCGGATCGCGATCGCCCTCGCCCTGGCCCTGGTCGCCGCCTGCGGCGGCAGCGGCGGCAAGCGCAACCTCAAGACCACCGGGCCACGGGTGGCGCCCAAGCTCGATCCGGTCAAGCCGCAGGCTCGCCGCGAGTTCGAGGCGGCGCTGCGCGCGCTGCGCCTCGGCGGGCCCGAGGCGATCGAGACCGCGCGGGCGCGCTTCGAGGCCGCGGTCGAGATCGACGGCAAGCTGTGGGAGGGGTGGCACGACCTCGGCGTCCTGCGCGCGCAGGACGGCGACGACGACGGCGCCGTCGCCGCCTTCGATCGATCCCTGTCGATCAACCCGGCGCACGCCCCGACCCGCCTCGCCCGCGCCGAGAGCCAGCGCCGCCTCGGCAAGGTGAAGGAAGCGCGCGCCGACTACGAGACCACGATGCGCGAGACGGCCGAGGACGATCCGCTGCGCCGCGACGCGGCCGCGCGCCTCGCGTCGCTCCTGCGCGATGCCAAGAACTACGAGGGGGCGGTCGACGTGCTGCGCGAGACGCTGCGCGTCTCCGGCGCCAACGCGCGCGTCTACATCGAGCTGTGCAACATCTACATGGCCCAGGGCCGCGACGACCTCGCGGTCCTCGTGATCGGCCGCGCGATCGAGCTCGATCCCAAGGAGCCGTCCGCGTACAACTCGCTCGCCCTCCTCTACCTGCGGCAAGGCAAGGCCCAGGAGGCGTTCGATCGCTTCGACTACGCGACGTCGCTCGACCCGAGCTACATCGACGCGCGCTTCAACAAGGCGTCGGTGCTCCTCGACGCCGGTGACTACGCGCGCGCCAAGCAGGAGCTCGAGACCATCCTGCAGAAGGCGCCCGAGGACTGGGCGGCCCACGTCGCGCTCGGCGTCGCGTGGCGCGGGCTCAAGGAGAACGCGAACGCGAAGAAGAAGTTCGAGCTCGTCGTCGACAAGGCGCCGCGGCGCTCGCGCGCCCGCGGCGACGCCCTGTGGAATCTCGCCGTCCTCAAGTCAGACTTCCTGGAGGACACCGCCGGCGCCAAGGGCGATCTGGAGCGCTTCCTGCAAGACGCAGGGACCGCCCACCCCAAGCGCCAGGCCGCGGAGCAGAAGCGAAAGGAGCTGGGCATTTGATGACCGACTCGACCCAGACCCGAGGGGGCGCGCGCCCCCGGCGCCGGAAGCTCGCGGGCTCCGCCCCCCAGCTCGCGGTGGGCGTGTGTGTGCTACTCGCCGCCGCCGCCGCCGCGCACGCGCAGCCAGCCAAGAAGCCGCCCCCGGCCGGCGTCGAACCAGCCACGCCGGAGCCTGGCGCGGCGAAGGGCAAGCCCAAGGTGTTCGACTTCACCGGCCTCGACATCTCCGGACGGCTGCGCACGCCGCAGCTGCTCTACTTCCTCGATCGCGCCACCGAGGAGCTCGAGCGCGCGTCGCTCGAGCGCCGCTCCTTCATCCCCGAGATGGTGCGCTCGGTCGACGAGGGACCGCTGTGAGCGAGGTGAGCGCCGCCCCCGCGACCGCGACGGCGGTGCAGCTCCGCACCTCGCTGGTGTGGAACGGCGAGGTGATGGCCGATCACGTGCTCACCGCGCCCGGCGCGGTCACGCTCGGCGCCACCGGCAAGTCCACGTTCGTCATCCCCGATCTGTCGCTGCCCGGCGACTTCGCGATCATCCGTCCCGGCAACCGCGGCTACCTGCTGACGCTGGGCGACCGGATGCGGGGCACGATCTCGATCGACGGCCGGAAGCGCGACGTCGCGGACTTCGTGCGTCGCGGCGGCGAGGGCGGCGACGACACCGGCGCCTCCGGGTCGTTCCGGGCCACGCCGATCGGCGGCCGCGACTGGGGCGTGATCGATCTCGACGAGAGCGGCCGCTACCAGCTCTTCTTCCAGTTCGTGCCGATGGACGCGCCGCTGCCGACGCGGTCGTCGACGAGCTGGGAGCTGCTCATCCCGGCGCTCGCGTTCTCGCTGATCCTCCACTCGGTGCTCGTCTTCGTCACCTATCACTTCGACGAGGGCATCAACCCGTTCGTGTATCCGGGCTCGAAGCGGCTCACCGGCTCGTTCCTCATCAACCGCATCAACGCGCCGCCCGAGCCGGAGAAGAAGGATCCGCCCAAGGCGGTCGGCGCCCAGCCCGCGGCCTCCGAGAGCGGCCAGAAGCAGAACGTCAACTCGGCGACCAAGGGCGCCGAGGGCAAGTCCGGCGGCAAGGGCGACAAACCCCGCGCGCGCGATCCCGACGCGCTCGACGTGCCGCCCGACGCGCCGCCGCCGCCGCCCAAGGTCGCGTTCATGACGGAGAAGAACCGCGCGGTCATCGACAACATCATCCAGGCCGACGTGCGCACGTCGCTCGGCAAGTTCACCGGCCTGCCCGGCCCGCGCCAGAAGGGCGCGACGGGCTACGGCAAGGGCACCGGCTCGGGCGTGGGCGACGAGCTCGGCGGCTCCGGCTCGACCCGCGGCAGCAAGGGCACCGGCCCGGGCGGCGGCGGCTCTGTCGAGGGTGACTTCGTCTCGCAGGGCAAGATCAACACCGGCGAGACCCGCGCGCCCAAGGGCACCGGCGGCACCGGCTCGGGGGTGAAGGAGGTCGCGGTCGTCGGCACCGGCGACGCGTCGGGCGACCTCGGCGGGCTGACCAAGGAGGAGATCGACAAGGTCGTGAAGTCGCGCGCCGGCCTCATCAAGGCCTGCTACCAGAAGGAGCTCGACAAGCAGAAGGGCCTCGGCGGCAAGCTCGTCGTCAAGTTCTCGATCTCGCCCGGCGGCGACGTCACCAAGGCCGCCCCCGACAACAGCAAGAGCTCGCTCCAGAACGCCGCGGTCAACGACTGCGTCGTCCGCCAGATCATGAAGCTCAAGTTCCCCGCCAAGGGCGGCGGCGTCGTGAACTATCCGTTCATCTTCTCCCAGGGCTAACCCAGGAGTCGATCCATGCGCCTCACCTACCGAACTTGCCGTTCCGTCACCTTCGCGCTGGTCAGCGCGACCGCGCTCGTCGCGTGTCTCGAGGACCCGCAGTACATCCCCGGTCCGAGCTCGATCGAGGTCGGCATCGAGGGGACCGACGTCTTCACCGGCTCGGTCGTCGTCGATCTGCCGGTGCGGCCGGAGACGATGGAGGACGCGGAGGAGCGCGTGGCGCGCGCGATGGAGATCGGGATCGGGGCCGACCAGCTCGCCTACGTGCGCAACGGCGACTTCGACGTGTCGATCGAGTGGACGATCAAGAACCTCGCCGGCAGCGAGGGCGAGGCGCGGATCAAGGTCAACGGCGGCAACCAGTTCTTCTACTACGTCCCGACCGAGTTCGTGATCGATCCCGAGGAGGACGAGGAGCCGCCGCCGCTCATGGGCGACATCCCGCTGCGCATCCCGGAGAACGGCACGCGCAACGGCGTGTTCCGCGAGGATCAGATCCGCGAGGCCGCGGTCGACCTCGAGCAGATCACGCGCGCGATGGTGAACCCGTTCGCGGCGATGCTGACGATCAACGAGGACGACCCCGGCGTCGCCGTCGGCGGCATCCTGGTCCCGCTCGACGACGTCCCGGAGATGATCCGCTTCGAGATCGTCTTCGAGGCCGACCGCCACATGGTGCTCGAGTACGGCATCCGCGTCCGCGATCGCCGCAACATCCTCCATGACCACGGGCTGGCCGCGCCGGCCGGCGAGATCGTGACCTGGGCCCCGGCCATGTTCGTGCCGCCGCCGCCACCGCCGTGACGGGCGCGTGTGTATGATCGTCCTCGTAGCTTGATGCGCCGGGTCCTCCCCAGCCTCGCGGTGCTCCTCGCGAGCACCACCGCGCACGCCGATCGGCCGGCGTCGACGGGCTTCTACGCCGAGGCCGGCGTCGGCGCGAGCGGGCACCTCGGCACCGCCCGCAACTACTCCGCGATCGGGCCCACCGTGGGCCTGCGCCTCGGCTACGACCTCTTCTCCTGGCTCTCGCTCGGCGTCGCCCTCTCCACGGCGAGCCACGAGGCGACCGTCCCGCCGCCGCCCGACGGCGAGTGGTACCAGCTCTACCAGGGCCGCGGCGACGCACGCCTCGGCTTCCGCGTCGACTCGCTCGCCGTCTTCGCCGAGGGCGGCGCCGGCGCCGCCTACATCTCGTCGAACGTGCTCGGCAAGGTGATGATCCTCGATCCGGGCGAGCGCTTCACCATCAGCTTCGCCGGCGGCGGCGGCCTCGAGTACCAGCTCCAGAACCGCCACTACGCCTTCGGCCTCGCCGGGACGTACTGGATGCTGCCGCAGTTCGACGCGCTCCAGGGCGTCGAGGGCCGCGTGTACCTCCGGTACACCTACGGCGGCAGTCACTGAGCGGACATCACGACCGCCGCAGGCGGGCGTGTGTTCGCCAGTGACCCCGTGCCCGTGCCCGTGCCCGTGCCCGTGCCCGATCCGGACATATACGGCGAAGAACACCGCTGCGCGGCGTTCTTCTATCGCCCTGCTTAACGCAGCGCCGCGCGCCCGGTGCCGACGACGTCGCGGAGCACGCGGCGGAACGGCGCCCTCGGCGAGAGCATCGAGAGCACCGCGGAGGTGCCCAGGCGGGCGCGCCAGAGGAGCAGGAGCGACGGCGGCATCTGCATGCCGCCCTGCGCCAGCACCCGTCGCGTGGTCTCCGCCAGCTCGGCGTGATGATCGCGATCCCAGCGGAAGGGCTCCGCCGACGCGAACGGCGCGGCGACCGCGCGCTCCCAGGCGCGGTGCGCGGTCGAGGCGAGCGTGTCGGTCCGGCGCAGGAGGCCGCTCTTCGCCAGCGCCATGCGGAACTTCTCGGCGCCGGCGAACGCGTCCTCGTCGAGCACGCCGTGCCAGAGCTGGCGATCGGCCGCGGCCGCGTCGGCGGTGAGCTCGACGGTGCAGCCGAAGTCGAGGAACCAGACGTGCACGTGACCGTCGTCCGCGCGCTCGACGAGGTAGTTGCCGGGGTTGGGATCGGCGTTGAAGAAGCCGTGCTGGAGCGGCGTGCCCCACGCGACGCGCACGATCGCCGCGCCCACGGCGGCGGCCAGCGCCGGATCGTCGTGGGGTAACGCGGCGAGCGCGCGGCCGGGGGCGCGCGCCATCGTGAGCACCCGCTTGCTCGAGAGCGCGGGGTTCACCGCGGGGGCGCGCACGACCGGGTCGCCGGCCCAGGCCGAGGCGAAGCGCTCGAGCGCGCGCGCCTCGGCGAGGTAGTCGGTCTCGCCGAGGATCGCCGCCCGCAGCGTCTCGATCGCCTCCGACGACAGCTCCTTGCCCAGCTCGCCGCCGGCGAGCCGCCGGGCGAAGTTGTCGCTCGCGAGATCGCCGGCGAGGGCCTCGGCGATGCCCGGGTACTGCACCTTCACGGCGTACTCGACGCCGTCCTTGCCGCGCGCCGCGTGCACCTGCCCGAGCGATGCGGCCGCGATCGGCTCGGGATCCCAGCGCTCGAACAGCCGCTGCGGCGGCGCGCCGAGCTCCTCCTCGACCACGCGCGCGATCGCGACCGCCGGCACCGCGGGTACGCCGTCCCAGAGGCTGGCCAGCTCGCGCGGCGCGCCCGCCGAGGTGTAGGCGAGCAGCTGGGCGACCTTCGCCATCCCCGCCTTCATCTCGCCCGCGTGTCGCGCCAGCTCGCGCTCGGCCGCCTCGTCGACGATGCGGTCGTCGTCGTCGGACCCCGACGGGTCGGTCGTCACGATCTGCCGCGCCCTCGCCCACATGCGGGCGAGGCCGACCTTGACGTCGGCCCCCAGGCGTCGGCGCAACCGCTCGCGTTCATTCACAGGCGCACCGTATCAGACGGTTCACAGTGCCGCAGTTCCCCACGCTCGGGCATGGCACGTTCGATGAAGAAGCCCCCGGGGTGCGTCTCGTCTTTCTCGGCCTCGCGCTCGTGCCGGCGTGTTTCTACTCGACGGAGTCTCCCTTGCCGGCGGACTTCGCCACCTGCGAGGCCCCGCCCGAGCCCGGCGTCTCGCCCGCGGCGCCGACCTACTACCGGGACGTGAAGCCGATCGTCGACCGCAAGTGCGCCGGCTGTCACATCGCCGACGGCGTCGCGCCCTTCCCGCTCACCACCTACGCCGAGGTCGAGCTGCACAAGCACCAGGCGCAGTGGGCGGTCGAGCACGGGGTCATGCCACCGTGGCAGCCGGCCGACTGCTGTAGCGACTACCGCGACGACCGCTCGCTCTCGCCCGACGAGATCGCGACCTTCACGGCGTGGGTCACGGCCGGCGCGCCCGAGGGCGACCCCGCCGACGAGCCACCCGCGCCGCCACCGGCGCCCGACCGCCTGCCGCGCATCGACGTCGACGTCCAGCTCGCCGAGCCGTTCACGCCGTCGCCGCGCGTCGGCAAGGACGAGATCCGCTGCTTCCTCTTGCCCCACACCTTCGCCGCCGCGACCTACGTGACCGGCACCGACCTCATCCCGTCGAACCGGCGCATCGCACACCACGCGATCCTCGTCGCCGTCAGCGGCGAGAAGGCGCGCGAGCTCGCCCGCAAGGACGGCGCCGACGGCCGCCCCGGCTGGGACTGCTACGGCGGCGCCGACGAGCTCGACGCCCGCGGCACGATCGGCGGCTGGCAGCCCGGCGACAGCCCGCGCGTCTTCCCCGACGGCGTCGGCGCCGAGGTCAAGGCCGGCACCCAGCTCCTCCTGCAGATGCACTACGACACCGGCGCGGGCACCGGCGCCGATCAGCCGCGCGTCCACCTCATGCTGTCGGACACGGTCGAGCGCGTCGCCCGTGGCGCGCCCGTCGGCAACCCGCTGTGGTTCGCCGGCGAGGGCATGGAGATCCGCGCCGGCGATCCCGACGCGATGGTCTTCTTCTCGTACGACCCGACGGTCGTGCTCGGCAAGGGCGGCCCCATCGACGTCGAGAGCGTGATGATCCACATGCACGAGCTCGGCACGATCGGCCGGCTCGCGATCCTGCGCCAGGACGGCACCACCGAGTGCCTGCTCAACATCCTCGACTGGGACTTCCACTGGATGACGACGTACTTCCTGGCGCGGCCGGTGCGCATCAACCCCGGCGACCGCCTCTACGTCGAGTGCCACTGGGACAACACGCGCGAGAACCAGAAGCTCGTGAACGGCGAGCAGCAGGAGCCGCGCACGATCGGCTGGGGCGCCGACGAGGAGATGTGCGGCGGCATCATCGGCTTCTCGGAGCCCGTGCCATGAGCGCGCCCCTCGGGCTCGCGATGCTCGCGGCGGTCGCGGCGCTCGCCTCCGGCTGCGGCGCGTACACGAGCTACAAGCACACGCGGCTCGCGCCCCCCGGCAAGACCGACTGGCTCTTCGCCACCCAGCTCTCGGGCGCGGGCACCGGCACCGACGACAACGCGCCCGTGCCCGAGCTGGCCGCCGGCGCCCGCCGGCGCGTCCACGAGCGCGTCGACGTCGGCGTCACGACCACCTTCCTGCCGCTCGGCCCGGCGTTCACGACCTTCTCGGCCGAGGGGTCGGGCAAGGCGCTCCTCGGCCGTCACGGTCGCTGGTCGGCCGCCGTCGGCGCGGGCGCCGGCTACCGCCTCACCTACTCGAGCGGCGCGACGATCGAGGGCGTGCACGTCGCGGCCCCGCTCATCCTCGCCGGCGACCTCGGCCGCCACCAGCTCGTCTACTCGCCGACCGCCGGCTACCAGCGCCTGTGGTCGACCGGCGCCCGCCCCGTCGACGTCCCGTTCGCCGGCTGGTCGCTCGGCTTCCGCTGGCAGCTGAACCGACGCTGGGCGCTGCTCCCCGAGGGCACGGTCGGCTACACGCCCGCGCGCAACTTCATGACCGAGGACTCGCGCCTCTTCCACCTCGGCGTCGCGCTCTTGCTGACGCCGTAGCGCGGCGCGGCGTCAGTTCGCCGTTAGCGCGGTGTGCCGGCCGCTGTCGTCGCTCCAGTAGAGCTCGACCCGGTTCTTGCCGCTCTTCTTGGCCCGGTAGAGCGCGCGATCGGCGCGCCGCACCAGCTCCTCCGCCGTCTCGGCGCCGCTCTCGGGGAACGCGGCGATGCCGAACGACGCCGTCACCCCGAGCACGGGACCGTCGCCGCCGGTGGCGACGCGGTGATCGGCGAGCGCCGCCCTCACCCGCTCCGCCTGGTTGAGCGCGCTCACCAGCTCCGTGCGCGGGAGGATGAGCGCGACCTCCTCGCCGCCGTAGCGCGCGGCCGTGTCGACGCCGCGCATCTGCTGCTTCACGATCGTCGCCACGTCGCGCAGCACGCGGTCACCCGCGAGGTGGCCGTACGTGTCGTTCAGCCGCTTGAAGTCGTCGATGTCCATCATCACGACCGCGAACGGCGTCCCGTACCGGCGCGAGCGCTCGATCTCCTCCTCGATGCGCGCGTCGAAGTAGCGGCGCACGAAGAGCCCGGTCAGGCCGTCGACCATCGCCATCTCGTAGAGGTGCGCGTTCTCGAGCGCCGCCGCCACCTGCAGCGCCAGCGACTCGAGCAGGCGCTGGTCCTGCGCGGTGAACGCGCCCGCCTGCCGGCTCTGCACGACGAGCACGCCCTCGCATGCGCCGTGGAGGAAGATCGGCACGCCGAGCCACGAGCGCACACCCTCGGGCTGATCGTCGAGGGACAGCGGCACCTGCGCCGCGACCACGCGCCCGACCGCGCCCTCGGTCCGGCCGATCCGCAGGCGCGAGAACTCGTCGCGGTCGCGATCGTAGCTGTCGACGACGAAGCGATCGACCTCGCGCTCGGCGCCACGATGGACGAGCGCCATCGTCTCGGCCGACGGGATCGCGCGCAGCGTCTCGCGCGCCACCGTCGACACCAGCTCGGGGAGCTCGAGCGACGAGGCCAGACCGCGCGCGGTGGTGTCGAGGATCTCCAGCTCGCGCACTCGCGCGCGCAGGGCGTGGGAGGTGCGCGAGAGGCGGTTGAACACGAGGTTGATGAGCAGGTACGTCCCGGCGAGGAGCGCGAACCCGAGCATGCGCTCGCCGTGATAGAGGACGACGACCACCGCGGCGAGCGGCAGGAGCGCGAGCTCTGCCAGCATCCCGGGCAGCGCCTGCGCACGGAGGAAGGCGGGGAGCGGGCGCCCGCCGAGCGCCTGCCGGCCCCCCTGGAAGGCGTTGTGGACCACGAGCAACACGCCGCCGATCGCCAGCACACGCCACGTCACCTCGATCTCGCTGTGCAGCTCCGTGGGCGGCCCGACGAGCCACGCCGACCCCGCGACCAGCGCGCCGGTGAGCCCGCCGAAGTACACGACGTACGCGAAGCGCTCGCCGCCACGCGCGTGGCGCGCCCGTACGGTGCGGGCGAGCGAGTCGATGGTCAGCGCGAACGCGACGAGCTGTCCCGCCGCGAGCGGACCGAGCGCCGCCGTGGCGGCGACGTGGAAGCCGGTATCGAGCGAGAGCACGCTGTCGGGCACGATGCGAAACGCCATGACGCGCGTCGCCAGGATGACGAGCAGGAAGACCGCGAACGTCACCGGCCCGAGGTGAGGCGCCGCCAGGCCGGGCGCGAGCAGCGTCCACGCGAGGAGCGCGCCCCAGCCCATGAGCCCCACGAGCAGGGTGAACGCGAACCGGGCGCTTGGACGGCGAGGCATGGTCGGACCAGCGGGCGCGGCGTATCACGGGGAGGCGCGGAATAGAAGGTCGTTCGCGCAGGCCCCGTCCGGCCGAAAGCGACACGGCCCGGTCCCCCATCGTCGGGGGCCGGGCCGCGGTCTCGAGAAGGAGAAGCGGTGGTGCTCAGATGTCGATCACGACGACGCCGCGCTCTTCCTTGGCAGGCGTCGGCGGAGTTGCCTCGGCGTTGTCGCGGTCACGGCGCGGAGACTCGAGCGGAACCTCGATCCGACGCTCCTCGCGCCGTCGCTGCTCCTCTTCGCGTCTCAAGATTTCTTCGATGATCCAGGGATCCAGCATCGGGGACCGCCTTTCGGCCCTGGTGCCCAGGGGATGACAGATGAGAGAGCTACCAACCGCCCTTCTGCTTCATTAGACGTCCGTTCTCGGGATTTGTTTTGTGCAAGCCATGCGCCCGGATACGACGCGTCTGACTCCTGGAGCATAACGCCCGGGAACTGCTCGCGGTATAGCCAATCGGGCAGGAAAAACAGGTAGGCCAGCACCAGGTCAAAGGGTGACGAGCTATGACCACGGTGGGGGTCGGATGGCCCCAGCGCGGACTGCGGACCCCCACTTTCGGAGCACGTTGGACAACTTACGTCGTTCAGGTATGGCCCGACACTTTTTGCATAGCGCTGGCGCAAAAGTGTCACTGGAGCGGAATCGAGAGGAAGAGATCACTTCCTCCACTCCCGGGATCGTCAGTCGAGATCCTTCAGACGCCAGCGCCCGTCCTCACGCACGAACTCCACCCGGAAGCCCGCACCGTAGCTCATCCGAGCCTCGTTGCCCTGCTCATCGATCGGCTCGGCGATGTTGGCCTCGAGCATGTTCATGAGCTCGGCCATCTCCTGCTTCCGTTCACCGGCGAACTGGGTCTTCATCTTCTCGACGTTCATGAGCGCCGCGTACGACTTGGGCACGAAGCGCAGCATGACGTCCCAGCGCTCGAGCCGGTACGCGCGCAGGAACGAGCGGAGCGCCCCCCGCGGCGTCGACTGATCGTAGAAGTCGAGCGGGTTCTCGGCGATGCGCCAGCCTCCCGACTCGTGCACGAGGTGGAGCGTGTCGCCGATGCCATAGGTGAGCTCGGCGGTGACCTCGATCTTGCTCTTGCGGCCGGTCAGGCGCGACGCGGTGTCGGAGACCTCGCGCGGGTTGTCGCGCATCATGCGGATGAACTCGTCCTTGGAGACCTGGGCGCGGAAAGCCGACGACATGAGGTCGTACGCGGCGTCGTAGTTCTTGGCCTTGAGCGCGGCGGCGTAGCGATCGAGCGTGCCGGTCGGGGCGGTGCGCGGCCCGCCGCACGCGGCGCCGCCCACGAGGGCGAAGAGCGCGAGGAGCGCGGCGAGCGCAGGGACGAGGAGGCGACGCACGCGCTGGTTATAGCTCAGCACGCGCGGCGTCGCTGCCAAAGGTGGCGAAGGCGCGCGCGGTCAGGAGCGCCGCGACCGCCACCGCCACGGTCGAGACCATCATCGCCTCGCGGCGGCCCCAGGCCTCGTAGAGCTCGCCGATGACACGCGACGACGGCGCGGTGCCGAGCAGGTGCATGCACGCGATCACCACGGCCTGGGCGGTGGCGGCGAGCGGACCCGGCGCCACGTCGTCGACGGACGCCGCCATCGGCCCGTGATACCAGCTGATGAAGAACATCGTCGCGAGGCTCGCGCCCCAGAGCAGCGGGCCGGCCGGCGCGTACACGCAGACGGTGGCGCAGGGCACGGTGAGCGCCATGCCGAGCGCGATCGCCGCGGGTCGCCCCCACACGCGCCCGCGGCGCAGGCGGTCGGCGACGCGGCCGCCGGCGACGACCCCGGCCAGGCCGCCGAACAGACACACACCGAGGAGCGTCGTGGACGCCCCCTCCGACATCCC
This sequence comes from Myxococcales bacterium UBA2376, assembly GCA_002344285.1. Lineage (GTDB taxonomy): Bacteria > Myxococcota_A > Polyangia > Haliangiales > Haliangiaceae > UBA2376. The sequence continues at coordinate 28,790 of DDTA01000048.1, forward strand.
CTTCTCCTTCTGCAGGAAGTCGAGGAGCCACGCCTGGTAGCCGCCGGCGGCGAAGGCCATGACCGTCGTCGCCGCCATGAGGCTCCGGATCGTGGGGATCCGCAGCACGATCGCGGCGTCGTGACGGAGCTGGGTCCACGAGCGCGAGGCCGCCTCGCCCGGCGGGAGATCGATCGCGAGGAGCACGACACCGACGACGACGCCGGGCGCGGCGATGACGATCCAGCCGAGCGGGAACCCGAGCGACGCGCCGAGCCCGAACCCGGCGACGCCGCCGAGGAACAGGCCGAGGTTGAAGATGGCGAGGGCGAACGCCTTCCTGGTCCCGCCGTAGAGCTGGCCGAGCACGGCGTTGGCGACCGGCACGATCGCGGCCAGGCCGAAGCCGACGAGGAAGCGCGACGCCAGCACCAGCTCGAAGGTCGGCGCGATCGCGCCGAGGATGCTGCCGACGCTGGCGACCACGAGCCCGAGCGCGACGAGGCGGCGGCGGTCGACGCGATCGCCCGACCAGCCGACCGGCACCGTGGCGAGCGCGTGCGGGAGGATGAACGCGGTCCCCAGCCAGCCGAGCTGACCGTCGTCGACGTGGAACGTGGCGCGGAGGTCGTCGTAGACCGCGAACGGGATGTTGCGGCTCGCGTACGACAGGAGGTTGGCGAGCGCGAACAGCGCGAGCACGTGAGCGCTGCGGGTCGCCGGTCGCGTCACCTCATTCCTCGGGGGGCAGCGGATCGTCGGAGGGCGAGCGCGCGGACGCCCCGGCCCGCTCGGTGAGCGACCAGCGCAAGCTGTACGGCGCCGGCGCGCGCGCGGCCTTGTCGGGCTTGGCGATCAGCTCGAGGTAGACGAGCGTGCCTGCGGGGACCTCGACGGCGAGCGTCTCGGCGGCCCCGGCGCCGCCGCGGTCGGCCTTGCCGAGGCTGACGCCGCTCTCGGCGATGGCGGTGAGCGCGACGTCGACGCCGGGCGGCGCGTCGAGCGCGACGTCGAGCGACATGGGGGTCGGCGACGCCGACAGCGAGAAGACGTCCTTGTCGCCGGGCGCGGCCTGGCCGCGCATCGCGCCCTGATCCTCGACCCCGAAGCGCAGCGCGTTCGACTGCGACGTGCGGTCGTTGGGCTCGGCCTCCTCGTCGAGATCGAGCAGCCGCGTGGCGACCGACAGCGTGTACGGATCGTCGGGGTTGGACGGCTTGCCGGTGATGCGGATGTGATGGATCGCGGCCTCGCCCGGGGTGAGGCGCGGCGCGAGGCTCTTGATCGCGAGCGGCTGCCCGGCGGCAGCCGAGGTCTTCATCAGGGCGCGCCCGGCGGCGTCGGTGACCTCCATCGTGAGCGCGGTCCCCTGGACGGCGGTGACCGAGAGATCGAGGCCGTTCCCCTCGGCGAGCGCCTCGATCGCGAGCTTCCAGGTGTCCTGGTCGCCACCCCAGCCGATCCAGCCGGTCGCCGGCTCGCCGATCGCGAGCTCGTTGGCCGTGCCCTCGTCGTCGTTGGGCTCGCGCTCACCGCCGGGGGCGGGCGCCGGCAGGAGCGTGGCGGTGAGCTCGTACGCCGGCGACGGGCCGGTGCGTCCGACCGACGCGTCCTTGGCGCCCTTGGGCGGCTTCTTGCGCCTGGGCGGGACCTCGCGCACGACCAGGTGGTACGTGCCCTTGTCGACCGGCGCGTTGGGCACGGTCTCGGGACCGCCGGCGGGCGCGCGATCGCCCGTGACCACCAGCGCGAAGCGCTCGTCGCGCAGCTCGAGCTTGAGGTCGACGCCCTCGACCCCGGTGACCTTCATGGCGATCATGCCGGGTGTCGCGACCGTGAGCGCGTAGGCGTCGACGTCGAGCTCGCCGTCGAGCGTGCCGCGGACGCCGCCGGTGAACGGCATGGCGGTCGCCGGATCGTCGTTGGGCTCCTTCTCGGGCGCGTGCTCGGCGGCGACGGCGCCCGGGCGATCCACGATCGCGACGGCCACGCCGGCGTCCTTGTCGCGGCGGATCCGCTCGTGGTTCGTGCCGGAGCTGCCCGAGCCGCAGGCGGCCCAGAGCGCGAGGAGCGCGAGGAGCGCGAGGAGCAGGAAGGCGGCGCGGCGGCGCATCAGCGGGTCACGCTCCCAGCTTGGCGCGGTCGGCCATGGTCGCGAGCAGCTCGGCCTCCGACACCAGCTTGCCGTCGACGAAGCACTCGCCGCGCATCTTGAAGATCTTGCCCTTGCGCAGCGGCACGACCTCGATGCGGAGCTGATCGCCCGGGACCACCGCCTTGCGGAACTTGGCGGCGTCGATCGACAGGAAGAGCATCACCTGCGTCGTCGGATCGAAGTCGATCACGCGCTGGGCGAGGATGCCGCCGGTCTGGGCCATCGCCTCGAGCTGGAGGACGCCCGGCATCACCGGCGCGCCCGGGAAGTGGCCGGCGAAGAACGGCTCGTTCACGCTGACGTTCTTGACGGCGACGATCTTGTCGTCACCGAGCTCGACGACGCGATCGACGAGGAGGAAGGGGTAGCGGTGCGGCAGGAGCTCCAGGATGCGCTCGATCGCGAGCGGAGCCGTCAATGGGGGCCGATCGACCATGCCGCCTTGTTATCACGTCACTCAGCGCCGCGCCCGGCGGCGGCGGCGGCGGGCGTGGCGGCCGAACCGTGACGCGTGACGGCCGTCGAGGTGGGCGCGCAGGCGCTCGGGCAGCGTGCGGCCCAGCGCGAGGATGATCTCGTCGGCGGCGCGCAGGCCGGTCTCGACGGCGCCCTCCATGTACCCCTGGAAGTCGACCGAGGTGTGCTCGCCGCAGAAGTGCAGGCGTCCCTCGGCCTCGCCCTCGGTGCCGGAGAAAACGGCCTGACCCGGGCGGTAGCAGGCGTAGCTGCCGAGCATGAACGGCGCGCTCGGCCAGTGCTGGCGGATCGCCGAGCCGGCCGTGTAGGCGGCCTGGGTGCCCGGGAACACGCCGTTCAGCCACGGCAGCACCTCGAGCGCGCGCTCCTCGGCGGTGCCCTGGCCGATGGCGACGCCGCGGTCCCCGCCGACGAAGTTGGTGAGCACGCCGACGGTGCCGCCGTAGCCGCGCGAGGTCTCCCACGTCGCCTGGAGCTCGCCGATGTCGGACACCGACGAGCCGGTGGCCATGCCCGGGGAGCGCCAGGGGCGCGAGCCGAAGCCCATCATCAGCTTGGCGTTGGTGCCGTACCCGAGCTCCTGGATCATCTGCAGCTTCTCGGCGGAGAGCCCGGCGTTCGCGAGCTCGACGCGGCGGAGGGTGGTGAACGGGATGGCGAGGACGGCGCGATCGACCGTGATCTCGATCGTCCCCGACGGGGCGTCGAAGGTGAGGCGCGGGCGGCCGTCCGACTCGGCGGTGATGGCGACCAGCTCGTGCTCGAGCTCGATGCGGCCGGCGAGCGGCAGGGCGAGGTTGTCGGGGATCGCCTGGCTGCCCTCGCGGATGTGGTAGCGCTCGTCGGAGTCGCCGTAGATGCGGAACGGGTCGGGCGTCTCGTGGTCGATGAGCCACAGGAGGTTGAAGATCGACTGCTCGTCGACCTCGAGGCCGTACTCGCCGGTGTACGAGCGCTCGAGGATGCGGCGGATGAGCGACGACGAGGCGAGCATCCCCTCGCCGCCCAGCCACTCGCTGATCGACATGTTGTCGAGGCGGTCGAACTCGGCGTCGCTGGCCTCCGAGGCGGTCACGGCGGCGGCCATCCGCGCGGCGAGCGGCGTGAACTCGTTCACGATCGTCGCCTCCGGGACGACGAGACCGTCGAAGTGGTAGGTGTCCGCGCGCAGCCCGGCCCCGTCGGCGGCGAGATCGTCGAGCGTGAGGCCGAAGTCGTTCGCGAGGAGCGCCATCAGCTCGTGCCCGGAGTCGACGAGCTCACCGCCTAGCTCGACGACCTTGCCGTCGGGGAAGAGGCCGGTGCGCGTGAACATGCGTCCGCCCGTGCGAGCCGACGCCTCGTACACGGTCACGTCCACGCCCGCCGACAGGAGCGTGCGCGCGGCCATGAGGCCGGCGGCGCCGCCGCCGACGACGGCGACCGTGGCGCTGCCGTCGGCGTTGTCACCGCAGCCGGCGCCGAACGCCGTGAACGGCACGGCCGCGGCGGCGCCGGTGACGCCGCCGATCCGGAGGATGTCGCGGCGGGAAGGTCCGGGGCGACGCGCGCGGGTGGCGAGGCGCTCGGCGAGCTCGGCGGGCGAGAGGCCCGCGCGCTGCGCGGCGGTGGCTCGTCGAAGGGCGCGTCGCAGGGAGGCGAACAGCGGAGTTCGGGCCATGTGGTTCCGAGATCATCGCACGATCGTCGGCGCCGCATCGCCGTCGATCACGCCATCGCGATCGGCATCGATCTCGTACAGCACCACACCCGGGAGCGGCGTCCCCCGCCGGCCCGGGTTCTCGGTCCCCGGCGGGAACGACGGCAGGGCCTGGTTCGACGTGTGGCCACCGTCGCTGTTCACCAGCACGGCCGCGAGCGCGAGCCTGGCGCCGACCGGCACGCCGTCGGGATACAGCTCCGCCCAGGGCACGAAGGCCTCGAGGCCCTGCCCCGGCACGCTCGCGAGCGCGGTGCCGCGCACGCGCACGGCGCCGAAGTTGAGCGCCGCCCGCCGCCACCCGAGGTCGTCGGGGTGACCGAACGGCTCGCGCAGCCCGCGCAGCCCGCCCGCGTCGAGCAGGTCCTCGACGTGTGGATCGGCGCCGCCGACCGCGATCAGCGCGACGTCCGCGCCGAAGCCTCCGATCGCGGGCGCCGGCGGCGCGCCGAGGTTCGATCGAGAGAGCACCGCGTCGGCGAGGCCGTCGCGGTCGCGCAAGGCGCCGTCCAGCGCGTCCACGCCCGTGCCGGCGCCGGGGTCCACGTCGATCCAGACCTCGACCGCGTTGGCGTCCCACTCGAACAACCCCTCGATGCCGACGAAGAGGCCGTGCGGCGTCGCGTCGAGCCACAGCGCGTCGAGCTGGTTCCAGCCCACGCCGTACCCGCTCGTGACCTCCTGCACCGCGGCGCGGTGGCGGAGATCGCGGAGCTCGCCGTCGGGGACCGGGTCGCGTCCCGGCGTCACGAACGGCGCACCGTCGACGCGGGCGACGCCGATCGCGTGCACCCAGCGATGATCGACGACGGCGTCGTCGACGACCGCGGCGCCCGGGCCTTCGGCGAAGATGCCGACCCGCGTGTTGGTGTGCGCGCCCCAGCGCCAGCGCACGTCGGGGTACTGACCGGCGGCGCCCGGGGCGACGATCTCGAGGCCGCCGCACTCGTGATCGGCCGTCACGATCACGGTGGCGTTCCCGCGGGCGCGCGCCCAGGCCGTGACCAGCGCGACCGTGTCGTCGAAGACGAGCGTCTCCTGCACCACGTCGATCAGGTTGTTGGCGTGACCGCCGTGATCGATGCGGCCGCCCTCGATCATGAGGAAGAAGCCCTGGGGATCGCGATCGAGGGTGGTCAGGGCCGCGAGGGCGAGCTGCGGCAGGTCGGGCTCGCTGGTGTCGGGAGGGCGAGCCGAGGTCATCGTCAGGTGATCGAAGGTGAACGCGCCGAAGATCCGCGTCGCCCCCGCCGCCACCGCCTCGTCGAGCGCGAACCGATCGCGGACGATCCGGTAGTCGCCGAGCTCGAGGTCCCGGTAGAGACCGCCGTCGGCGCGCACCGACGCCGGCCCTTCCGGCTCGAAGTACGCCGAGCCGCCGCCGAGCATCACCTGTGGCTTCGCGCGGCGAACCTGCTGCGCGGCGATCGCGGTCATGTAGCCGCGGCCGATCACGTGCGCGCTGAAGCTCGCCGGCGTGGCGTGCGGCAAGGACGTCGTCGTGACCAGCCCCGCCGCCATGCCGCGATGGCGCGCGCGCTCGAGCAGCGTCTCGACCGGCCTGGCGTCGCGGTCCAGCGCGACGCGCCCGTTCCACGTGTAGTGTCCCGTCGCCATGGCGGTCGCCGCCGCCGCCGAGTCCGTGATCCCCGACGGCCCGCCGGTGCGCACCTCGCCGCGGTACGGCATCGACTGCATGAACAGCCGGCCGGTCTCGCCGTGGCGGAACAGCGAGGCGGCGTCGAGCGCGCCCGGCCCCATCCCGTCGCCGATCATCACGATGACGACCGGGGCCGGACCAGGCGTGGCGTCGGGGTCGGCCGCCTCGTCGCGCGGCGCGAGCTGGTCACCGCAGGCCGCGCCGGCCACGCCGGTCGCGACGCCGATGACGAGTGCGAACGCTCGCCTCACCCTCCCATCATGGCACGGACGCTACGGACTACACGGCGGCAAGAACGTCGAGGCACACGTCGGCGCGGCGACGTCGCCGAACGCGACCGCCTCCGCCCAGGCCACGGCGTGCTCGATCTTCCGCTCGAGCACCGAGTCGTGGGTGCCGAACGTGTCCGAGCACACCTCGGGCGTCACGCCCTCGGTGCGCAACTTGGCGACGACACACGCCGCTTCCGACGCCGCCGGCATCACCTGGTCGCCGAGCCCCTGGACGACCAGCACGCGCGCGCCCGCCGGGTCCGCGCGGACCACGTTCGCCACCATCCAGGCGTGGAACGACGCCGCCGGTTCGACGCAGCCCGCCGTGCCGTCGAGGCACGCGAGCATCGCGACGCGGAACCCCTCGTCGACGAAGTCGCGCACGCGCGGCTGCTGGGTGCCGAGCGCCGCGCCGAGCTCGATCGTGCACAGGCGCTCGATCTGATCGACGAGCGCGCCGCGCTGGGCGAGCGGGAAGGTGTCGGCCGCGTGCTCGATCCCCCGCCGGTTGGCGAACCAGCCGTACTGGCGCAGCACGGTGACCGTCGGCGGCGCGAGGCCGGCGACGCCGGTGATCATGTCGGGGTCGCGGAGCACGCGCTCGTAGCCGAACGAGCCGGGCCGCGTCGGCCACTGCGGCGCGATCGCCACGGCGGCGCGCAGCGTGCGCGCGCCGGTGAGCTCGTGCTCGAGCGCCTGCGCCGAGAGCACGACGCCGCCGCCCTGGCTGTAGCCGAGCGCGAGCACCGGATCGCCGATGGTGCCGCCGACGAGGGCGCGCAGGGCGCGGACTCCGTCGAAGAGCTGGGCCGCCGCCTCGCGGTTGTCGAGGTACGCGTGCACGCCTTCGTTGCCCAGCCCGGCGAAGTCGGGCGCGATCGCGGCCAGCCCGTGGCTCGCGAACGGCAGGCCGAGCTCGGGCAGCGGCAGCTCGCCGCGCGACGGCGCGCACGCGTCGGCGATGCCGCTGGTCGAGCGCGCGACCAGCGCGACCGGCACCGGCTGCGCGCGCGGCACGAGCGGCAGCCACACCGTCGCCGTGGTGACGGCGGGCGAGCCGTCGCCGCGCACGGTGCGATACGCGACCTTCACGACCCGCACGCCCGAGGTCGTGACGATCGAGGCGCCCGCCTCCTCGGCGGCGGCCTGGGCCTGCGCCGCATCCAGCTCGGGGCCGAGCACGCAGCGCACGATGGCGCCGCGCTGCGCGGGCGTCAGCGGCGGCAGCCCGGCGGGCGTGACGTACAGGTCGGCGGGCGCGTCGTCACAGCCGGCGGGCGTCGCGCTGTACGGCCGCGGGTCCGGGTCGCGCGCGTCGGCAACGTCGGTGCCCGGGGCGTCGGCGCCGACCGCCGCGTCCACGTCACCGTCGCTCACGTCGTCACCCCCCGGCGACGGCGCGCCCGCACATCCCAGCACGAACAGCGCGACGAGCCCGACGTTCACCCCGAGCGAGGCCGCGGAGCGGCGAGTCGAAGGGGACATGCCGCGGGTGTAAACAATTTGCAGACAGTCTGCAAATAGATTCGTCAGCGGCGCTGGGGGCTGGCCGCGACGTCGACGACGGCGGCGGCGAACGCGGTCGCCGCCGCCTCACAAGCCGCGAGATCTCCAGGCGCGAGCCCGGTCAACCACGCGCAGGCGAAGTTGGTCTCGGTCGGCGGGGGCGTGATCTTGACCGCCCGCACCGCCGCCGCCTTGAGCGCGGCGTCGAGCCCGAGCGTCGCCTCCATCGGCGGGGCCACCAGGTAGGCCATCGGCTCGCCGGGCGCGAGGCCGGCCTCGCGCGAGAGGTAATGACCGAGCGATCCGATCACGTGCGGGAACACGGTCACCCCGCGCTGTCCGTCGGCGTCGTAGAAGCAGGCGTCGTGCGCGAGGCAGGCGACGAGCGCGGCCAGGCCGTCCTCGATCGCCTGCGGCTCGGCGGCGGCGAGCACGCCGAGGATCTCTCCCGAGAGGCGCCCCGAGGCGTGCGCGCTGCCCGCGTAGAAGCTCCGCGCGAAGACGACGTCGACGGCGGCGTGCTTGGTCGCCTCGTCGAGGGCGACGTAGAGCGCATCGTCCTGATCGCAGGTGACGAGGCCGAGCGAGACATGGCGCGCGGGATCGGCGCCGTAGGCCGCGAGCACCGCCGGATCGGCCGCCGGGATGCGGCGCAGCGACAGGATCGACGGAACGATCGGCTCGAGCAGCATGGTCAGCCTCCCACCAGGCGCTGCCGCACCTGCGGCGCGCGGTAGCCGCGCTCGATGTCGGCGGCGACCCGCGCGAGGTCGAGCGTCACGCCGCTCGTGCGTTGCTCGATCATCGCCGCCGCCAGGGCCGACAGCCGGTGCGCGGCCTCGGCCGGCGGCGTGCCGCGCGCGTGGATGTTGCTCATCATGTTGCGATCTCCGTCGGTCTTGCCGATCGCCGGCTCGTACACGACGTACGCCGACAGGCCGTCGCCGGTGCCGAGCCCCGGCCGCTCGCCGAGGAGGATGATGGCGACCTTGGCGCCGACCTCCTGCCCGATCTCGTCCTCGAGCCACACCCGCGCGTAACGCGCGCAGACGGGCGTGCCCACCGACAGGCCGCGGTGCTCGCACGCGCGCACGAGCTCCTCGTGGAGCTGGACGCCGCTGCCCATGCACGCCGTCGCCGAGAGCCCGTCGGCGAGGATGAGCTGCACGTCCTTGCCGCGCTCGGCCTGATCGCGCAGGCGCTGCAAGGAGTCGGGCGCGAGGCGGCGTCCGAGATCCGGACGCAGCAGGAACTCGCGGTGGTTGCTCACGCGCGAGACCAGGGGCAGGAAGCCGTGGTCGCTCGCCCAGCCGTCGGGGAGCTCGGCGGCGACCGCCTCGTGGGCGACGGCCAGCTCGGCCTGGAACTGGAGGACGACGTCGGTCGCGTAGCGCGTGCCGACGTGCCCGATCCCGAGGAGCGCGGTGGTGTGGCGGGCGGCGTCGGCGTCGCCGCGCAGCGGCTCGCGCCGCGGGGTGTAGACACGCGCCGGCGGCGCTGGCACGACCGGCATGGCCACACGCGGCGGCGCGGGGTCGCTGGCGCCCAGGCGCTCGCGCAGGGCGGCCATGAGCGCGCGCGTCCCGCCGCTCGTGCGGCTCATGACACCACCCCGACGTCGCCGAAGCGCGGACCGGGCTCGCCGTCGCGGCTGATGCCCTTGGCCTCGCACCACGCGTCGAACTCCGGCGTGGGGCGCTTGCCGAGGAGGCGGCGCACCGACGGGATGTCGTGATAGCTCGTCGACTGGTAGTTGAGCATGATGTCGTCTCCGACCGGCAGGCTCATGAGGTATGCGCAGCCCGCAGCGCCGAGGAGGACCTTGAGGCTCTCGAGCTCGTCCTGGGTCATCGACGCGTGGTAGGTGAAGCACGCGTCGCAGCCCATGGGCAGGCCGAGCAGCTTGCCCATGAAGTGATCCTCGAGCCCGGCGCGCGTGATCTGCGGGCCGTCCTCCAGGTACTCGGGACCGATGAAGCCGACGACGGTGTTGACGAGGAACGGGCGATAGCGGCGCGCGAGCCCGTAGCAGCGCGCCTCGAGCGTGAGCTGGTCGGCGCCGTGGTGCGCCGCGCTCGACAGCGCCGAGCCCTGTCCGGTCTCGAAGTACATGACGTTCGGGCCGCGGGTGGTGCCGCGCTCCTTCATCGTCGCCCACGCCTCGTCGAGGAGCTCGACGCTGATGCCGAACGCGCGGTTGGCGGCCTCGGAGCCGCCGAGCGACTGGAACATGAGATCCATGGGGCAGCCGAGCTCGAGCGCCTTGAGCTGACACGTGATGTGCGAGAGCACGCAGTGCTGGGTCGGCACCTCGTGTCGCCGGAGGACCTCGTCGATCGCCGTCAGGATCGCGGCGGTCGACTGCGGCGTGTCGGTCGCCGGGTTGACGCCGATGACCGCGTCGCCGCAGCCGTACGAGAGGCCCTCGCGCATCGAGGCGAGGATGCCCTGCACGTCGTCGGTCGGGTGGTTGGGCTGGACACGCGAGGAGAGGCGACCGGGCAACCCGAGCGTGTTGTTGGCGCGCACCACGACCTCGCACTTGGCGCCGACCGCCATGAGATCGAGGTTCGACATCAGCTTGCACACCGCCGCCGCCATCTCGGGGGTGAGCCCGGGCGCGACCGAGCGCAGGATCGGCCCCGTGGTCGTCGTCTCGAGCAGCCACTCGCGGAACTGGCCGACGGTCAGGTGCGCGACGGCGCGGAACGCCTGCTCGTCGAGGTCGTCCTCCACGACGCGGGTGAGCTCGTCGTCCTCGTACGGGACGACCGGGTGCTGGCGCAGGTCGGCGAGCGTGAGCCCGGCNNTCCCCGCTCTTGGGCGGGTTGGCGCGGCCGAGCACCTCCTTGACGGAGTCGAAGCGGTAGCGCACCCCGCGGATGGTCGCCGAGAGCTCCAAGGCCGTCAGTCTACCAACGGAGGCGGCGCGGGAAGCTCCTCGGGCTCCGCGAAGCGCAGCCCCAGGCGCGCGGCAAAGCCCCGGTCGGCGGGGCCGCGCCCGACGTGCCACGACCGCCCGAGATCGAGGCCGTGTCTGCGGGCCAGGAGCAACCCGAGCCCGGGCAGCGGCTTGCGGCACCAGCACACCGGCGGGCCCGCCGGGTGCGGGCACACCTCGACGTCGAGGTCGGCCGGCGCGGACGTCGCCCCCCACGCCGTCCCGACCACGAACCAGCCCGCCGCGCGCCACGCCCCCGCGTCGACCTCCGCCGCCACCTTCGTCTCGACCACGAGCGCGCGGCGCGTCCCCGCGAACGGCCAGCGCGTCCGCTGGAACGCGACCCGCTCGACGGCGGCGAACCCTTCGTCCACGGACGGCGGCTCGAGGTCGCGCCGCCAGTTGAACTGTGCGCTCGGGCGAAACGCCGCCGGATCCTTCTTCGCCAGCTTCGCCAGCTCGCCCGGCTCGGGCAGGCGCCCGTAGGTCTCGATCAACCGCGCCGCCGCGTTCACCTGCGCGTCCTCGATGCTCGCGTCGATCCACACGCACCGCGCGGGTACCCCGAACACACCCGCCACCTCGATCACCGGCGCCCGCGACGCCCGCGTCGCGTACGTGTTGTCGAGCACCGCCCGCCCCACCCCACCCGCCAGCGCCTCGTCGAGCAACCGGGCCATCTTCTCGAGCGACCCGCCGCGCTCGTCGCGATTGAACCGCGCGTACCCCCTGGCCTCCAGCTCCCGCGCCACCGTCGACTTCCCCGCCCCCTGCATCCCCATCACCACGACCACCTCCCTAAAGTTGTCAAAGTTGACACCGTCCCCATCTGGGGACGGTGTCAACTTTGACAACTTGACGGGGGCGGGGCCCCGACGCGAGCCGACGCGCAGGAAGGCCTGGTCGAGGGCGTGTTGCTCGCCGTCGTCGAGGGCGAGGCGCGCGGTGCGCGCGACGCTCTCCACCGTCTCCACGCGCGAGACGCCGGGCAACGGGATGATGACTGGCGAGAGGCCGCGCACCCAGGCGAGCACCACCTCCTGCGGGGTCAGGCCGCGGCCGGCCGAGATCTCCCGGATGAGGGGCTCGAGGCCCAGGCGCCGGGCCTTCTCGACGCCGCCGAGCGGCCGATGGGCCAGGATGGGGATGCCGCGCTCCTCGCACAGCCGCACCAGGCCGCCGCGCACCACGTTCACCTGGTGCGGGCCGAGCTCCACCTCGACGGCGCTGATGGCGCAGAGGGTGAGCGCCTCCTCGAGCTGCGTGCGGTTGACGTTCGCGAGGCCGACGCGAACGGCGTCACCTTCGTCCAGCAAGCGAGCGAGCCCGCGCACGCTGGTGGCGAGCGGCACCTGAGGATCGACCGCATGCAGCAGGTGCAGCGCCAGCGGCGCGCCGCCGAGCCGCGCCCGCGTCGCCCGCGCCGCCTCGATCACGTGCGTCGCGCGCCCGTCCGCCGCCCAGCGCGCGCCGTCGCGGCGCAGCCCGCTCTTGCTGACCACGAGGACGCGCTCGCGGTCCGCGCGCGCGAGCGCCGTCGCGATCAGGCGCTCGCTGGCGCCCACCTCCCCGTCACCGTAGACATCGGCGGTGTCGATGACCGTCACGCCGGCGCGCACCGCCGCGTCGAGCACGCTCGCATCGGTGATGCGCATGGCGCCGATCGCGATCGGTCGCCCGTCACCGGAGCCCAGCCAGCTCATCGCGCCTGCGTCAGGATCGTCCGGATCAGCTCGTCGCCGCGCGGCCCGACGGGCAAGACGCCCGGCTGCAGCCGGCGCGTCACCTCCACCCAGCGCCGGTCCTCGACGAACACGCCGCGGAAGATCGGCAGGCTCTCCTCGACCTGCCCCGCGCTGGCGAGCCCGATGGCCTGCCAGTACCGGATCTCCGCGATGTGCGGCGCGGCCTTCGCGGCGGCGGCGTAGTGGTCCCGCGCCGCCGCGACGTCGCCCCTGGTCACGGCGGCGTCGCCGGCGTTCATGTGATCGTAGACCCGCGCCATCGCCAGCAGGCGGCGCAGCTCGCCGAGCGGATCGGCCGCGTCGTCGACGCGCAGGTCGACCTTCACGTCGTGGGTCGGCTTGGCCGACGCGGCGCCCTTCACGACGCGGATCGCCGCCGACTGGCACCCGCGCGCGTCCCCGCCCGCTTCCTGCGCCGCGTCCAGCGCCGCCAGCAGCCGGTCCGCGAGCTCTCCCGGCGTCGACTCGTACGCCTTCGCCATCGCGGGCACCACGCGATCGTTGGCCATCAGGTTCGCCTGCACCGCGTAGCCGTCGCCCACGTGATGCCCCGCGAACGCGATGCACGACGCACCCGTGTGCGCGCTCGCGCGCCCCGACGCGTCGACGATGCCGACCTGGCGCACGTCGCGCCCCGCGTCCTCGGCGACCAGCGCCGCCAGCACGTCGGGCGCCGCCGCCCCGCCCCGCAGCTGCTCGAGGCCGCGGCGGCCGTACTCGGGCTCGGCGAACGACTGCGACGCCACGGCGCCCACCCCCGGCTCCGCCCAGAGCACGCCGTTGCCGACGGCGAACCAGTGCGACTGCACCGCGACGCCGAGGTCGCCGGTCACCGCGTCGCGCGCGACGATCGAGTACGTGTGCACCGGCCGCTTCGGGTCGACGGGCGCGCCGCCCGGCGCGTAGGTCTGCATCTGCCCCACGTCGCGCGTACAGGTCGCCGGCGCGCGCGCCGGCCCCGACGACGACGGTGCGGCCGCGGCGGGCACCGCCCACTCGGGCGCGCGATCACCCGCGCATCCCGACCCCACGAGCACGAGCAAGAGCAAGAGCCACCGCGATCGCGCCATGCGCCGAAGGTACACCAGGCCCCGTGGTACCCTCGTCGCGTGGCCGGGACGGGACCGCGCGCGCCGCGCTGGCGAACCCTCGCCGCGCTGGCGCTCGCACGCCCCGCCGACGACGCCCTGGAGCCGCCGCGCATCGCCGCCTACTGGCGACTCGTGCGCCTCGTCGCGATCAGCGCGATGGTCTTCGATCTCGGCCTCTGGCTGGCGCTGCGCGGAGACCCGCGGCTCTCGCGCGAGACCGTCGACGCGTTCGTCGCGATCAACCTCCCCCTCCTGACCGCGCTCGCGCTCCTCGGTCACACGCAGCGCGGACGACCGGCGCCGTCACCCGGCCTGGCCGCGCTCGCCGTCGTGCTGATGCAGGCGACCGTCGTGGTCTGGATCCAGGTCACGGGCACGCTCACCAGCTACTTCCTCGTGGCGGGGGCGATGCTGGTCTTCGTTCCCCGGGTGTTCCTCGACTGGAAGCTGGGCGCGCTGTCGTTCGCCGCCCTCGTCGCCCTGCACGGCGGCGCCTTCCTCGCCGAGGAGCTGGGCATCCTCGACCGCGCACCGCTCTTCCGCGACGGCGCCGGGCCGATCTACGCGACCGCGTCGATGCGCTGGTCGGTGATCACGTCGATCGCGAGCGTCTATCTCGGGACGTGGGTCGGCGCCAACGTCCTCGTGGCCACGATGCGCAGCACGGAGCGCGCGCTCGCGTCGGCGCAGCGACGGCTCGCGGCGGTCGCCGAGGGCGCACGTGACGGTCGGCTCACCGGCCAGCGGATCGCCGGCTACACGCTGCAGGACGTCGTCGGCCGCGGCGGCATGGCCGAGGTCTACCGCGCCGTGCCCACCGGCCGCGACGGCGCGGAGCCGGTCGCCGTCAAGGTGCTCCACCCGTTCCTCGTCGACGACGCGACCGTCGTCCAGCGGGCGCGGCGCGAGGCCAGCCTCGCCGCCCGGCTCCCCGCGTCGGTCACCGCCGCCGTGCGCGAGGTCCACCTCGCCGGCCCCGGCGAGCGCGTCGTCGTCCTCGACTACCTCGAGGGCGAGGACCTCGCGGCGATCCTGCGCCGGCGCGGTCGCCTCCCGGCGGTCGAGGCGGTGCCGCTGCTCGCGGCGATGTGCACCGCCGTCGCCGCGGTGCACGCCGCCGGCATCGTCCACCGCGATCTCAAGCCGCACAACCTGTTCGTTCTCCGTGACGGGACCGTCCGCGTCCTCGACTTCGGCGTGGCCCGCGCGTCGGACGACGAGGCGCTCACGCAGGCGAGCCAGGTCCTGGGCACGCCCGGCTACATGGCGCCCGAGACGCTGGCCGCGGGGGCCGCCATCGCCGGTCCCGAGGCCGACGTCTTCGCGCTCGGCGTCATCGCGTACCAGGTCCTCACCGGCGAGCGACCGACGCCGGCGAGCGCCGACGCGTCCTCGCCGCCTGCCCAGCCGGTGCCGCCGAGCCACCGCGTCCCCGAGCTGCACGCCGACCTGGACGCCGTCATCGCGATCGCGATGGCCCGCAGCCCACGCCACCGCTACGCCTCCGCGGCCGAGCTCGGCGTCGACCTCATCCACGCCGCCAGCGGATCGCTGCCGCAGACCTCGCGCAGGCGCGCCGCGGAGGCCCGGCCGGTGCTCGAGGACACGCTCGTCGCCCGCTGACGTTTCAGA
This sequence comes from Myxococcales bacterium UBA2376, assembly GCA_002344285.1. Lineage (GTDB taxonomy): Bacteria > Myxococcota_A > Polyangia > Haliangiales > Haliangiaceae > UBA2376. The sequence continues at coordinate 43,947 of DDTA01000048.1, forward strand.
CGCGCGCCAGCACCGCGGCGACGAACGTCTCCCACGTCGCGTGCAACGGGACGCCGAAGCGCGCGCACACGATCTCGACGTTGCCCTTGCGCCAGAAGCCGTCGGGGCAACCGACCACCAGCTTGCCCTCGCGCGCGTGGAGGCCGAGCTCGAGCAGCGTGATCGGCGCGCGCGTCGCCGGAGCGAACCACATCGCGATCACATCGGCGCGCTCGAGACCGTCGAGCTCCCACTCCACCTGGCCGCGGAAGCGAGGCTCGTCGATCGACTGGCGCCAGCTCGCGTCCCACTCGTCACGCCGTGGGTTGAGCACGACGACGTCGCGATCGGCAAGGGCCGCCGTCAGGGCGGCCTGCCAGTCGTCGGCCGCGCCCTGCTCGATCGATCCGGCGAGGAACACGGCGCGCGCGCCCGCGGGCACGGCGAGCGGCGATGGGGGCTTGTGGATCTCCATGGCGTCAGGGGAGCTCGATGAGGACACGAGCGTCGGGAGAGAACCGCGCGTGCGCGTCGCGCCACGGGGTGTCGGGCGGCAGGTCGATGGGCGTGCCGTCCGGATCATGCGTGATGACGAACGCCGACTGGGGCTTGTCGACGGCGAGCAGCCGGAACAGCGCGGAGCGGAGCGACGGCATGTCGACCGCGCAGTTGCACTCGACCAGAGACGGCTCGATCGCGCGGATGAGCGTGTCCGCCTTGGACTCGCCCTCGACCGCGGCCACGCTGCCGAACGCCCGGATCAGCGCCGGGCAACCGTTGACCACCTGCTCGATGAGCCGGGCGAGCGCGGTGGCCTTGTTGCTGGCTTCCTCCTCGTGGAGGATCCGGTCGAGCTCGGCGTCGATCTTGCTGCGCGGCGGCGGCGTCACGACCGCGGGGGGACGGGCGAACGCGAGCCCCTGCCGCTCGAAGCCGGCCTCCCACCCGAGCACCGCCGCCCCCGCCGCGTCCTCCCAGCGCGCATCCTCCGCGATCGCGAGGTAGAGGACGTCGAGCTTCGCGCCGTGTCCGTACCGGCGCGCCTCCTCGGTGAGCCGCACGCGACCTTGCTCGCCCCGGAACGGCTCGTCCTGGAAGCTCGCCCCCTCGCGGGTCACGTGGATCACGGGCCCGAGGTCGCGGGTCGTCCTGGGTATGTCGCTGCGGGTGACGAGCGTGAGGTCGTGCGCCTGGAAGCCAGGCGGCTCGTGGTCCACGGTCGCCAGGAGCTCGGACAGCTCGGCAGCCTCCCGCCGACACACCGCCGGGTCCTTGCCGCCGCCGCACGCGCCGAGCGCGACCGCGAGCACGGTGGCGAGGAGCGCCCCGGTGTCTTCACGAATCGCCATCGCCGCGACGATACAACGTGGCCTTTGTGATCCGCCGCGCCGGCGGCGACAATGGGCCGTGAACTTCGACCTGGCCTTCGAGGGGGGAGGCGCCAAGGGCGCCGCGTTCATCGGCGCGATCGCGGAGCTCGAGCGACGCGGCCACACGGCGCGCCGGCTGGTGGGCACCTCGGCGGGCGCGCTGGTCGCGGCCCTCGTCGCCGCCGGTTACCGCGCGCCCGAGCTCCAGGCGGCGCTGGGCGAGCGACTCGCCGACGGCGCGTCGCGGATGGCCACCTTCCTCGACGTCCCCGCCGACTTCACGGAGCACGAGCTCGATCGCTCGTCGCTCCAGCGCCTCTTCGATCGCGTCGACATCCCGCTGCTCTCGGAGGCGACCGAGCGCCGCTTCGAGCGCGCGCTCATGCGCGGGTTCCTCGGCATCGGCGCGTTCCGCATGCTCTTCTCGTTGCTCGAGAAGGGCGGCGTGTTCGCCGGCGACAGCCTCTCCACCTGGCTGGACGAGCGGCTCGACGCGCGCCGCCGCGGCCTCTCGCGCGCGAGCTTCGCCGAGCTGACGCAGCTCACCGGTCGCGACCTGTCGATCACCGTCTCCGACACGACGGGTGAGGAGATGCTCGTCCTGAACGCCCGCACCGCGCCGGCGTTCCCGGTGGCGTCGGCCGTCCGCGCGTCGATGTCGATGCCGCTCGTGTTCCAGGAGGTCGTGTGGCAGCGCGCGTGGGGCACGTATCGCGGCCGCGATCTCTCCGGCCACGTGCTCATCGACGGCGGCGTGCTCTCCAACTTCCCGCTCCACCTCCTCACCTCGGAGCTCGACGAGGTCCGGGAGATCATGGGTCCGCTCGATCCCGACGCCGCGCCCAACCTGGGGCTGCTCATCGACGAGCGCCTGCCGGTGCCCGGGCAGCCGCCCGTGGGCACGAGCGCGATCGATCAGGTCTTCGAGCTGCCCGCGCTGCGGCGGATGACACGCCTCATGGAGACGATGCTCAACGCCCACGACCGCGCCGTCATCGAGGCGTCGATGGCCAACGGCGAGATCTGCCGGCTCCCGGCGCAGGGCTACGGCTCGCTCGAGTTCGGCATGACCGACGCACGCCGCGCGGCGCTGATCGAGGCCGGCCGCGCCGCCGCCGCCGCGTATCTCGACGCCCGGTTCGCTGGCGACGACCGCGCGACGCAGTAGGATGCGATCCGCGTCATGACGGCCCGCACGCTCGTGGTGTCCGCCACCAACCTGCTCGCGCGCGGCTTCATGGTCGTCCCGACCGACCGGCAAGCGCCCGACGGCGACCCGGTCAACGGGCTCTTCGCCGTCGCGCGCGGCGTGCGCGCCGCGGTGGCGATGAAGGCGCCGGCCCGCGCCGTCGCGGTGATCGATCCGGAGCCGCCGTCGACGTGGCCGGAGCTCCTGCAGGCGCAGCTCCCTCGCCTCGCCGAGCTGGTGCGCACGCTGGGGATGCACGTCGCGCTCGCGGCCCCCGGCGAGGAGCTCCACCTGGTCGCGTCGTACGCGCGCGCGGCGCTCGACGCCGGCGACGACGTGGTGGTGGTCGGCGTCGACAAGCGCCTGGCGCAGCTCGTCGGCGAGCACCTGTGGTGGTACGACGCCAACAAGGACGCCCGCTACACGCCGGAGATGGTGCACAAGCGATTCGGCGTCGGCGTCGATCAGGTCGCCGAGTGGCTGGCGCTCGTCGGCGACGAGGATCTGCTCCCCGGGGTGAAGGGCATCGGCGCCAAGGGCGCGACCCAGCTCCTCGAGGAACACAGCACCGTCGAGCGGGCCCTCGCCGTCGTGGACTCCATCAAGGGCCGCACCGGCAACGCGCTGCGCGCCGATCCCGAGCTGGTGCGCGCCGAGCTCGCGCGCGCGCGCCTCGACGATCGCCGGCCGCTGCCGGTGCCGCTCGACCAGGCGAGCTACGCGCCGCCGGCCCCGACCGACGAGAACGCGCTGTTCGAGCGCCTAGGCTTCGTCGAGCTGCTCGCCCACGAGGGGCCGAGCACGGCCGTCGCCGTGTGCGAGACGGCACCCTCGCTGCTCGAGCGCCTGGCCGCCTACGGCGCCGACCGCCCCGTCGCGGTGCACCCCGCGCTCGACGACGACGGCGCGCTCGCCGGCCTCGCCTTCTCGCGGGGTGACGGCGAGGCGCTCTACGCCGGGTTCACCGGCGCCGGCGCGACGATCGACCCGCGCGCGCTCGCCGGATGGCTCGCCGACGCCTCGGTCCCCAAGGTCGCCCACATGCGCGAGGGCCTCCTCGTCGCCCTCGCCGGCCTCGGCCTCCGCATCGAGGGGATGATCGGCGACTCGGCGGCCGCCTCGCACCTCACGCAGCCGAGCAACTGGGCGACCCACGAGCTCGCGATCGTCGCCAGGCCGGTGCTCGGGCGCGCCATGCCCGCGGAGGACGCGGTGCGCGGCGTCGGCGCGCAGCGGAGGCCGTGGTCGGCGATCGCCGTCGAGCGCGCCGCGTCGTTCGCCGGCCAGCATGCCGACGCCTCCGCCGCGGTGTGGCACGCGCTCTCGCCCGCCCTCGATCGCGCGCTCCTCGACGAGTACCTCGCGCTGTCCGACACCTGCGTCCGCATGGAGCTCGCAGGCGTGACCGTCGACCCCGACGAGCTCACCCGCGCCGAGCACGACTTCGGCGACCTCGAGGCCGAGCTCGAGCGCGGCATCTACGGCCACGCCGGCCACGAGTTCAACATCAACTCGTCGAAGCAGCTCGGCGCGGTGCTCTTCGAGGAGCTCGAGCTCCCGATCGTCAGCCACACCAAGACCGGCTGGAGCACCTCCATCGAGGCGCTCGAGCGCATCGAGCATGCGCATCCGATCGTGGCGCTGGTCCTGCGCTGGCGGGTGCTCCGCCGCATGCGCGACACGTGGATCATCAGCCTGCGGGCCAGCATCGGCGCCGACGGCCGCGTCCACTCGCGGATCCACCCGGCGCGCTCGTTCTCCGGCCGCCTCGTGCACACCAACCCCGACCTCGGCCGCGTCCCCGGCCGCACGCCCGAGATGGCGCGCATCCGCCGGGCGTTCGTGGCGCGTCCCGAGCACGCGCTCATGTCGATCGACTACAGCCAGCTCGGGCTCCACGTGCTGGCCCACCTCAGCAAGGATCCCGCGCTCGTCGAGCCGCTGCGCCGGCGCGACGACCTGCACCGGCTCACCGCCGCCGCCGTCCTCGACAAGCCGCCCGAGGCGATCACCGACGACGAGCGCCAGCTCGGCAAGGTCGTGAACTTCGCCACGTTCGCCGGCCAGGGTGCGAGCGCGCTCGCGCTCCAGCTCGACGTCTCCGCGCAGGAGGCGAAGGAGCTCATCGCTCGCTTCGACGCGCGCTACGCCGCGGTCCGCGCCTTCCAGGACGAGCAGCTCCGGCTCGTACGCGAGCGCGGCTACCTCGTGACCATCGCCGGCCGGCGCTGGCCGATCGGCGGCCTCGAGTCGCTCGACCCCCACGATCGCTCCTACGCCGAGCGCCTCGCCCGCCGCGGCACCCACGAGGGCTCGGTCGCCGACGTCGCGCGCCGCGGCCTCCTCGACGCGGACACCGCGCTGCGCGCCGCCGGCCTGCACGCCCAGCCGCTCGCCCAGATCCTCGACGAGGTCCTGTTCGAGGTGCCGCTCACCGAGCTCGAGCGCGCGGCCCGGGTCGGGGCCAGCGCCATGCGCGACGCCTTCCTCCTCGAGGCCCCGCTCCGCGTCAGCGTCGAGGCCGGCCCGAACTGGGCCGATCTCCAGCCGCTCGCCGTCCTCTGACGCCTACGGCTCGTCGCCGGGATCCGGACCGACGAGGTCGGCGAGGGTCGACGCCATCGCCTTGCCGCGGCAACTCGTCGTGGCCGGCGGCTTCTCGGTCGCCACCGAGGGTCCAACCTGCGCGCCGTGCGCGCGCACGCCATCGAGCCGCGCCCACAGGACCGCCCCGTCGGCGAAGCCGATCGCGAGCTGCGTGCCCGCGGCGTCCACGGCCAGTGACGTCGCGGCGAAGCCCGCGTGCTCGGCGGGCAACGGCCACGCCGTGACCGTGTGCGCGACCGGGTCCCACAGGTAGAGCGACGCGCCGACGAGGGCGAGCGCGTCGCTGCCCGGGACGAAGGCGAGCGCCTCGATGTTGTCGTCGGTCAGCTCGATCCCGCCGAGGCCCTTCCGCGCGCTCGTGTCGTAGAGGTGCACGGTGACGCCGTCGTACGTCGCCGCGCGCTCCTTGCCCCGCTCGAGGTAGAGGTACAGCGGATCGCCGCAGTCGAAGGCGTGGAAGCCGAACAGGTCACCCTCCTCGGGGCGGGCGACGTAGAACGCGTCGTCGTCGGTCATGGCGACGCGCCCGCTCGCGGCGTCGACGTCGGTGACGAAGAAGTCGCTCGAGCGCCGGAACCAGACGTCGGCGCCGCCGCGCGCCCAGTCCCGCACGTCGTCGTCGGCGTCGTAGAGGATCCGGTCGCCGTGCCGATCGGCGGCCATGCTCGACACCCCGGCGTCGAGCTCGGCCACCGCGCCGGTGCGCACGTCGAGCGTGAAGAGGCCGTCGAGCGTCGCGAACAGCGCCGGCTCGCCGGCATCGAGGTCGATCATCTCCGCGACCGCGAGCGGCCCGGTGACCGTGATCGCGCCGTCGCGCCACACGCGCAGCCGCTCGGCGCCCGACACGACCGCGCCGCCCGCGACCGCCACCTTCGCCACCTCGCCGAGGTTCGTGCCTTCGGCCGAGATCGTCCCGGTGCCCGGCACGTAGACCCCCAGGCGATGCGCGCCGGCCTGGAAGAACAGCCGCGGCGTCCCGGGGATCGGCGTCATCCGCCGCAGCTGCGCCGGCAGCTCGAACGTCCGCTCCGCCTCCCCCGGTCGGGCGGGAAGCACCCGCAGCACCGTCTTGCTCGCCGAGACCAGCGCGCTCGCGTCCGCCAGCCAGTGGGGCGCGGCGACGCCCGACACCGTGTACGACGCGATCGCGCGCCCGCCTTCCTCCAGCGTGACCTTCCGGCCCTCGACGAGCGCCGCGCGGCCGCCCGGACCCGGCCACGGCACCGGCGTCCCGACCTTGCTCACGCTCACCTTGCCGGTCGCGATGTCACCGATCCGCGCACCCGTACTCCCGCCGATCCGATCGAGCACGACGCGACCGTCGTCGACGAAGCGCGGGCTCGCGCAGCGCTCGGCGCCGGTGAACGTCGCGAGCGGCGCGAGGGTCGTCGCGTCGCGCACCGTCGGCCAGCGATCGTCGCTACACGTGAGCACGCGCTTGCCGTCGGCGGACGCCGCGATCGAGGGGGTGCCCTTCGTCGCCACCCCGGCCGCCGGCTCGGGGAGCTCTACGAGCGCGATCGCGAACGTCGCCGGATCGATCGACCAGGCCACCGAGGACCTGCTCCTCGTTCCATAGGCGAGCACACGCCCGCCGGCGTGAACGAGCGCGGTCGGCACGCCCTTGTCGAACGTCGCCTGCACCGTCACCACGCCGGTGTCGAGCGCGACGGCGTACAGCTTGCCGCCGGCGATCGCCAGCCCGCGCATCTCGTCGACGGCGAGGATGTCGCGAACGACCCCGTCGACGCGCCACGCCGGCACGAGGCCCGCGCTCCACATCCAGCGTTCCGGTGCGCGCCCGGGCGCGACCGCGTCACCACGCGGCGCGTCAGCGCGGTCGTTCGTTGGCGCTCCAACGGTCCCCGATCGCGCCCGTGGACCACACGCGACGAGCGACACGATCACCCCGAGCAGGAATGTCTCTCTCACCCGCGCGACTATAGCGAGCTACAGGTGCGCCCGTGTCGCCGTGGCCAACGCGTGGGGATTTCGCATTCTGCGTCCCAGGAGTGGAAGCGGGCCCGCAAGTCTTACGACTTCCCGCCTACATCTGACTTCCGCGAGGGTGGCGAGAGGAGGCTCAACATGATGCTTCGCTGGCTCTCGCCGTGCTGTTTCGCGGTCGCGGTTGCTGGGTGCTCGGTGGAGGTCGACTCGACCGTCGAGCCCGATACCGCGGGCACGAGCGCGCTCGTCCCCCGGAGCGACAACCCGTTCACCACGTTCGAGACGCTCCAGGTCCGGCCGCTCGCGATGTCGCCGAACGGTCGCCTCCTGTTCGCCTTGAACACGCCCGACAACCGCCTCGAGATCTTCCGGATCGACTCGTCGCGCCTGACGCAGATCGGCTCGGTCGTGGTCGGCCTCGAGCCGACCGCGGTCGCCGCGCGCACCGACGACGAGGTCTGGGTGACCAACCACCTCTCGGACTCGGTGAGCATCGTCAAGGTCGGCCTCGGCGTGAACGCGCGCGTCACGCGCACGCTCCTCGTCGGCGACGAGCCTCGCGACATCGTCTTCGCCGGCCCGGGCAAGCGCCGCGCCTTCATCACCTGCGCCCACCGTGGCCAGAACACCGGCGATCCGTACGACCTGCAGACGCCCGGCGTCGGCCGCGCCGACGTCTGGGTCTTCGACGCGAACAACCTCGGCGACTCGCTCGGCGGCACGCGCCTGACCAAGCTGACGTTCTTCGCCGACACGCCCCGCGCGCTCGCCGCGTCGGCCGACGGCACCAAGGTCTACGCCGCGGCGTTCAAGTCGGGCAACCAGACCACGGCGGTCTCCGTCGACGCGGTCCGCGCGGTCTACGGCGGCGTGATGCCCGGCCCGGCGACGATCCAGTTCGCCGGCATGACGATCCCGCAGCCGCCGACCGGCCTCATCGTGAAGTTCGTGAACGGCCACTGGGTCGACGCCTACGGCTCGAACTTCGACGCCTGGGTGAAGGTCAAGCTGCCCGACTACGACGTCTTCGCGATCGACGCGATGGCGACCCCGCCGGTGCAGGCGGGCGCGCCCTTCGCCCACGTCGGCACCGTCCTCTTCAACATGGCGGTCAACCCGGCCAGCGGGAAGGTCTACGTCACCAACCTCGACGCCCGCAACCACATCCGCTTCGAGGGGCACGCGCCCGGCTTCACCTCGGTGCGCGGCCACATCGCCGACAACCGCATCACGGTCATCGACCCGGCGAGCGGCGCGGTCACCCCGCGCGACCTGAACCCGCACATCGACCACGAGGCTGAGCCCGACGCGAACGCCAAGGAGCTCGCCGTCGCCTTCCCGCAGGACGTCGTGGTCTCGAGCGACGGCAAGACGCTCTACACCGTCGCCCAGGGCAACGCGAAGCTCGCGATCTACTCGACCGCGGCGCTCGAGGCCGGCAACCCGACGCCGAGCCTGACCTCGCAGGTGCCGCTCTCGGGCGGCGGCCCGACCGGCGTCGTCGTCGACGAGGCCCGCCGCAAGGCCTACGTCCTCACCCGCTTCGACAACAGCATCTCGATCGTCGACCTGCGCACGCGCCGCGAGGTCAACAAGGTCGAGATGTTCAACCCCGAGCCCGAGAGCGTGCAGGTCGGCCGCCAGTTCCTCTACGACACCGACTTCACGTCGGGCCACGGCGACTCGGCGTGCGCGAGCTGCCACATCGGCGGCGACAACGACGATCTCGCCTGGGATCTCGGCGATCCCGGCGGCCGCCCGCTGTCGATCACCAAGCTCGGCAACGTCCAGTCGATCCCGCCCGAGGCGATCATCGCGCTCCTGCCCCGCTTCGCGCCGATCTTCGACTACTTCATGCCGCTCAAGGGCCCGATGACGACCCAGAGCCTCCGCGGCATGGACAACCACGGCGCCATGCACTGGCGCGGCGACCGCAACGGCGCCGTCCAGCAGAGCGGCGCGCCGTTCATCGACCCGGCCACCGGCGCGCCGATCGTCTCGGCCCAGCCCAACGCCGGCTTCTTCGACGAGCACAAGGCCTTCACCTCGTTCAACGTCGCCTTCCCGGGCCTCATCGGCCGCGAGGACGAGCTCGACGCGGCGGACATGGACGCGTTCGCCGACTTCATCCTCCAGGTGGTCTACCCGCCCAACCCGGTCCGCAACCTCGACAACTCGCTGACCGCCGACCAGCAGGCGGGCCGCGACTTCTACTTCAACTCGGTCACGCTCCCCGACGGCACGGTGCGCGAGCTGCCGTCGGACCGCTTCCACAACTGCAACGGCTGCCACACGCTCGACGTGAACGCCAACGCCCTGGCCACGCCGCGCAAGGGCTTCTTCGGCACCGACGGGCGCATGTCGTTCGAGTTCGAGACCCAGATCTTCAAGGTCCCGCACCTGCGCAACATGTACACGAAGNNTCGACGCGATCCGCGGCTACGGCTTCCAGCACGACGGCTCGCTCGGCACGCTCGAGCACTTCTTCACGGCGCAGGTCTTCCTCAAGGCGCCGGTGCCGGTGACCTTGTCGGACGGCACCGTCGTGCCGCCCAACCCGTTCGGCATCCCGTTCATCGACCCCAACTCGATCAACAACCCGGGCGGGCCGGTGCTGCTCGAGGACGGCGGCTTCACGCTGCGCCGCCAGCTCTCGGCGTTCATGATCGCGTTCGACACCAACATGGCGCCGGTCGTCGGTCAGCAGATCACGCTGACCAAGGACAACGCCGCCACCGTCGGGCCGCGTGTCGACCTCCTGGTCGCGCGCGCGACGGCCGGCGAGTGTGACCTCGTCGCCAAGGCGGCGACCGGCTGGAGCCCGGCGGTCGGCTACTACCTNNCTCAGTCTGCGGGCGCTGGGGGCCACCGGCTTCTTCCAGTCGGTGACCTATACCTGCGCGCCGCCGGGCTCGGGTGCACGCGTCGGCATCGACCGCGACAACGACGGTTGGGCCGACGGCGACGAGCTCTGGCTGGGCACCAACCCGGCCAACCCGGACAGCCACCCGTAGTACCGAGGGAGGCGTCGGGACGGCGTCGGCGTCGCGCTCCCCCCGGGCGCGACTCCGGCGCCGCCGGTGGTTTCGGGCGACGCGATCGCACGCCGCATGGTCGGACTTGCGCCCCCGGGCGGCGGCACTTAGCTTGCCGGCCCATGACGACGACGGAGCGCCACGAGTTCCAGGCCGAGGTCCGCCAGCTCCTGGACCTCATGATCCACTCGCTCTACTCGAACAAGGACGTCTTCCTCCGCGAGCTGATCTCCAACTCATCGGATGCACTGGACAAGTTGCGCTTCGAGCGGCTGACGCGGCCGGAGCTCGGCGGCGGCGCAGAGCTGGCGATCCGCCTCGCTGCGGACGGCGAGCAGCGCACGCTCACCATCAGCGACAACGGCATCGGCATGACCCGCGACGAGGTGGTGACGAACATCGGCACCATCGCGCGCTCGGGGACCCGCGAGTTCCTGGACCGGATCAAGGCGGCGCGCGCCGGCGAGGTGCCGCCCGAGCTCATCGGCCAGTTCGGCGTCGGCTTCTACTCCGCGTTCATGGTCGCGCACCGGATCGAGCTGGTCACGCGCAAGGCGGGCGAGGACAGCGCGACGCGCTGGGAGTCGGGCGGCGACGGCTCGTACACGATCGGCGCCGGCCAGCGCGACGAGAGCGGCACGACGATCACGCTCCACCTCCACCCCGAGGACAGCGAGCGCGCCCTGCCCGACTACACGAGCGAGCGTGTCCTCGCCGACATCGTCAAGCGCTACTCCGACTTCGTCGCCTATCCCATCCGGCTCGGCGAGCGGACGCTCAACTCGATGAAGGCGATCTGGGATCGCCCGAAGAGCGAGGTGACCGACGACGAGTACAAGGAGTTCTACCGCCACATCTCGCACGACTGGAACGATCCGCTGCGCACCATCCCGGTGAAGATGGAGGGCACGCTCGAGGCGTACGCCCTCCTCTACATCCCGGCCAGGGCGCCCTTCGATCTGTACAGCCCGGAGATGCGGCGAGGGCTCCAGCTCTTCGTCAGGCGCGTCTTCGTGATGGACGAGTGCAAGGAGCTCCTGCCGCCGCACCTGCGCTTCGTGCGCGGGGTGGTCGACGCGCACGACCTGCCGCTCAACGTCTCGCGCGAGATCCTGCAGAAGGACCGCCAGCTGCAGGTGATCCGCAAGCAGCTGGTGAAGAAGGTGCTGGGCGCGCTCGACGAGATGAAGCGCGAGCAGCGCGAGCAGTACGTCGAGCTCTGGGGCCAGTTCGGCCCGGCCGTGAAGGAGGGCCTGCTCTCCGCCGAGGACCGGGACAAGCTCCTCGACCTCGTGCTCGTCCCCTCGACCGATCGCGGCGAGAAGCTGACGACGCTCGAGGCGTACGTGTCGCGCATGAAGGAAGGCCAGGACGCGATCTACTTCCTCACCGGTCCGACGCCGGAGGCGGTCGCGAGGTCGCCGCTCCTCGAGTCGGTGGTCGCCAGGGGCTACGAGGTGCTCCTGTTCTCGGATCCCATCGACGAGCTCTGGCTCGAGCAGACGCAGCGCTACAAGGACCGGCCGCTGCGCTCGATCGCGCGCGGCGACATCGCCCTGGGCAGCGAGGAAGAGCGCAAGCAGGCGAGCGAGGCGCTCGAGGAGAAGCGACGCGAGTACGGCGACCTGCTCGCCTGCCTGCGGGTGCACCTGCAGGAACAGGTGAAGGAGGTGCGGCTGTCGAGCCGGCTCACCTCGTCGCCCGCCTGCCTCGTCGCCGACGAGCACGACCTCACGCCGCGCATGCAGCGCATGCTCGAGCAGCTCGGGCAGTGGCTGCCTTCGACCAGGCCGCTCCTCGAGCTGAACCCGGGCCACCCGGTCATGGAGAAGCTCCAGCGGATCTTCCGTGAGAGCTCCGCCGATCCCCGCCTCGGGCTCTACGCCCAGCTCCTCCTGGGTCAGGCCCACCTGGCCGACTCCGGGCAGGTCCCCGATCCCGCCGCGTTCAGCGCGGCGATCACGGACGTCATGGTCCGCGACGCGCCGTAGGTGTGACCTTCCTGTCAGCACGACCGTCACATCGTTGACGGTCGCGGGCCAGGACCTGCCGCCGGCTTCCGTCGCGTGCGGGCGGTTGCCGGCGGGTGCCGCGCCGATCGAGACGGCGCGGGCCTTGCTCCCTGGGCCGGTGCATGAAGCACTCCCTCCCTCTCCTCGCCTGCGCCCTCGCGCTCCCCCTCTTCGCCTGCACCGACGAGCCCTCCGTCGAGGCGACGATCACGCCGCTGGCGTGCGGTCGCCTCACCTGTGAGCTCGATCGCCCCCTGGCGGTCGGCTCCCACCTCGCGTTCCAGAGCCAGCCGCTCGGCATCGTCGCCTCGGCGCGCGTCTCCGATGCGACGCTCGCCACGGTCACCGCCGGGTTCCTCCAGGCCGAGGACGCATACACCGTCAACGGCCTCGCGCCCGGCCGCGTGACCATCGAGCTCCTCGACGAGCACGGCGACGTCGTCGGCGCGCGCGAGCTCGAGATCGCCGCCGCCGATCACCTCGAGGCGACGGTGACCCTCGTCGGCGCGTCCGGCACGAGCCAGCTCGACCGCGTGGTGGCCGACCAGCCACAGCCCGTGCCCGCGTCGGCCGTCGCCCGGGTCTCGGTCGACCAGCGCCGCGGCGCTGACCCGCTGAACGGCTGGTCGGAGTACACCTTCGAGCCGACCCTCACCAACGGCGCGCGCGTCATCCGCTGGGATCGCGAGGGTAACGCGACGATCGACCTCCGCGCCGGCGAGCAGTCCGTCCGCTTCGTGTCGACCGCGACCTCGCTCGGCGCGACGTTCGTGCTCGCGGCGCGGTGACGCCGATTTCTTGCCCCCGGCGCCGGGCGACGGAACGATCGCCCGATGGACAAGCAGCTCCTGGTCGCCCAGCTCCGCGAGCACCTGCTCGGCGCGGCGCGCGTCGCCCGCTCGGCGCGTGACGCCGCCGCCGTCGAGGCCCGCGAGGGCGCGACGCCGGCCGAGAAGCGCGAGGACGCCCGCGTCGCCATCGAGCAGGGCAGCATGGCGCGGGCCCAGGACCGCCGCCTGCGCGAGGCCGAGGCCGCGGTCGAGGCCCTGGCGTCGTTCGCGCCGCCCCGCTGGGGCGAGCGCTCGCCGATCGCCGTCGGCGCCGTGGTCGAGGTCGAGGACGAGGACAGCGGCGAGGGCCGCACCGTGTTCCTCACGCCGGTCGGCGCCGGCATCACGCTCGAGGGGCCGGGCGGCGACGGCCTGTTCTCGGTGATCACGCCCTCCTCCCCGCTCGGCCGCGCGCTCATCGGTCGGCGCGTCGGCGACTCCGTCGACGTCACGATCGATCGCGAGCTGCGCAGCTACGTCGTCACCTGGGTCGCCTGAGGCAGCGCATGGTCGGCTGACTCCAGCTCGCTGGGGACTCTCGACCCGAGCTCCCCTGCAACGGTGAGCCAGACGACCAAGTCGCGCGCTACCTGCCTGATCGTCGGCGCGGTGAAGCGGGTACGCAAGTTGCTCCTGGCCCTGGCCGGAGGAGGTCCGCATTGCGCTCGATCCGTCTCGTGTCGCTCGTCCTGATCACGTTCGCGGTCGCGTGTGGTGATGGAGGCGGTGGCGATGGCGGCGACGGCGATGGCGGCGGCGACGGCGACGCGGGGGTCGGCCCCGACGGCGGCGGCGGCGACGGCGGACCACCCACGTGTACGTTCACGCCGACCGGCGAGTTCAACCCCGAGGTCGAGTGCCGGTGGGACCAGCCTGCGGCCGGCGATCCACACCCGACCTTCGACGACGTCACGATGACGCCGATGGTCATGAACCTGACCGACGACGATCAGGACGGCCAGGTCACGCTCGCCGACATCCCCGACATCGTCTTCGTGTCGTACGACGACCAGGTCAACCGCCTGGGCGTCGGCGGCGTGCTGCGCGTGGTCTCCGGGGCCTGCGGCGGCGATGGCATCCTGCCCCAGCACTTCGTGGTCGGGCCGGCGCGCATCGAGGCCGACACCGGCGTCGCCGGCGTGTACTTCGATCCGTCGGGCGGCGTGGCGCTCGGCGACGTGAACGCCGACGGCTCGGCCGACATCGTCGCGTCGCTGCAGGGCGGCGGCACCATCGCGCTCCGGCGCGACGGCAGCGTCCTGTGGATGAACCGCACGGCGCCGAGCGGCGCCAACACGTTCCCCGCGCCGCAGCCCGCCCTCGCCGACCTCGACGGTGACGGCAAACCCGAGGTCATCCAGGGCCGCGTCATCCTCAACGGCGAGGACGGCACGGTGGCTGGCACCGGCACCGGCGACCTGGGCGTCAACGGCTTCCTCGGCCCGGTCGCGACCACCGGCGACCTCGACCTCGACGGTCGCCCCGAGGTGCTCGCCGGTGGCACGGCGTACGACCCCGCCGCGGCGACGCGCTGGGCGTTCACGTTCCCGACGCCCGCGACGACGACGATGTGCCAGCAGCTCCCCTGCGACGGCTTCACCGCCACCGGCAACTTCGACGCCGACGATCAGGGCGAGGTGGTGATCGTGCGCGGCGGGACCATCCACGTGCTCGAGCACGACGGCACCGAGCTGATGGTCGGCGGCGCGCCCGTGCGCATCGCGATCCCGCGCGACGACTGCGGCAAGAACGAGGGCGGCCCGCCCACGGTCGCCGACTTCGACGGTGACGGCCGCGCCGAGATCGGCGTGGCGGCCGCCGACTTCTACGTCGTCGCCGACCTCGACTGCCTGGCGACGCCCTTGCCCGCCGAGTGCTCGGATCCCGGCATCCGCTGGAAGGTGCCCAACTTCGACTGCAGCTCCCGGGTCACCGGCTCGAGCGTGTTCGACTTCGACAGCGACGGGAAGGCCGAGGTCGTCTACGCGGACGAGCAGAACTTCCGCATCCTCGACGGCGCCACCGGCGCCGTGCGGCTCATGCTGGCCAACCGCTCGCGCACGCGGCTCGAGATGCCGATCGTCGTCGACGTCGACAACGACGGCAACGCCGAGGTCATCTTCGTCGAGAACACCACCGCCGCCAGCGGCGGCACGCAGGGCATCCGCGTGATCGGCGACGCCACCGACAGCTGGGCGGCGACGCGGCGCGTGTGGAACCAGCACGCCTACCACATCACCAACATCAGCGAGCTCGGCCAGATCCCGACGAGCGAGCCGGCCAACTGGCGCGTCGACACGCCCAACACGGTGTCCGGCAAGCTCAACACCTTCCGCCAGAACCTGCCCGAGTTCGACGCGCTCGCGGCTCCCGACCTGACCGTCTTCCTCTCGCTCGTGCCGATCGGCTGCACGCTGCAGGCGCGCGTCTGCAACGAAGGCGACGTCGTGGTCGGCGGCGGCGTGCCCGTGCGGTTCTACGACAACACGACGATGACCGAGATCACGTGCGAGGGCGGCCCGCAGGTGACGCCGGGCCCGCTCCCACCCGGCGCCTGCGTGGACGTCGCGTGTGTGTGGACCGGCGCGCCGGCGCAGGTCGACGTCCGCGCCTGCGTCGACAACGGCGGCCACGAGTGCCAGGCGTCCACCTCGAGCGACAACAACGAGTGCCACGAGGACAACAACCGCAGCGACGCGTCCGGCGCCTTCAACTGCGTGCCGACCGGCTGAGCGGCGAGGTCTTCCCAGGCGCTCGTCGGCGTGTAGGATGGCCGGATGCGCCCGCTCGCGCTCGCCCTGACCGCGGTCACCGCCGTCGCATGCGGCGCCGATCCCGGCGACGCCGGCGACGGTGACGCCGGTGCGGTCGACGCCGGCGGCGACGCGGGCGCGCCCGGGGGACCGACGCGCTACCCGGCCGACGTGATCCGGTCGCCGGTGACCGAGGCCGTCGCCGCGCGGCTGCGCGCGATCGCGACCGGCGGCGACAGCCCCCGCGCCGACGTCTTCCTCAAGGCCGGCGCGTCGGGGACGGTCAGCACCCACCTCCTCTACTGCCTCGCCGGACCGGCGCACCGCCCGCAGTACACGATCGACCTCGACGGCCGCGATCACCTGCTGCCGACGCTCGCGCACTTCCGCGCCGGACGCATCGGCACGACGACGCCGTTCGACCGCGCGACGCTCGCCGCCGAGATCGGCCGCACCGCACGCTGGGTCCTGACCGGCGCGCCGTCGCCGCTCGAGCAGGAGCTCGCGGCCGCGACGCCGCGCTTCGCGTTCGTCAACTACGGGACCAACGACATGGGCGCCGCCGCGAGCTACGGCGCCGCGCTCGTCCCGTTCTGGGACGCGATGAACGAGCTGCTCGATCGCCTCGAGGCCGAGGGCGTGGTCACGATCGTGACCGGGCTCAACCCGCGCAGCGATCGGGCCGACGCCGCGCGCTGGGTGCCGACCTGGGACGCCGTCACGCGCGCGCTCGCCGAGGCGCGCCAGCTCCCCTACATCAGCCTGTACGTCGCCGCCGCCCCGCTCCCCGAGCTCGGCCTCGTCGCCGACGGCCTCCACGGCAACGTCTTCTCCGACGGCACGGCGGAGCCCTGCGTGTTCGACGCCGCCGGCCTCGCCTTCAACTACAACGTCCGCAACCTCGCCTCGCTCGAGACGCTCCACGACGTGCGCCGCGTCGTGCTGGACGGCGCCGCCGCGCCCGACGTCGCGCCGCTGCCGCCCGTGGCCGGCGCCGGCACCGCGGCCGACCCGTTCGTGATCGATCGCCTGCCCTTCACCCACACGTTCACCACGACGGGCGGCGAGCGCATGCGCGACGGATACCCCGACTGCGATGCCGGTCAGGACGAGCGCGGGCCGGAGATCACGTACCGCCTCGACCTGCCCGCCGCCGCCCCGGTGCGCGCCGTCGTCCTCGACCGCGCCGGCGTCGACGTCGACCTCCACGTGCTCACCGGCGGCGTCTGCGCCGAGCGCTCCGACCGCCTCGTCGATCGCGCGCTCGCCGCCGGCGCGCACCAGCTCGTCGTCGACACGTTCACCTCCGCCGGCGTCGAGCAGGCGGGCGCGTACACGCTCGTCGTCCTGCCCTGCGAGCCCGGCGACCCCGACTGCGCACCTTGACCCGTGGCTCCCGTCGCGTCAGGCCGGCGGCCGGTGCTTCTGGTAGCGCTCCGCGGCCGCGCGCACGTGCTTCGCCAGGAAGCGCTCGAAGTCCTCGCGCCCCCACGCCTCGAGGCAGAGGAGCACCATCCGCGGCATGACGCCGAAGTAGTGCATGCCGATGGGCTCGAGGCCGATGCTCTCGGCCAGGACCTGCGCGAGCTCCGGCGGGGCCGCGTCCTGGAGCGGCGCCAGGAGCTTCTCGACCTTGCCGTCGGGCCGCGCGCACTGCTCGGCCGGCGACGACACCAGGTGCGTGCCGCACACGCTCGGCCGATCCTCGTAGATCGTGCACCGCTCGGACGCGTCGAGGAAGACACACGGGCTCCGGTACTCGACCGAGCGCGTCGTCTCCATCCGGTCGGCGGCGTCGCGCAGCCGCTTGCGCAGGGCCGGCGTGTCGCGGCGCTCGCGGACGAGCCGCGCGGCGATCGGCATCGCCTCGTAGAGGTACGCGGTGGTGACGAACGAGCAGCACGCCTTGGGCGCGGTGCAGGTGTCACACGAGATGACGTAGAGGTGCACGCGGGCGTCCTCGGCCGCCTCCGCGTTGCTACGTCGGATGATCTCGCGCGTGGCGAGCGAGGCCTGCTCGCGCACGCCGCCGAGCTCGACGATCTCTCCGAACTTCATGCCCCACCATCCTACCGGAGCGCTATCATCGACGGTCGATGCGCGTCGACGCACCCGGGCGGTTCGAGGTGCGCGAGCAGGTCGGCACCGGAGGCACGGCCGCGGTCTATCGCGCGCGCGACCGCGAGTCGGGCGCCGACGTCGCGCTCAAGCTCATGCTCGGCCTGTCGGAGCTCGACGCGCGCCGGCTCGAGCGCGAGGCGACGGCGCTCGCGTCGGTCTCGCACGAGGGCATCGTGGGGTACGTCGCGCACGGCCGGGACCAGGCCGGCGCCCTGTGGCTCGCGATGGAGTGGATCGAGGGGCCGCCGCTGTCGCGCGTGCTGCGCCGGCAGCGCCTGAGCGTCGAGGAGATCGCGGAGCTCGGACGCGCGATCGCGATGGCGCTGGCCGCGGCGCACGCGGCCGGGCTGGTGCACCGCGATCTCAAGCCGCAGAACATCATCCTCGACGGCGGCGTCGTCGCCCGCCCCAAGCTCGTCGACTTCGGCCTGGCCAAGGCGTGGAACACCCCGGCGGCGACCACGCTCACGCAGAACGGCCTCATCGTCGGGACGCCGGCGTACATGGCGCCCGAGCAGGCCCGCGGCAGCGGCGAGGTCGACGCGCGCGTCGACGCGTTCGCGCTCGGCTGCGTCCTGCACGAGTGCCTCGCCGGCCGGGCGCCGTTCGTGGCCGCTCACGTCTGGGCGACGCTGGCCAAGGTCCTCTTCGACGATCCGGTCGACATCCGCGACCTCCGGCCCGAGACGCCCACCGAGCTCGCCGAGCTCGTGACCGCGCTCCTGTCGAAGGATCCGGCGCGCCGCCCCGACGCGGCCGCGGCCGCCGCCTTGCTCGGCGACCTGACGACGTCGCGGCCGGTCGACGGCCACCAGCGCCGGCGGTTCGCGCCGAGCTCGTCGGAGAAGCGGCTGGTCTCGGTCGTCGTCGTCGGCACCGCCAGCGACGGGCCCGACACGATCCTCGACGGCGCGCCGACGCGGACGATGCGCGGGCGCGCGCCGGACGGCTCGGACACCCTCGCGCGCGTGCGCGAGGCGACGGCCCGCTACGGCGCGCACGTCGAGCAGCTCGCGGCGCGCCACGTCGTCGTCGTCCTGCGCGGCGAGGGCGCGGCGTCGGATCTGGCGGCCAACGCGGCCCGCTGCGCGCTCGCCATCCGCGAGCGCGTCGACGACGACCCGGTCGTCCTGGCGACCGGCGCCGCGATCGTCGCCGGCCGCCTGCCGGTCGGCGAGATCATCGACACCGCGGCGAGGCTGCTCGCGCTGCCCGGCACCACCGACGCCAGCGGCAACGTGCCGGTCCGCCTCGATCAGGTGACCGCCGGGCTCCTCGATCCGCGCTTCGAGGTCGCGCAGGACGGCGCGCTCATCGAGCTCTGGGGCGAGCGCACCGCGCAGGTCGCCGCGCGCACGCTCATGGGGCGGCCGGCGCCCTTCGCCGGGCGCGACCGCGAGCTCCTGATGCTGGAGGCCGTGCTCACCGAGGTCGAGGTCGAGTCGGTCGCGCGCGTCGTGCTCGTCACCGGCGACCCCGGCGTGGGCAAGTCGCGCCTGCGCCACGAGCTCGTCACCCGCCTCGCCAGCCGCGGCCGCCTCGACCGCGTGTGGATCGGCCGCGGCGATCCCATGAGCGCCGGCTCCCCCTTCGGCATCGTCGCCCAGGCGCTCCGCGCCGGGCTGGGCCTCGTCGAGGGCCTCCCGGCCGAGACCTCGCGCGAGCAGCTGCACGATCGGCTGGGCGGACTGATCGAGCCCGACGAGCTGCGGCGCGTCCGCGACTTCCTGGGTGAGCTCCTGAACGTCCCGTTCTCCGCCGCCGGCCACCCGGCCCTCGCCTCCGCGCGCCGTGACCCGGTGCTCATGGGCGACCAGGTCCGGCACGCGGTCCAGGACTTCCTCGCCGCCAGCGCGCGGCGCGGCCCGGTCTTCCTCGTCTTCGAGGACCTGCAGTGGGGCGACCTCTCGTCGGTCAACCTCGTCGAGTCGGCGCTCGCCGCCCTCGCCGAGCTGCCGATCGCGGTGATCGCCCTCGGCCGGCCCACCGTGACGACGCAGTTCCCGCAGCTCTGGGAGAAGGTCGGCTGCGTGCGCGTGCCGCTCCAGCCGCTGACCCGTCGCGCGTGCGAGCACATCGTGCGCGTCGTCCTGCCGACGATCGAGGGCGAGGTGCTCGAGCGCATCCTGGAGCGGGCCGGCGGTAACGCCTTCCTCCTCGAGGAGCTCACCCGCTGCGTGGCCGAGGGCCACAGCGAGCTGCCGGCGACGGCGCTGGCCGTCGCGCAGGCGCGCCTCGACACCCTCGACGCGCTCGGCCGCCGGGTCATCCGCGCGGCGACGATCTTCGGCAACGTGTTCTGGCGCAGCGGCATCGTCGAGCTCCTCGCCCCGGACACCCCCGAGGTCGAGGTCTACCGCCAGCTCGCCACCCTCGCCGACCGCGAGCTCATCACCACCCGCGCGGAGAGCCGCATCGCCGGCGAGCGCGAGTACGTCTTCCGCCACGTCCTCCTGCGCGAGGCCGCGTATGCCGCGCTCTCCGACGACGACCGCCGCCTCGGCCACCGGATGGCCGCCGACTGGCTCGCCAGCCACGGCGAGACCGATCCCATGATGCTCGCCGAGCACTACGACCGCGGCGGCATCGGCGAGCACGCGGCGCGCTGTTACCACCGCGCCGCCGTCGAGGCCCTCGCCGGCAACGACGCCGCGGCGGTCCACGCCCGCGTCGAGCGCGCCTTCGAGCTGACCGAGGATCGCGAGCTGCAGGGCAAGCTGCTCGCCCTCGACGCGGAGGCGCACCGCTGGAACGCGGAGTACGCGCAGGCCGCGGCGGTCGCCCGGCGCGCGCTGGAGCACTTCCCGGCGGGCTGCGCCGAGTGGTTCGAGGTCTGCGGCGAGGCCGGCCACGCGGCGGCGCTCGCGGTGGACTTCACCTTCGCGGAGGAGGTCGCCCGCGAGCTCGTCGCGCGAACGCCGGGACCGGCCGCGCTCACCTCCTGGACGGTGGCGTGCGCCAAGCTCGCGGCGCGGCTCCTGCTCGCCGAGCGCCGCGAGCCCGCCGAGAGCCTGCTCGCCGCGATCTCCCTCGCGCCTCCGGCCGAGGCGGCGATCGCGAGCGCGTGGCTCCTGCGCGCCCACTCGCTGCGCGCCAGCGTCGGCGACCGCGCTCTCGCGCCGGCGCTGATGGGCGAGTCGGCGGCGCTCTTCGCCGCCGAGGGCGACGAGCGCAACGCCGCCGTGCAGCGGCTCAACCAGGTCGAGGGGCTGTGCGAGCTCGGCGCGTTCGACGAGGCGCTCGAGGCGCTCGAGGCGGTCGAGGCACGCGCGGCCCGGCTGCCGGCCCATTTCCGCTATCACGCGCTCGACGCGCGCGCGATGATCGCGATCTACAGCGATCGTCCCGAGCGGTGCCCGCCCACCTCGCCGGCGGCGCTGGCCCGCGTCCCCGACACCCGCAACACGGGGCTGCTCTTCCTCGATCTCGCCGAGGTGCGGCGCCGGGCCGGGCAGCTCGACGAGGCGCGCGCGCTCATCGCCCGAGCCATGCCGGTGCTCGACGCGTACCCGGCGACCGCGGCGGGCGCCCACGCCGTGACCGCGCGCATCGCGCTCGACGAGGGCCGCCCCGCCGACGCGCTCGAGCCCGCGCTGCGCGCCGCCGCGAACCTGTCGCGCGACGCGATCGACACCCGCGTGATGCTCATCCGCCTGGCCCACATCCTCGCCCTCGAGGCCAACGACCGCGCCGCGGAGGCCGCCGCGGCAGCGCGCGAGGCCCGCGCGCTGATCGACGAGCAGGCGGCGACCATCCCCGAGGCACGCCGGGCCGCGTTCCGCGACGGCATCTCGCTCCACCGAGAGATCCTCGCCGCCCACGCGCGCCTCGTTCCTGCCTGAACCCGTTTCGCTCGCGGCGCCGGTTCGCGTACCGTGGAGGCATGCGGATCGCGGTCGTGTTCGACACTCCGTACTCCGAATGGAGCCCGGAGCAGCAGGCGGAGCAGCTCGCCCGCGAGCACGCGCTGGGCGAGGACTTCGAGCCCGAGATGGAGTACCAGGTCGCGAAGGCCCTCATGGACAACGGCCACGAGGTGCTCCTGGTCGGCGTCCACGACGACGTCCGCGACGCCACCACCCGCCTCGCCGAGTGGAAGCCCGACCTGGTCTTCAACGCGACCGAGTCGTTCTTCGAGAACGCGGAGCTCGACTACCTCATCCCCGCGATGCTCGAGTCGCAGGGGCACCGCTACACCGGCGCGCCGCCCCTGTCGCTCCTGGTGACGCGCAACAAGTCGATGAGCAAGAAGATCCTCGCCTACCACGGGATCAACGTCCCTGGCTTCCACACGTACCGGGTGGGCGAGCGCCCCAAGGGCGAGGTGAAGCTCCGCTTCCCGCTCATCGTCAAGCCGATGGGCGGCGACGGCTCCGAGGGCATCGCCCGGGCGTCCATCGTCCGCGACGCGCGCAGCCTCGCCCGCCGGGTCGCCTTCATCCACGACCGGTTCGGCAAGCCGGCGATCGCCGAGGAGTACATCGAGGGTCGCGAGCTGTACGCGACCATGGTAGGCAACGGCGAGAAGCTCCAGATCCTGCCGCCGGTGGAGCTCGTGTTCGCCGGCGGCGCCTCCCGGCCGGAGTCGCGCATCCAGACCAAGCGCATGAAGTGGGACCTCAAGTACCGCAAGCGGCACGGCATCAAGACCGTCTACGCGCGGCGCATGTCCCAGGTCGCGGCCGAGCGCCTCGAGCACGTGTGCCGCACCGCCTTCCGTGCCCTCTGGCTCCGCGACTACGCCCGCATCGACGTCCGGCTCACGGACGACGACCAGATCTGGTTCCTCGAGGCCAACGCCAACCCGTACCTGAGCTTCGGCCACAACTCCGCCGAGGCCGCGCACAAGGCCGGCATGCACTACGAGGCGTTCATCCAGCGCATCGTCGACGAAGCGATGGCCCGCGATGCCTGATCGCCCTCGCCCCGAGACCCGCTGCAAGTGCGGCCACTCGCTGCAGCGGTACTGGCGCTACTGCCCGGCCTGCGCGCGGCCGCAGGTGTGGCGCGACGTCGGCCGCGTCACCGGCGCCGAGTGCCCGTCCTGCAAATGGGCGGTGTCCCCCAAGAGCAGCTTCTGCCCCTGGTGCGCGACCGACATCTACGAGGAGGGCGTCTCCAGCGCCAGGCCGCTCAAGGAGCCCAAGGGCTTCCGCAAGGACGCGCGCTGCGACGCCGGCTGCGGCGGCGGCGTGCAGTACCCGATGGCGTACTGCCCGTGGTGCGGCGAGGAGCAGAGCTGGGACGATCGCGACCAGTTCGACGGCATCTGCCCGCGCTGCGACCGCGGCGTCGACGACTGGATGGACACCTGCCCGTGGTGCGGCGGCGACGCCACCGGCCGCGACCTGATCGCGCCCGCGGTGCGCGAGATCCGCCGGTTGCTCCGCATCTCCGGCATCTCCGACTGGGGCTACCGGATCCTGCTCCGGCCCGGCGGCTCGGGGGTCTCGCCCGAGTCACCCAAGATCATCGAGATCAACCGGCGTCACATCCTCGAGGGCAAGCGACGCGACGAGGTGCAGTGGCCGATGATGGTCGGCCTCATCGCCCACGAGCTCGCCCACAGCTTCCTGTTCCATCACTGGCGCTGGACGCGCACGCCGCGCTTCCGCCGGGTCTTCGGCGAGGTCGACAAGGCCTACCGCGTGAACGAGGACACCCCCGTCTACTTCGCGCGCCGGCGCGTCGCCTATTTCCCGCTCGAGCACGTGAGCACCTACGCCGCGACGCATCCGCAGGAAGACTTCGCCGAGACCTTCCGCATCTACCTCACCCGGCGGCGCCGCCTGCGCGAGCTGTTCGCCGAGCTGGGACGCAAGCGCAAGGCCGTCCGCGTCTTCGAGAAGTTCCTGCTCCTCCACGACTACGTGCGGATGCTGCGCGGCTGGACCTGACGGCTACGCGGCGGGCACGTCGGGGATGACGACCCACTCGACGACCTGATCGCCCTTGCACATCGCGACGCCGACCTTGCCCGGCGCCGCGGCACCGCCCGTCGCCTCCAGGTACGCGCGCATGCGGAGGCGCAGCTCGATCGGCTCGTCGTCGAGGCGCTCGAGCCGGATCCAGCGACCGTGGCGCCCGGGCACACCGTCGACGACCACCACGCCCAGCCAGCGCGCGACCGGCAGGCGTCGCAGCTGGTAGAGGCGGAAGGCCGCGACGAGGAACGGCACCGACCAGATCAGGTAGCCACCCGTCAGCGCCACCAGCAGCAGCGCGTCGACCTCCCCGGCGGCGACGTACACGAACGGCGCGAGGAACAGCATGGGCACGAGCAGGTAGAACAACCCGAGCCCCAGCGCGGGCACGGTGTAGTCGGCGGGCTCGCGCCCCATCGCCTCCACGTAGTCGGGATGCTCCTTCGCTCGCTCCAGCCGCTCACGCACGTCGTCGGTCATTCGCTCCCTCCTCCCGCTCCAGGATACTCGAAAGTGGCGATCCGGGCCGCAGACAGGTCGCTCGCCTCCGGTAGCAACGGCGGCACGCTCCTTGCTGCATCTAGGGGCGGCTGGAACAGCCCCCAAGGAGATCGTGTCATGGCGCTCGAAACCCCGACTCCCCATCGGCCCGTCATCCTCGGCGCCATCGACGCGTCCGATCAGGCCCGGCTGGTCCTCCAGCGCGTGGGCACGGAGGCGACCGGCCACGAGGCGGCCGACGTACACGTCCTGCGCGTCATCGACGCCCCCGAGCGGGACGCCGATCGCGTGCCCGTGGCAGACGAGCACAAGAAGTTGCGCGCCGAGGCGAAGGAAGTGCTCGGCGCCTTCCGCCCCACGTGGCGCGTTCACATCCACGTGCGGATCGGCCACCCCGACGAAGAGATCATCGCCCTCGCCCACGAGGCGCGCGCGGACGCGATCGTGCTCGGCCATCACGGCGAGGGACGCCGTCGCCTCCGCGACCGCCTGTTCGCGGGCAACACCGTCGAGCGTGTGCTCCGCGTCGCGCCGTGCCCGGTGCTGGTCGTCCAGGAGCCGCTCTACGATCCGCCGCCCGCCGATCAATGCGCCGACTGCGTCGACGTCCGCACGTCCAGCGACGGCGAGATCTGGTTCTGCGAGGCCCACCAGAGCCCCACCCGTCCGCTGCACGACGTCCTGGTCCCCTCGGCGTTCCGCGTCCACAGCGTCGGCTTCGGAAGCGGCGGCGTCTTCTGAGCACCGGCCTGCCCGGCCTCAACGGCCCTCGCGCCCGCCGGGAGCCATCTCGAGCGTCGCCGAGAAGGTCGCGGCGGTGAGGGTGGACTCGCACGTGTCGCCGGCGGGCATGGTGTTGCCCTCCTCGTCGATGATCACGTGGCGGAAGGTCACGTTGCTCAGGCGGCCGGTCAGGGTCTGCCCCGCCGCCGTGCCGACGGCGGTGAGCTCGAGCGTGCCGCCGGTTGGGAGGTAGTCGTCGGCGTAGGCCTCGGCCGTCGCGTCGGTGAGGATGCCGGCGCAGATGCCGCACTCGAGCAGATCGAGCTCGGCGCCGGTGAGCTCGAAGGTGCCGGTCCGGATCGCGCCGCCCGCGAACGCGCCGTAGCCGGCGTAGAGCCGGAGCTCGATCACGTCGGGCGACTCGCCGCCGTCGAGCGGCGCGAACATGACGAGCAGGTCGTCGGTCGCGCCGTCGTCGGTGCCCTCGTTCACGTCGGGGACGAAGATCGCCTGCGCCGCCAGCGCGCCGACGTCGCCGAAGCTGGCGGGCGCGGTGCACGCCGCCGGCGCGGCGTCGACGTTCGACCCGCCGCCATCGGGCGAGGCGCGCGCGTCGGGCGCGGCGGCCGCGTCGACGGGATCGGAGCTGGGGCCGCCGCCGCCCCCGCCGCCGCAAGCGGCGAACGTCAGCGCGGAGGATGCGATGGTGGAGACGACGAGGTTGGTGCGCATGACACCAACGCTACGGAGCCACGACGATCACCGACAGCCGCCGCTCCTGACAACGCGGCGCCCCCGGCGCCGACCTCGGTCGGCGTCGACCACGGGCGTCGGCGCCGACGACCGGCGTCGACGCGGGCGACCGCGGTGCCGATCGTGAACGTCACCATGTACCATCGCCACCGTGAACCTCGACGCCGTCCGATCGCTTCCGCTCCGCCTGGCCGGCTGGGCCTTCGAGACCCCGCTGCCGGAGGAGAAGAAGTACGTGTGCCTCGCCGTGCCGCACACCAGCAACTGGGACGGCGTCCTCCTGCTCGCGCTGGCCGGCAGCGTCGGCATGAAGATGTCGTTCATGATCAAGAACGACTGGCTGCGCGGCCCGATGGGGACGATCCTGCGCCGCTTCGGCGCCGTCGGCATCGAGCGGAGCCGCGCCACCAACGTCGTGCAGGCGATGATCGACGAGCTCGGCCGCCGCGACGAGCTGGCGCTCGTGATCCCGCCGGAGGGGACGCGCAGCCGCGCCGAGCACTGGAAGTCGGGCTTCTATCACATCGCGCTCGGCGCGAAGGTGCCCGTCGTCCCCGGCTACCTCGACTACCGCCGCAAGCGCGCGGGGATGGGCGAGCCGATCTGGCTCACGGGAGACGTCACCGCCGACATGACCCGGATCCGCGCCTTCTACGAGGCCAAGGCGCCGGTCGGGAGGTACCCCGATCAGTACGGCCCGATCAGGTTGCGCGAGGAAGACGCGGCGTAGCGACACCGCGCGGCGAGGACGGGTTCGGTGGGCGCGCGCGTCAGAACGGCACGTCGTCACTCGAAGGCGGCGGGATGTCGTCATCGCCGAGCGGCGGCGGTGCGTCGTCGTCCTGGAACGGCGGACGGCTGTCTCGCGCCTCGGCGCGGCCGCCGCCGCCGCCGCCGTCGCCCTGCCGCGCGAGCTCGGCCTCGATCGCGGCCAGGAGCTGGCGCTCCTTGTCGTGCCAGCGCGCCTTGGACGGATCATCGAGCGTCCGCCGACAACCGCCCGCGTAGTACTCGAGATCCTGCCGCGACGCTCCCGCGACCGGCGCGCCCTTGCTGCGTCCGTACGGTGGGAAGACCATGCCGCCATGGGCCGCCGGTGGCGCCGATGACGTCCGCCGCGCCCCCGACGCCGACGACGACCCGGGCGTATCGCCGATCCTCAGCTCGCCGAACGTCAACCGGAAGCCATCGCCGTCGCGCACGGCGGTGCCGATCCGCACGTGCTCGATGGATCCGTCGGGACGGGTGACGGCAACGGAGACGGGGAGCCCTGCGGTGCTCATCCCCGCACGATTGCCATCTGGGCTCCGCGCCGTCAATGGTCGCGTGGCGGTCTCGCGTCGCGACGCCGCGTCACTGCGGGAACGGGTCGATGATCGTGAAGCGGAGGTCCCCCAGGGCGTGATAGACCGCCGCGACGAGCGCGCCACCGACGACCTCGATGGCGGGCGTGTCGGACATCGGCTCGACGAGCAGCGGCGGGTCGACGACGCTCTGCGCCGCCGCCCAGCGCACGAGCTCGACGCCGGCCGTGCCGGTGTAGGCCACGTAGGCGGTGCCGTCTCCGCCGACGGCGATCGTGCGCTCGCCCCCGGCGGCATCGACCAGCCCACCACTGACCTCGACGGACGCGAGGGCGGCGACCGGAAGGCGGGTCACGTCGTTGAGCTGTCCGGCGGTGTAGATGAAGCCGCCGCCGATGGCCCAGTCCGAGAGCTGCTGCGCGCCGCCCGGCATGAGGTCGGGGCCGAACGTCGCGCCACCGTCGCTGCTGACGCTCACGTGCAGGTTCGACGTGTCACCGACCGCGTACACCTGGGATGGCGCCTGCGGATCGACCAGCACGTCCCCGAACGCGACCGCGGTGGTGTCGACCCCGGAGAACTGGAACAGCTCGGGATCGCTCGCGCGCTGCACGCGGTACCCGCCGGCGGACGGGTGGAGCCCGACCAGCACCGAGTTGCCGTCGGTCGCGAGGCTGATCCCCGGTGGGAGGGCCACGCTCGCGAACACCGGACGCGGCGGGTGCCACGTCATGCCGAAGTCGCGGGTCTGCCGGACGATCACCTCGCCGTTGGCGAGCGCCATCGCGACCACCGCCCGCCCTGGAGCGACGCCGACGACCGCGACCTCGTCGACGTTGACCGCCAGGTTCTGCGGCGGCGACCACGTGGCGCCCGCGTCGACGCTGACGATCACGGTCGCGCTGTTGCCACAGCGCACGACGACGTAGAGCGCGCCGAAGGGATCGACGGCGATCTTGCGGCCACGGCGCGGCACGTCGGTCGTGCACCCGGCGAGACCGGCGAGCGTCATCGGCGCGCGCGGCTGGAAGACGGGCGTGGGCGGCAGCACCGCGCAGGAGAAGCCGTCACCGACGAACCCCTGCCGACACTGGCACCCGTACCCCGGCTGCCCGGGGTTCCACGGAAAGTTCAGGCAGTCGGCGTCGGGATGACAGGCGTCGGTGCCCATCGCGCACTCGTCCTCGTCGACGCAGGTCGCCGCGCAGCCATCGCCGGCGAGCGCGTTGCCGTCGTCGCACTCCTCCTCGGGCTGGCGCACCAGATCGCCGCAGGAACGCGGGGTGACCTCGCAAACGAACGGCCGCGGGGTGGCGCAGTCGTTGTCCTGCCACGTCGGCGCGGCGCCGTCGTAGCTGACGCACAGCGGCTCGTCACCCACGCCGTCGGGCTCACCGACGGAGAAGTTCTGGTACTGCGCCGGACGGTCCCCGGTGACCTGACGGAAGTCGTAGCTCGGCGACGGATCGAAGTCGGCGATCCCCAGGGACGCGCCAGGCGGCGCGACCGCCCGGATCGTCGCGTCCTCTGCGCCCGTATCCGGAACCGCCAGGTAACCGCCGAGGCTCATGCAGGCGTCGTTGGCCTCGAGCACGGGCCGCGCGGCGGTGAACGCGAGGTAACAGTGCCCCGACACCGGATCGAGGACGCTGCCGTCGGCGCCGCTGCCCTCGCCGCACGCGGCGAGACAGACGTCGGCGCAGCTCGCCTCCTCGCAGTCCGCGAGCCCGTTGCCGTCGTTGTCGACGCCGTCGGCGCACTGCGCGCCACGCTCCGCCGGCCGATCGAAGCCGACGAGCGCCGAGCATCCGGCGGCGAACGTGAACGCGACGGCCAGCGCCCTCACGGCGCCTCCCCGCGCAGCTCGGCGAGCTCCTCGACCAGCTCCTCGCTGCGCTCGCGCGCCCGCGCCACCTTGGTCCCCGTGCCGCGCGCGGCGAAGGCGTCGTAGCTCGCCTTGGCCTTCTCGTAGAGGCGGATCTTCTCGTCCGGGCTCCTGGCGCGCTTGGCCATCGCGTCGTAGAGCCGTCCGTACGACCACTTGATCGCGGGGTACGACTCACCGCTCGCCTCGGCCTGATCGGAGGCCTTGTCGAGGTCGCGCTTGGCGTCGGAGAGCTTGCCCGAGGCGATCGCCGTGTCCGCGGCCGCGACCAGCACCTCGACGTCGCCGGTCTCGGAGCTGGCGTAGTCGTCGGCCTGGGCGTCGAGCTTGTCGGACGCGGCGACGGCGTCCTTGCTCAGCTGCGCGACCTCGGCGGCGAAGGCCTTCGCCTGCGTCGCGCGCTCGGTCGCCTCGGGGGACGGCGTCGCGCGCGCCGCCTGCTCGGCGACGACGGCGGCGGCCGTGGCCTTGTCGCTCGCCGCCTTGACGCGATCACGCACCGTCCGCGCCGAGCGCGCGAGGTCCTTCACCTTGCGGATGGCGCGGTCGTCGTCGGCCGGCTGGGCCACCGCGAGGGTGACCTCGGCGGTGATCGCCTCGAGCTCCCGCGTTGCCTCCATCGCCTTGTCGCGCGCCGCGGCCACCTCGGCCGCCGCCGCGTCCACGGCGCGGGTGTCGACCGGGACCGGCGTGGGAACCGGGGCCGGCGTGGGCGCCGGCGTCACCGCGGCGGTCTGCGTCACGGGCGCCATCCGCGCCAGCCGCGCGCGCGCACGAGCCCGGATGCCACCGTCGAGATCGTCGACCGTCAGCTTGTACAGCTTGATCGCGTCGGCGCGCTGCGTGGCCTCGCCGGCCTCGACCACGTCGAGCGCGCGGGCACGCACGCGCGCGTCCGGATCGGCGAGCATGCGCCGCACCAGCGGCCGCGCCTCGGTCCACGGCAGCGCCGCGAGCTCGTGCGCCGCGCCCACCCGGGCCTGCGCATCGGGTGACGCGAGCAGCTCGCCGGGCGAGACGCCGCCGCTCGGCGCCACGCCCATCGCGCGGAGCGCGGCGCGCGCGCGCGCCTGGAAGCTCACGTCACGCTGCCCCAGCCCCTCCTCGAGCACCGGCCGGGCCACGGCCGGCTCGGCCTGGTAGCTCACGAGCCCCTCGGCGGCGGCGAAGCGGATCACGAACGAGCGGTCGCGCGCGCCGACGGCGAGCGTGGGCACCACGACCGGGTTCTTCGCCATGACCGAGGCCTCCACCGCCACCTCGCGCACCTCGGTGCGGCGGTCGGTGATCGCGGTCGCCAGTCGACCGGCGCCGCCCGCGTCGCCGACGGCGACGAGCGCGCCCGACGCCAGGACGCCGACCGCGCCCGGGTCCTGCGCCAGCTGCTCGAGCACGGGCTTGGCCACGATGTCGGCGATCGTCCCGAGCGCGCGCACCTGATCCGCCTTCACGTCCGCGTCCTTCTCGGCGAGCGCGGCGTCGGCGATGGCCCTGGCCGCCGCCGGCGTCCTCATCTTGCGCGCGCTGCGCGCGGCGGCGCGGCGCACCTTGGCGTCCTCGTCGACCAGCGCCTGGGCCAGGAGCGGCACCGCGTCCTCCTCGATCATGTCGCCGAGCACGCCCGCGCCCGCCGCGCGCACGGCCCAGTCCTCGGAGTCGAGCGCGCCCTTGGCCCAGTCGACCGACGCCTGCGCGAGCAGCTTGGGATCGAGCCCGACGATGAAGATGAGCGCGACCGCGCTCGCGACACGGACGGTGCGATCGGGGTCGGCGAGCAGCGCCACCAGCTCGTCGGCGCTGTCGACCTCGCCGATCTCGCCGAGGCCGCGCGCGGCGAGCCGGCGCAGCTCGGGGTCGGGGTCCTTCAGCTTCTCGGTGAGGAGATCGTAGCCGGCGTAGTCGCCGAGCGCGACGAGCGCGACCGCCGCGACCAGCCGGTTGGGCGACGCCGGGTCGTCGAGCGTCTGCTTGAGCGGGGCCAGCGCGGCCTCGTCGCCGAGGCGGGCGAGCCCTTCCGCGGCGGCCAGCCGGGAACGCTCGTTCTTGTCCTCGAGGAGCTGGTAGAGCACGGTGCGCGCGCGCTCCTCGCGGAGCGCGGCCAGCTTGCCGAGGAGGACGGCGCCCGCGTACGGGGCGACGTCGTTGAGCTCGGCCTCGCGCGCCGCGAGCCGCATGAGGGCCGCGATCGCGTCCCGGTCGCCGCCCTCGCTCAGATCGGCGAGCACGAGCGCCGCGCGGAACGCGACCGCGAGCTCGTCGTCCTTGGCGTACTTGACGAGGCGCTTGCGCGCGTCGCGATCGCCCAGACGCGCCAGCGCGCCCGCGTACCACGACCGCAGCGCCGGCTCGGCCTGCTTCTCGGCGGCGGTGAGCGGCTTCTTCGCCGCCGTCACACCCAGTGCGCCCAGCGCCGACGCGGCGTGACCGCGCACGAGCGCGTCGGGGTCGGTCGCGACCAGCTCGAGGAGCCGGGGCTCGCTCTCGCGGTCCTTGACCGCGGCGACCCCGTCGGTACCGTGCACGCGCACCTGCGGCTCGCTGTCGCCGAGCGACGCGCGCAGCACGACGCGGGCGTCGCGCCCGACCTGATCGAGGTCGAGCGCCGGCGGCGCCGGCGGCGTCGGGGCGGGCCCCGGCGCCGGGCCCGGATCGGGCCGGACCACGTCGGGCTGCGCCGGCGTCGCGCGCTTGTCGCCGCGCGTGAGCACGTAGCCGCCCACCACCGCGCCGATGACGCCGACCGCGACGAGGGGCACCACGAACGCGCGCCGCCGCGCCGGGGCCACGGGCGTCGTCACCGACGGCGCGGTGCGCGGGGCGCCGGTCGCGAGGCTGCGCGGGCGCTCGCGATCGAGCTTGCTCACCACCGTCGGCTCGCGGTTCTGCGCCACCGCGCGCAGATCCGAGAGCACGTCGCCGACCGACGCGTAGCGCTCGTTCGGCTCCTTCGCGAGCATGCGCGCGACGATCTGCGCGACCCCATCGGGCACGCCCAGTTCCGGCGGCAGCCCGGTCAAGGGCGGCGGCTCGTTGAACAGGTGCCCCATCATGATCGCCGCCAGCGCCTCGCCCTGGAACGGTGTCGTCCCCGTGAACAGCTCGTACAGGATGATGCCGAGCGAGTAGATGTCGGTGCGGCCGTCGATCGTCGGGCCGCCGTTGATCTGCTCGGGCGACATGTACGTCGGCGTCCCGATGATCGCGCCGGTGCGCGTCAGCTTCTCCTTGGCGCCCTCGAGCCCGACCAGCTTGGCGATGCCGAAATCGAGGAGCCTGACGTCGACGCCGCCGTCGTCGCGGCGCTTGAGCCAGATGTTGTCGGGCTTGAGATCGCGGTGGACGAAGCCCTTCTCGTGCGCCGCCTTCAGCGCGCGCACGACCTGCTCGAAGATCGGCATCACCTCGGCGAACGAGAGCGGCCCGCGCGAGACGCGCGCGCCCAGCGACTCGCCCTCGAGGAACTCCATGACGAAGAACACGCGCCCGTCGGCCTCGCGGCCGAAGTCGTAGATGTCGACGATGTTCTCGTGGTGGATCTCGTTGACCGCGCGCGCCTCCTGGTAGAAGCGCTCGACGACGTCCTCGGACTGGCAGTACTCGGGCTTGAGCACCTTGATCGCGCCGCGCCGGCCGAGCTTGGCGTGCCGGCCCTCGTAGATGACGCCCATGCCGCCCTCCGCGACCTTGCGCAGCACCTCGTAACCGCCCAGCACCTGCCCGACGTGGCGGTCGGGCGCGCTCGCCTCGCTCCACGCGCGCGCCATCTGGGTCGTGCTCGGCGTCGCGAGCGGCGGCGCCGCGGTGGGTGGGCCACCCGCGGGCGGGGCGGCGGGCTGGGTCGGCGAGAGGCGAACCGTGGCGTCGTCCTTCGAAGGCTTGTTGCGATCGTCGCTCATGGGTCCCTTTCAGGCGTCGGCGGCCCAGAGCGCGGCGCGAGCCACGATCCGGACCCGAGGATCGGGGTCGGTGTCGGCGAGGCGGGCGACCGCGTCGAGGTGACCGGCGGCGGGCGCGCCGAGGTTGGCGACGACAGCGATCGCCGTCATGCGCGTGTCGGCGTCGGGGCTGGCGAGCCCGTCGGCGACGAAGGCGAGCGCATCGGCGCCTCTGGCGCGCGCCAGCGCCAGCGCCGCCGCCGGGCGCGCGGCGAAGCTCGCGTCGGCCACCACGCGCTCGAGGTACCCACGGCCGCCGGCGTCACCCAGCCGCACCAGCGCGACGGCCGCCGCGATCGCGCGCGGCGCGTCGGCCTGCGCCAGCTCCTCGGCGAGCGCGGCGCGCGCCGGCGCATCTCCCAGCCGGGCCAGGCCCTCGGCGGCGATCCGCCAGCGCTCGCGCCCCCGCGGCGTGTCGGCGTAGACCGCGGCGAGACGCGCGCGCGCTGGCTCGCCCTTGCCGATCTCGGCGAGCGCGGCGGCGGCCGTGAGCGACGTGGCGTCGTCGGCCAGCGCCGACTGGAGCAGCGTCTGTGCGTCCGCGTCGCCGAGGACCGCCATCGCGGCGGCGAGCTCGACGCGCACCCGGTCGCCCGAGCCCGCGATCGCCGCGCGTAGCCGCGGCGCCGCCTCCGGCAAGGCGAGCGAGCGCAGCGCGCGGGCGGCGCGGACCCGGAGGTCCGGTCCACCGGACAGCGCGCGATACAGGAGCGGCGCGCCGCGCGGCGATCCGACCAGCTCGAGCGCGGCGACGATCTGCCCCTGCGTGGCCGCGTCGCGCTCGAACTCGGCGGCCAGCTGCGACTCGGCGCGGGCCCGCAGCGCCGTCGCGTCGCCTCGTGCGCGCAGCGCGGCGAAGCTGTCGTCCGCCGCCGCGGGCGCGGACCCGGCGCTCGCGGCGCTCGCGGCGCTCGCCGTGCTCGCCGACGGATCGCGCGACGGCGCGGCCGCCGAGGAGCCGCCTCCACCGCCGGCGACGACGAGCACGACGACCGCCGCGAGGGCCGCCACCGCGACGCCGCCGGCGACGTAGAGACCGGTCCTCGATCGCGTCGCCGGCGCCGCGGCGTCCGCCGGCGTGACCAGCTTCTCGGGCACGCCCTGGAACACCGGCAGCGACTCGCCGAGGCTCGGCCGCGTCCCGGCGACGGGCACGCGCGTCGCCATGTCGGCCACCGGCACGCCCGCGATCCCCGCGACTGCTGCGCCGAGCGCGCCGGCCTCGAGCCCGGCCTCGCGCCGGACGTTCTCCAGATCGAGGAGCATCTCGGCCGCCGACTGGTAGCGGTCCTCGACCTTCTTGCGCATCGCGCGCTGGATCACGCGCTCGAGCGACGCCGGCAGGTTCGCGGCCGGCGCGACCTCGCGGATCGGTCGCGGCTCCGTGCCGAGGATGGCGGCCGCCAGCTCGCCGAAGCCCTCGCCGCGGAACGGCGCCTGCCCCGTCGCTGCGCGGTAGAGCATCACGCCCATCGTGAACAGGTCGGAGCGGTGATCGACGGCCTTGCCCTGGATCTGCTCGGGGCTCATGTAGCTCGGCGTGCCCATCACCGCGCCCTCGCGCGTGACCGCCTTGGCGGTGCCGTCGCGCAGCTTGGCGATGCCGAAGTCGAGGAGCTTGACGAAGTACGGGTTGCCCTCGCGCTGGGTGATGAAGACGTTGGCCGGCTTGAGATCGCGGTGGACGAGCTGCTTGCCGTGCGCGGCGACCAGCGCGCGCAGCACCTGGGCGTAGATGTGGAGGAGGAGCGGCAGCTCGAGCCCGCGCCCGGTCTGGAGCTCGGAGAGGTCCTGACCCTCGAGGTACTCCATGACGAAGTACACGCTGCCGTCGGCGGCGTCGCCGATGTCGTAGATGTTGACGATGTGCTCGTGCTGCACGAGGTTGACCGCCTGCGCCTCCTGGGTGAAGCGCGCGATCACCTCGGGCTCGGCGGCGAACTCGGGGCGGAGGAACTTCATCGCCGTGCGGCGCCGCAGCACCTCGTGCGTCGCCTCGTAGACGTAGCCCATGCCGCCTTCGCCGAGCAGCCGCACGACGCGATAGCCGTTGACCAGCGTGCCCGCGGGCAACGTCGCCGTCTCGGTCGCGGCGGCGCCGTCGTGAGGGCACGCGGGAGCACTCGCCGGCAGCAGCTGCCAGCACTGGGAGCAGACCCTCATGCGGCGGCTACGATAACACTTGAGCGCGTCGAGGCCGAGGTGCGACGCTCACGCTCGGATGACGGCACCGCCTCGCGTCGGCGCGATCACGCGCACGGGTCTCCTCGCGCTCGCGTTTCTCCTCGTCGCTACCCCACCGGCCCTTGCCGACGATGCCCGCGCCGCCGCGGCCAAGCGCAAGCAGGCCGCCCGCCTCATCGCCGACGGCGACTACGCGGAGGCGGCGACGGTCATCGACGAGGGCCTCGCGCTCGCGCCGGGCAACCTCCAGCTCCTGCAGCTGCGCGGCTCCGCGCGCCTCGGGATGCGCGACTTCGAGGGCGCGCTCGCCGCGTACGAGGCGTTCATCGCCGCGGGCCCGCGGAGCGCGAACAAGCGCGCCGCCCAGCGCATCGTCGCCAACCTCCAGGCGGTCCGCACGACCCGGCTCGCGCTCACGATCACCGGCGCGACCGCCGACGACGCGGCCACCGTCTACCTCGACAGCAAGTCGCTCGGCGTCTTCTGCACCGCGGCGCCCGTCTGCGAGCGCGGCCTCCTCCCCGGCGAGTACAAGCTCGTCGTCGAGCGGCCGGGCCACAAGAAGCTCACCGAGCGCGTCACGATCGAGGCCGGCAAGACCGCGACCGTCGAGCGCGCGCTCGTCGAGGAGCCGTCGCAGCTCACCGTGACCGTCGCCGCGGCGACCGCGACGCCGGCCCCGCCATCGATCGTCGTCCTCGACGGCACGGAGCTCGGCGCGGCGCCGCAGACCGCGACGGTCCCGGCCGGCGAGCACACGCTCGAGCTCCGCACGCCGGGCCACGTCACCGAGCGCCAGACCTTCGTCGCAACGCGGGCCCAGCCGGTCGAGCTCGCGGTGACGCTGCGCCGCCTCGTCCCGATCACCGTCAACGCGCCGGGCGCCGAGGTCCTCCTCGGCGACGCGCCCGCCCCGCGCGAGGCCGACGCGCTCGCCCTGCCCGCCGGCGCCGTCACCCTCGAGGTGCGAGCCGCGGGCCATCGCCCCGCGACCGTCGAGGTCCCGGCCGCACGCGGCGACGACTACCGCCTCGACGTCGAGCTCGCGAAGGCGCCCGCGCCGCTCTCGGTGAGCGGCGCCCCTCGCGGCGCGCGCGTCGTGGTCGACGGCCGCGTCGTCGGGACGCTCCCCCTCGCCGCCCCCATCGACCTCGAGCAAGGCGATCGCACCGTCGAGGTGACCGCGCCCCGGCGCGCGACGTTCCGCACCCGCGTCGCCGTCGGCAGCGACGCGCCGCTCCAGCTCGACGTGGCGGACATGCCGTCCACGAACCGCCGCTGGGTCTGGATCGCCGCCGCCGGCACCGGCGCCGCGCTCGTCTCGTGGGGCGCGTTCGGCGCGCTCGCGCTGCGCGAGCAGTCCCGCTTCGACGATCGCGCGGCCGAGGCCGGCGTCACGCCCATGGATCCCGCGCTAACCGACGCGGAGGACGCCGGCGCCCGCTACGCCCGCTTCTCCGACGTGAGCATGGCGCTCACCCTCGTCGGCGCCGGCGCCGTGACCTGGCTCTACCTGAAGGAAGGCCGGGGCCAGAGCCGCGGCGAGATCACGCCGGTGATCGCACCCGGCGCCGTCGGCGTCCAGGGCGCGTTCTGACGGCCATCACCACGCTTACTCAGGGCTCAGAAAAAGTATGCTACGGTACTGGCGTGGCCTTCGATCGGAGCCGTCGCGATGTCGATCCTGCGCTAGATGAGATCGACGCGCCGCGCTCGCCGGCCCCGGGGAAGGTCACCGCGACGGCCAAGCTCGCCGGGCGCGACGCCGCGCCCGCGGACACGGGGCTCGGCGGCCACGGCTTCCTCACCGGTTCGATCATGCGGAAGGCGACGACGGTCGAAGGTGACGATCCGTTCGCGCTCCATGTCCATCGCGCGGCGGCTTCGACCGGTCAGCCGCTGCCGTCCGGGCTGCGCGCGCGCTTCGAAGCGTCTCTCGGCGCCGATCTCGGCGACGTCCGCGTTCACGACGGCGCCGCCTCGGCGACGGCAGCGGACGCCCTGCACGCGCGCGCGTATGCAACCGGGCGCGACATCCACTTCGGGGCCGGCGCCTACGAGCCGGGCACCGACGACGGCGCCCGGCTCCTGGCCCACGAGGTCGCCCACACGGTGCAACAGCGCGGGGCATCCGCGACGCCCCAGCCCAAGCTCACCGTGTCGTCCCCGGGCGACGCGCTCGAGCGCGAGGCCGACACGGCGGCCGACGCGATGATGGCGGGTCGACCTGCCCAGGTGACCGGCGGCGGCGTGGGCACGATCGCCCGTGATCCCAAGCCAGGCGAACCACCGGCCGAGAGCAAGCCCGCCGCCGGCGACGAGTTCACCGCGGGCAACTTCACCGTGTCCGGTGGCAAGCCCGACGCCGCGGGCGCGGTGACGCCGTCCAAGTCCGACGGGAAGGTGCGCCTCGAATCGCCGCTCATCTCGTTCACCGCCGAGGTGTCGATGGTGAAGCCGCTCACCGAGGGCCGGATCGACGTCGGACCGATCCAGACGCTCCTCGGCTCCTCGCGCGTCGGGGTCTACCGCGAGGGCGGCAAGCCCGACGGCGCGATCGTCGCCGAGCAGCGCACCGACCTGGGCCAGATGCGCGACGCGGCCGGCGAGATCGGCAAGGACGGTCAACTCGACCAGGCGACCGTGCCGCCCTTCTACTCGCAGCCGCAGACGCTCAACAAGGATCTGTCCAGCGTCTCGGTCACGTTCAAGGACAAGCCCAAATCGGTGTTCCCGGCGGTGGTCGGCAAGGGCAAGCTCACCGAGACCCGCGGCGAGGATCGCTTCGTCACGTCGATCTCGGCGAAGAAGGACGCCGCGCTGCTCCACCTCAAGACCTTCAACTGGCAGCTGCCCTGGTCGATGAAGCTCGACGACGGCATCGTCCAGAGCGACGAGAAGGGCAACCCGACCAACAAGGGCATCGCGATCCAGGACGCCAAGCCGAACGACGCCGTCGTGGTCAACGACAGCAACATCCCCATCCTCGCGGCCGCCGGGGCCACCCACATGGACTTCCCGTCCCAGGACGCGGCCAACCAGTGCAGCCCGTCCGAGCTGCTCCGCTTCCTGCCCACGGCGACCGGCGCGTCGCGCGGGTTCATCGCCGAGGCCCTCAAGAGCAAGAACCCGTCGTTCCACGTCACGCTCACCGTCGACGAGAAGAACTCGTCGTGGGGCCGCGACTCGATCGAGCTGCGCTTCAAGGGTCAGAGCCAGATCTCGCGGCCGCGCGTGTCGGCCGGCAAGGGCGAGAAGGTCGCCGTCATCTTCATGTTCAACGAGGTCTTCGGCGACCCCGCCGCGATGAAGGCCGGGACCGTCATCACGATCGAGGCCCAGGATCGCTCGCTGGTCGACGGCAAGTCCCATCGCGTCGACTGGGAGATGCCGTTCGCGTCCATCGACGGCCAGATGCCGGGCTCGGCCGGCACCTACTCGATCGTCGCGTTCATGCGCGGCTGAGGGCGCCGCGCCGTCAGCGCTCGGGCGGGATGAACCGGATCGAGCGCACGATCGCCTCGAAGGCCGGTAGCGCTTGCCCCTCGAGCGACATCAGGGTCGCGCCGTTGATCTCGAGGAGCCCATGGTCGGTCGTGAGCACGAGGCCGAAGACCTGGGTGAAGGGCTCGGGCACGTCCGGCGGCTGCCACCGGTAGATCTGGAGCACGGCCGGACAACCATCCTGCACGAAGCGAACCTCGCCGAGCTCGACGAAGCCGGGGTACTCGTCGTGCTGCTGGGCGCGCGCCGTCGCGAGCGTCGCCTCGAGCACGGCCGGGGTCAGCGCCGGTGGGTCGGCGCGCGAGAAGCCGAGGTTCGAGCGATAGCCGGTGATCGGCGGCGCCAGCAGCACGACAGTGAAGTCGTCGGTGCGTCCGACCTGCCAGTCGGAGGGACGCTCGAGGGAGATGCCGAGGTCGCGATCGAAGTGGCTGGTGGTCGTCATCCGACGATCGCGTGATAGAGCTTCGCGCTGAGCGCGCCGGCGTCGATCTCGGCCGACACGCCCCAGGCGAGGCCGAGGCCGGCGGACATCTTGCCCTTCGAGCTGAACTTGAAGGTCCAGCCCTCGACGGCGATCAGCCCTTCGTAGCTGCCACCGACGCCGTACGTGAGGCCGCCGATGCCGGTCATCGCGGCGAGGGGCGTGCCCTCCGCGTCGACGAAGCGAACCTGCGGCGCGATCTCGACCGAGCCGCCGAGGAACGCGCTGGCGGTGCCCTTGAGGCTGCCCTTCACGCCCTCGCGGCTCACGCTCATCGAGCCCTCGCCGCTGGCCTCGGCCTTGCCGCCCACCATCGCCTCGCTCTTGGCGCGGACCTGGACCTTGGGCCCCGACGCGAGCGCGAGCAGGTCGAGCGGCGCGCTGGTGTGCTCACCCGACTTGCCGACGACGAGCTTGAGCTTGCCCTTGAGCTCGCCCTGCAGGCCGTCGCCGCCCGACGCCTTGAGCCCGCCGCCCACCTCGCTGGTGGCCGACCCGAGCCGGCCGTTGCGATCGTCGAAGAGCTTGCGCTTGTCGAGCCCGATGATCGTGAACTCCACGGCCTGCACGGCCTGGGACGCGAGTGACTCCTCGGGCTCCGCCTCGGGAGGCGGCTCGTACGGCACGAGCGCGGTGCTGTTGTCGGTGGCGGTGGCGGTCGAGTTGCCGCCGCCGATGGCAGGGAGCTCCGGCGTCGGGGTGTCGCCGCTCGGCGTCTCCCAGACCGTGGGATCGACGATGTCGTGCTCGGCATCGGGCGCGTCGAGCTCGTCGTCCTGCGCGGCCGATGCGGCCCGGCCGAGTCGCGTGAGCACGCCGGCGCGAACGTTGCGCGCATGCGTCAGCTTGGCCACGACCTCCGCGGTCCGGGCTTCCCGGACCGTCTTGTCGTTGGGGATGCGTTGCCGCTCGAGCGCGGTGAGGAACGCGCGCAGCTGGTTGATCTGCGAACGCCGCTTCTGGAAGGTGCGGCCGACCATCTGCGGCCGCAACCCCTCGAGCTCCTCGACCAGCTCGACGAGCGCGTCGTACTGGGTGATGAGCTCCTGCGCCTCGCTGCTCCAGTTGAGGGCCTCGGTGTAGCCGGCGACCATGTTCAGCTTGCGCTGAACCGGGGCCGCCGCCGCGGCGCTCGCCCCCGTGCCGGCGAGCTGGTCGAGCAGTCCCTCCGCGGACTGCCCCTGCACCACGCGGCTCGCCACGGCGTCGGCGTGCTGCTCGTACAGGTCGCCGGCCTCGCCGACACCACCCTTGAGCTGCACGCCGGCGCGCTGCTGGACGACGTGCGCGGCCTCGTGCGCGGCGGTCTCGAGATCCGGCGACGCCCCGAAGGCCACGCTGTTTCCCGTGGCGTACGCGCTGGCACCGATCGTCCTGGCCGCGTCGCCGGCGGCGCCGCCGACGTGCGCCTGGACGCCGGACACGTCGTGGCGGCCGAACGACGCCTGGATCGTGTCGAGGAACGGCAGCGATCCGCCGGCGCCGGCGACGCCCTCGGCCGCGACCGCCTGCACATCGACGCCCTGGTCGAGCGCGCCGCGCGCCTGCACGGCCTGATCGGCGTCGGCCGCGGCGGGGCCGGGCGCGAACCAGAACGGATCCTCGGTCGCTGCGCGGCGTGAAAGGGGCGCCTCCAGCACCGGGACCGCCGCCGCCGGCGCCGCTGCGCGCTGCACCGGGAGGCGTTCGCTCAGGCTGCGCTTGCCCGGCGACGCGAGCGCATGCTCGCCGCTCGCGACGTCGCGCTCCGAGTCTCCTGTGGCCAGCTTGGACGACAAGGCGTACCCCCGACTGGCGAGCGTACACGATCTCGTCGCGCCCTCTCAACGGCGGACGTCGTCGGCGTGACTCACAGGCGACGGCGTAGCACGGCGACGGCGTCCTCGCCCTCGAGGTCACCGCGCAACGAATCGGCGAGGATGGCCGCGTTGGTCTCGGAGATGAAGTGCACGGCGAGGAGCGTCGGTCGATCGAGCGTCACCGCGGTGATCTCGCGGATCCGCCCGTCGACGATCTCGATCATCGCCCACGGCTCGATCTGGCACGACGGACAGCTCCACACGTCGAGGAGGCGGATCGGTCCGCCGACGTCGGGTTCCTGCACCAGCGCGTACCCGGCGTCGAGGATACTCTCGGTGGTCAGGTCCGCCGCGTCGAGCTGATCGCCGACGCGCAGCGCCGACCCGTCTGCGGACACGCCGCGAAGGTACGTCTGGATCTCGGCCTCCGGCGCGTCGCTACCGCACGCCGGGCACCGCAGAGGAGCAAGCAGCACGTCGAACATCGGGCTCCTATTTCACCCCGGGCAGGGGTCGAATGAGGAGATCACGGCCCTCGATCGTCACCTTGAAGCCGGTCGCGCCGTAGGTCTTGACCAGGCCGGGATAGCCGCCCGCCTTGACCACATCGATGGGGACGAGCCGGGCCAGGTTCTTCACGGCGTTCTGATCGGCCAGGGCGATGGTCGGGGTCACGCCGGCCTCGACCTTGGCGAACAGCGCGTCGGCGATCACCGCGCGATCGGCGAAGCCACCCTTTCCGCCCACGCCGGCGCTCTCGAGGGCGCTCAGCGCCTTCTGGTACTCGGGCGCCTGGCGCGACGCGGTCGCCGCGACGTCGAGAGGCATGCCCGTCA
This sequence comes from Myxococcales bacterium UBA2376, assembly GCA_002344285.1. Lineage (GTDB taxonomy): Bacteria > Myxococcota_A > Polyangia > Haliangiales > Haliangiaceae > UBA2376. Next base: position 85,628 of record DDTA01000048.1, read on the forward strand.
CCTTGATGACGCCGCCCTGGATCTCGCCCACCGTCATGTTGCCGACGCGCAGCTCGACGTCGCCGGGCAGCGACTTGAGGTACGCGACCCAGGCCTTCTCGCCCGGCTGCAGCGCCACGCCGTTGGCGTCCTTGATCAACGCGATCGCGGCCTGCGAGTCGATGATGAGCGACTTGGAGCCGACCGCCGCGGTCTCGGCGAGCTGCGCGCCGCCCGCGGCCACGCGCTCGACGAAGTTGTTGAGCTTGTCGATCTTCCCCTTCGACGCCATCTCCAGGAGCATGTTCCTGGCGGTGGCGTGGTTCATGTGGTCGAACACCGGCAGGAGCTTCTGCGGGTCCTTGAGGTGGACGAAGATCGCGTCGAGCTCGCTCTCGGTGAAGAGCTTGAGCAGCCGCTCGAGCCGGGCCGGGTCGCCCGCCTTGAGGACGAGCGCGTCGAGCTTGGCGGTGTCGGGGATGAGCTTACCGAGCTTGTCGTAGGTCGCCTTCTCGGCGGCCTCGAGCACCTTGGCCTCCTCCCACGCCTGCTTGGCCTTGGCCAGCTCCTCGGGCGAGAGCTCGGCCATCTTGGCCGCGTTGCGCGCCGCCTTCAGCTCGGCGAGGAACTTCTCGAAGTCGTGCAGCTTCCCCTTGATCGCGAAGCGGGCCATCTTGACCACCGCGGCATAGACCTCGGGGTCGAGGAGCGGTCCGGGGAACGAATAGAGCTTGCTCCCCAGCGCCTTGCCGAGCTCCTTCGAGGCCTCGGCGTAGCCCTGCTTCGCGGCCGCCGCCTTCTCGGCCGCGCGAGCGACCTTGGCCTCGATCTCACCGGCCTCCTCGAGCGCCTTGACCGCCTTCGCGAACTCGCTCACGTCACCGCCGGCGTTCAGCGCCTTGGCCGCCGGACCGAGCGCTTTCATGGCCTTGACCGCGGCGCCCATGTCGAGCCCGGCACCGACCACGGCGATCACCAGCCAGACCATCGACGGATCGTCGGCGAAGCCGACGTCGGCCAGGTCCTGCTGCTGCGCGAACTCCTTGTACTCCTCAAGCGCCATGTAGACGCTCAGCCCGGCGCCCGCGATGCCGGCGCCGGCGGCGATGATGGCCGGCGTCGCCGCGCCGAACGTGATCACCGCGAGCGCGACCGCGACGATGGCGACGGCGATGCCCTTGAGGAGCTTGATGACCGCGTCCTCCTTCATCTTGTCCTGGATGATCTGGTCGTGGATCGATCCGGGCTGGATCCCCTGCTGCGCGTAGAAGTGCGGGAACAGCTTGTCGAGCTTGTAGATGACGTCGGTGTTGCCCTCGATCTCCGCGCGCGCCTCGCCGATGTCCTTCATCCGGGTGTTGATGTGCCCCTGGATGATGCCGCCCAGCTCCGACTCACTGGCCTTGGCCAGCGCCGCCTTGTCGATGCGCTTGTCCAGCGGCAGCCCGTCCTCCTGGAAGATCGGGTGATCGCCGGACATGCCGTGGACCTGTGACGCCGCGGAGGCCTTGGCGGCCTCGGCCTTCTGCTTGGCCTCCTCGGCCTCGGCCCGCGTGTGCTTCGGGTGCATGTGGCCCTGGCCGGGGATGCGATGGGCGTCCTTGGTCTTGACCCACTCGTTCCAGATCTTCGCGTTGACCTCGAACTCGGCGTAGTCCTTCCGGACGCCGGCGAGCTTCTGGTAGAGCGCTGAGATCTCGGCCGGGTTCTGGTAGCGCTCCTGCTCCTTGAACAGCTTGCCGGCGTACTTGCCGAGCAGGTCCTTGGCGATGTTCTGCGACTCCTTCTCGAACGCCCGCAAGAACCGGCGGATGAACTCTTCGAACTCGTCGATGCCGGCGAAGCCGTGCGCCTGGAGCTCCTTCTCCAGCTCCACCTTGAGCACGCGGTCCTTGTAGTTGGCGCGCTTGCCGCGTGGATACGCCTTCCACTCCTTGTAGTGCTTGTAGACCTCCTCGAGGCCGGTCAGCTTGGTCTTGACGGTGTCGCGCTCTGCGCCGTCCTTCTCACGCTGCGCCATCTCCTCGAGGTAGTGGTCGAGCGACGCCTCGAACTCGTCCAGGTCCGTCGTGGTCGCGGTCACCTTGCTGGCGTAGTCGGCGACCTGCCCCGGCGGCATGCGCTCGATCTTCTTCGCCAGGGCGAACAGCCGATCGTAGTCCTCCGGCTTCAGCTCCTTGCCCTTGATGCCGAACTTGATCAGCTCCTTCACCTTGGGCGGCAGGTTGGCGATGTACTCGTGCTGGAAGAGGACCTCGTCGCGGATCGTCTTCCACAGCTCGGCCTTGCCCTTCTCGCCCGCCTTGATCTTGGTGCCGGTCTTGTCGCCGATCGCCTCGAAGTAGCGGCGATCGATCTCGTCCATGAGCGCGGACTTCTGGTCCGAGCTCTTGCCGCCGTGGAACGTCTTGGCCCGGTCCTCCGCGCCGGCGATCTTGCCGTCGTCGCCGACGCTGATGCCCTTGTCCTTGCTGGTCTGCCCCCGGTGCCGCTTGAGCAGCGAGGTGGCGACGTGCAGCGTGTACGGGCTCCCGTCGGGACCATACGAGTCCTTCAGGTTCTTCCACTCGACCTTGTCGATGACGCCGCCGAAGACCTGGCGCATCGCCACCTGCTTGTACTCGTCCTGGGTCAGGGTCGCGTCGACGTGGATCTTGTAGGCGACGTACTCCTCCTTGCGCTGGATCGGCCTGCCGTTCGTCTTGGCCTGCAGCGGCGGCTCGGGCGCGTCCTCGGCGCCGACGGTCAGCAACTCCGCGCCGGCGGGCGCGCCG
>DDTA01000048.1:88389-195436 GCA_002344285.1 Myxococcales bacterium UBA2376
GACGCGCGCGCCGGCGGCGTCGGCTTCCCGCTCGAGCGCCGGATCGTCGTTGAGCGGCACGCCGCCCACCTCGCCCGTGGTCGCCACGGCGCCTTGCGACTGCTGCACCACGTGCGTGAGCTCGTGCGCGAGGAGCTCCTTGCCCTCGGGCGTGTGCGGTGCGTACTGGCCGGGCGCGAAGTGGATGTCGGTCCCCTGCGTGAAGGCGAGCGCGCCGACCGACTCGGCCTCCGCGCCCTCGTGGACGCGCACGGCGGAGAAATCGGCGCCGAACGCACCGCCCATCTCGGCCGCGACGTCCGGCGGCAGCGCGCCGTCGCCCGGCGGCGGCGCCGCTGCCGAGGCGGCCAGGTGCAACCCGAACGGATCGTCACCGGCGCCGCCGGCGTCTCCCGGCGACGGCGCCACCGGCGGCGCCGGCAAGTCGCCGCCGCTCACGTCGGAGGCCCCGGCCTTGCGCTGCGCCGGCAACCGCTCCGTGTGCGTTCGCTTGCCGGGCGCCGCGCCGGATCGCCCGGTCGACGACGGCGAGCCACCGGCGTCGTCGTGCCCGCCCGTCCTGCCACCGCCGGCGCCGTACCGGTTCGTCATCGCGCGACATGGTACGCGCGGAGGACCCGTTTTTCCCGCTCGTCTCGGTGGCAAACCCGAGCACAAGGCGGTAGCTGCGCGTCGTGCTCACCGCGCGATCACCCGTGGAGGAGGATGTCCGTACTCATCGACGGGCCGCCCGGCGCGTTACCATGCGCCATCGAGATCGACCTGTTCCCACCGATGCTGCCGAGCCGGCCGTGTCGCTTCTGTCTCTCCCTGCAGGACGGCAGCGTGTTCGCTGACTTCGACGTCGACAGCGACGGTCGCGTGTTCGCCGTGCGTGTCTCGTTCGACGGGTACGGTTGCTGCCACGCACCTGAAAGCGTCGGTCGCATGAACGCGGCCGACTCGAAGGCGATGCTCTCGATGGTGCAGCGAGACGCGGTCGATGCGTCGGCCGCGTCGATCCTGCGCACCTACTTCCAGCAGAACCGCGACGCGTTCTGGAGAGACGCTCTCGCCTATCACGAACTGCTGAGCGAAGCGTTCTGCGAGCGGATCTTCTGGGAGGCCGCCGAGGTGCTCGCGATCGGGTTCGAGCACACGGTCGAGCTCGTCGATCCCGACTCGGGCGACCTGGTTCGCGCCATCTCGCTCGGCAACGACATGTTCGGGCACTTCGGCCCCGCGGACGGCGACGTGCTCTACGTCCTCGGATGGCGCGACGTGGTCGCGATCGAGCGCACGTTCGACGTCAAGTGGCGCAGCATGAACGTCGCGGTCGACGGCATCACCTGGCGCGGCCGGGCCGCCGATCGCATCCAGCTCTCGGCCGAGATGGATCCGCCAGGCGGATGGGTGGACGTCGAGCTCGACGCCGCCACCGGCCGCCGGCTGCCTGACTGAGCGGCCGAACGCCGCGGCGAACGTCAGAGGAAGACGCGGATCCGGTCGCGAAACCGCTCGGGGATCCCTGCGGCGACCAGCTCGTGGACGCGCTCGCGCGTGTACTTCATCGAGAAGTGCTTGAGCACGATGTGCTGACAGGCGACGCGCTCGCCGAGCGCCTCGAGCGCCGCCGCGATCTCGGACAGGTGCGTATGCGCCTTCTTCGCCGCGAGCGCCTCTTCACCCGGCTCGAGGAACGTGGCCTCGAGGATCAGGATCGGTGACGCCCAGATGTGCGCCTGCTCGAGCAGCGTCGCGCCGTCGCAATCGCCGATGAAGGTGAGGAGCGGCTCGACGACATCGATCTGCACCTCGGCCCCGGCCTTGCGCAGGCGCGCGATCTCGGCGCCGGGCATGTCGACGTACTCGGGCTTGAGCTTCTTCTTGGCGGCGAGGATCGTGTAGCCGAGGCTCGGCACCGAGTGCCGCACCCGGAACGCGCGCACGCGCAGGTCCTTGCGATGCGGCAGCGCGACCAGCTCGTCGTCCCCGGCCAGCCCGTGGAACGCCGGCGTCTCGACGACCTCGTCGGGCACGCCCTCGAACGCCGCCTCGGCGCGGATCCAGCCCTCGCAGCCGACGCGGATCACCTCGGGCAAGAAGTACGCGGCGGGCTTCGCGTTGCCGAGCATCCGCCGCAGCTGCCAGTGCCGCGGCAGACACCGCGCGTGATCGCCATGCGCGTGGGTCAAGAAGACGTGATCGATCGAGAGCGCCGACAGCGGGCACTCGCCCAGGTCGAAGCACACGCCGAGCGACGGCACCTGCACGTAGGTGGCGAGCCCGGAGATCGAGAACCCGGAGACGGTGACGTTGCCGAGCGACAGCGTGACCTGCTGGAGCGCGTTGTGGTGTTCCATGGCCGAACCTGGAGACGCATGACGTCCATCCGCGCACGCATGGCGCGCGGTCCGACCCGGCCCCGTGCCGGATGAGTCGCGAGCCGACCGCATAGCACGCCTCACGTCGCAGCGCATGAAGCGCGCCCACGCGACGAGATTCATGTTCCGTGCCGAGGCGCCATTGATCACGCACAGTGCGACGATGAAAGAGAACATCGAGTACGACGGTCAGGTGCACAGCGTGATGATCCGGATGAACGACGTCTGGGTCACGCACTGTCGGTCGAGGGTGCCGCGGAGCGGAAGACCGTTGACGAATGGCTCGGCCACGTGCCTTCGCTGCCTCGCGACGAAGCAGTAGTCGATCGCGAGACGAACGCGGGCCGCTCACATTCGATCAGGCACGGTCCGGTTCGCGCAGGTCGGTGCCATCTCCATCGCGTCAGCCTCCCTGCCAGGCGAGCGCGATGAGCGCCTTCAAGCGCGCCGGGGCGCTCGCCGACGTCTTGCACATGAAGCCGCTCTTGTGGGCGAAGTGGACGTCGGCCTCCGCCTCGACGCGCGAGAAGTCGAGCGCGGGGTGGTCCTCGTATCGACCGATGCCGTAGCCCGCGCCGCGGCGATCGGGATAGACGATCGCGGCGATCACGTGATCGAGCTTGCGGGCGCGGATGTAGCCGCCGAGCATCGCGCTGGGCTCGTCGGAGATGGCCTCGTCGCGAGGCAGGAACAGGGCCTCGATGGTGGTCTGGTCGTGCAGGATCGACCACCGCTCGACGCGCTGCTCGACGAGGTCGAGTCGCTCGCGCGCGAGGCGAAGGTACGAGAGCAGGTCGTCGCCGACCATCCGCATGAAGACGTGGAGCGGATCCGTCGGCTCGAGGCGCGTCGCCTGGGCGAAGCGCCGCAGCAGGGTCATGTCGATCGGCGAGCTGAGCCGCGAGATCGCCCGCCGCGGCACGCCCAGCCACTCGGCCGTCTTCTTGGGGCCGCGCGAGTCGAACCACTCCGCGGGCTCCAGCCAGTCGCAGAACTGCAGCGCGTCCTCGTACAACCCGAGGTGATCGAGCACGAGGCTGAGCGCGCACGTCGGGGCGTGATCGCGCGCGAAGTGGTGATGGTCGAAGTTCGAGCGCGCCGGATCGTGGACCCCGCCGATGTCGACGACCGCCACCTCCGGATCGGCGAGGTCGGCGGCCGTCGGCTCGCGTCGGACGACAGGGCAAGCATGGATGGCCGCGAGCACGCAGACGGCGAGGAGGTCGTCTTTGTGCGCGCCGCCGGGATGGGTGACGATCGTGTGCACGAACGGTCACCCTAACAGAGCGGACGCGCAGGCGCAGCGAGCATCCCCCTCCCGCTGACGCTCACGGCGCACGGCGGATCGCGAACAGCCGCACCGCCTGCGCACCGTCGACGGCCGCGTGGATGCCTCGGTCCTCGTGCACGTAGCCGTGCCCCCAGGTGGTGCCGCGCAGCTCGCCGGTGACGAGCACGTCACCCGGCGCCGCGTGGACCACCGCGCCGCGCGCGCACGCGAGCGCGCGCCCGGCGACGGGATCGGCGCCGGGCGCCTCGAGTTGCACGGCGGCGCGGCCGCCGGTGCGCGTCACGAGCTCGAGCACCTGCGCCACGACCTCGAGCGCGGACGGCCCCGAGATGATGCGCTCGTCGCCGGCGAAGGTGACGGCGAGCGCGACCGCCGCGGCCGGTCGCGGCGCCGGGCTCCGGTCACCGGTGGCGGTGATGAACGTGAAGAGGTCGCGCGCGAGGCGATCGGCGTCGCCCAGCATGAACAGATGATCGTCGCCGGGGTGCACGCTCAGCGTGGCTCCAGGGATCCGGTCGGCGAGGAACTGACCGGCGGACAGCGGGACGATGCGGTCGCCGCTGCGGTGGAGGACGAGCGTCGGCACGCGGACCAGGCCGAGGAGCGCGGTGACATCGAGGCGGGTGAGCACCTCGAGGTGCGTGGCGACGGCGCCGGGGCTGGCGCTGAGCCGCTCCCAGCGCGCCCACCATCGGCGCTTCGCCGGATCCAGGGCGGCGCTGGGGCCGAAGACCTCGAGGGTCCGGCCGGTCCCCCATCCATCACGGACCGCCTCGGCGAGCGCGGCAACGCCAGGGCTGGGACGGAACACCGCGTAGCCACCGTAGAGCGCCAGCGCCACGACGCGCTCGGGGTAGGTGACCGCGAAGCGGATCGCGATCGAGGCGCCCTCGGAGATTCCGAGCAGCACCACCCGGTCGACGCCGACGTCGTCGAGGACGGCCCGGATGTCGTCGCTGCGGTGCTCGACCGTCTGGGCCTTCGATTCGACCACGGTCCGGTCGGACAGGCCGGTGCCGCGCTTGTCGAACAGCACCAGCCGCGCGCCCCCTCCGACGCGCCTCAGGAAGCGCGCGCAATCGGGGTCATCCCACAGCTGTTCGATGCTCGAGACGAAGCCGGGCACGATCACGACGGTCATCGGCCCGTCGCCCACGACCTGGTAGCCGATGTGGACGTCGCCGCTGCGCGCGTATCTCGTGGTGGGCGGGCTTCCGCGGCGCGCCCGCGGCGCCGGTACGCCGTCACCGGCCGGGCCCACCTGCGCCGCCGCCACGAGCGCGGCGGCCACCTCGTGCGCCGAGGCATAGCGATCGGCGGGGTCGCTGGCCAGACATCGCTCGACGCAGGCGGCGACCTCGGCCGGCACCGTGGGCACGAGCTCGTCGAGCGGGGCCGCCACGTCGGTGAGGATCCGGTACATCGTCTCGACGCTGTTCGCACCGGCGAACGCCCGCTCGCCGCTGAGCAGCTCGTGCAGCACCGCACCCAGGGCGAACAGATCCGTGCGTGCATCGACCGACTCGCCGCGGAGCTGCTCGGGCGCCATGTAGCCGACCGTGCCGAGCAAGATCCCGGCGTCGGTCTCCACCTCGGTGGCCCGCGACCTCGGCGCGCCGATCGAGATCACGCGCTTGGCGAGCCCGAAGTCGAGGACCTTGAGGACGCCGGCTCGGGTCAGGAACAAGTTCTCGGGCTTGAGGTCGCGGTGGACGATGCCTTGCGCGTGCGCGGCGGCGAGCGCCGCCAGCGCCGCGGCGGCGCAGCCGAGCGCGGTCGGCAGGTCGAGCGGCCCTCGTCGCAGCCGCTGTCGCATCGTCTCGCCCTCGAGCAACTCGAGCGCGGCGGAGATCGAGATCGCGTCATCCCTCAGCGCCAGGCAAAAAGGCGTGGTGTTCGACGTGATCCTTCCGGCCGATCCGGCGCTCGCGATCGATGGCGATCCGCAGATCCTGTCCGCGATCGTGGTCAACCTCGTGCAGAACGCCATCAAGTTCACCGCGGCCATGGGCCACGTCGTCGTCGGCGCCGACGCGACCGCCGAGCGAGTGAGGATCTACGTCTCCGATCAATGCGGCGGTCTGCCGGCGGGCGTGGTGACCTCCATGACGACGCCGTTCCAGCAGCACAGTCGCGATCGCAGCGGTCTCGGGCTCGGCCTGTTCATCGCGCGTCGAGGCGCCGCGGCCCACGACGGCGATATCGACGTGCAAGACCTCCCGGGTACCGGCTGCGTCTTCAGCCTTCACGTGCCCCGGGCCGCCCGGCGAACGCAGTGAACCCACCCGTCCGGGGGCGATCAGCCCGCCGCAGCCGCGCCGGGACGGGTCGAGCTGCTACAACCTCGCCATGTCGTCCCATCCCACCGACTTCAAGGGCTCCGTCATCGACGCGCTTCGCGAGGCGATCGAGCGCGACGTGCCCGAGGCCCGCGCCACCGTGTCCGGCGGCGGCGGACACTTCACGATCGACGTGGTCTCCCCCGTCTTCGCCGGCAAGTCCATGCTCGAGAGCCAGCGCCTGGTCTACCGGGCCATCGCGCACCTGATGAAGGGCGACCTCGCCCCCGTCCACGCCGTCGACAGCCTCACGACCCGCACGCCCGGCTGATCGGTTCGCCGGAGGCCTCGCGCTCAGTTGGGCTCGAGCGGGCCGGCCGCGAAGGCCGCCAGTCGGCGACCTCGATCCAGATCTGGCCGCCCTGCGCCTTCGGGCGTGGCGCCCGCCCCAGAGCGGTAACGAAGGCAGCGTCTTACCCGACGCACGCCCTCGTCAACGCGACGTCATGGCCGAGAGCTGTTCGAACGTCGGACGCCGGAGGCTCGGCGGCGCATCGAACGTCCGAGACGAACGCTTCTCCGATGTCACATCGAGCATGATGCCGCGCAACGTCGTCGCGATCCCGCGCGGCCCCACGAGCACGCGGACGTAGTCGCGCAGCCAGACCGTGGCTCCATCCGCCGCGCGCGCACGATACTCGAACACGTGATCGGCGCGGCGCGTGGTCGCGAGCGCGCAGTAGGCGACAGCGTCGTTTCGATCCTCGGGAGCGATGATGACGTCCGGCCAGAACGTGGGTTCGTCGATCCACCGCCGCGCGGCGTAGCCGAGCAAGCGCTCGGAGCTCGACGAGACATACGTGAACTGGAACGTCTTCGGATCACCTTCCCAGGCGAGCGCCGAGGCGCCGAACCGGAGCTCGACGCGACGGTCGACGTCGGCGATCAAGTCCGTGTTGTCGCCGAAGCAGGCTATCACATCGGGATCGTCGTACATCGGCATACGATGACAGACCCGCGCGCACCTGGCGACCCCCACGAGCGCCACACGGCGCTCGATCAGGCGCTCCAGGCTCCCCGTGAGTCACCCGGAAGGGATGAGGAGCATGGAGATGCGCGGCGATAGTATCGACAGCAATGGGGAACGGGGAGCGCCATCCGACGATCGAGACAACCGCCGTCGGCCGGAACGCGGATGCGGAGAACGCGCGCGACACTGGACCGCCGCCGCTCTCGACGACGCCTCGACTGTTCTGCGTCGCTGGCGACGACGTCGGAACGCGTTTCCCGATCGATCTGTCGCGGCCGATGATGATCGGCCGCGGCGTCGACGTGGCGATCCAGCTCCGTGGCGTCGAGGTGTCGCGACGGCACGCCGAGATCCGTCACCGTGGTGGACGCATGGCCGTCGCGGACATGTCCAGCCGCAACGGCACTGCCGTGAACGCGCGGGCGCTGCTCGCTGGCGAGGAGCGGGTGCTCAAACCCGGCGATCGCATCGAGCTCGGCGGTGGCACGACGCTCGTCCTCGAGCACCATGACGCTCTCGAGGAACGCGCGCAGCGGCTACACGAGCTGGATCTCGTGGCGATGGTGACAGCGGGAATCGTCCATGACTTCAAGAACACGCTCATGATCGTCCTGGCCAACGCGGAGCTCCTGCGCGACTCGTTCGCAACGGATGAAGGGGGAGACGACAGGACCGAGATGGCCAGCGACATCCTGGGCGCAGCGCGCCGCGGGCTCGAGAGCTCGGAGCGCCTCCTGTACTTCGCGCGCCGCCAGAGCGGAGCCGAGGCCCGAGCGCAGATCGAGATCGGTGCCCTGGTCGACGAGATCGTTGCGACCGTGCGCCGCCCGCTGACCCAGGCTCGGATCACGCTCAACGTCGAGTGCCGGGCGAAGGGGACTCTCCACGGCACTCGCTACGAGCTGCATCACGCGCTCCTCAATCTCGTGCTCAATGCTCGCGACGCGATGCCCGACGGCGGAACGCTCACGATCCGGACGCGTTCATTGGAGTTGAAACGCGCCGACGCGCTGCGACTGCACGTACGCGAAGCAGGGCATCACATCGAGCTCGTCGTGGAAGACACGGGGATCGGCATGGACGCAGCGACGCAGGCCCGGTTGTTCGAGCCCTACTTCACGACCAAAGGCAGCGGGGGCACCGGGCTCGGCCTGCCTTCGGTGTTCGGCGTTGTCCGCGGCCACGGCGGGAACGTCCTCGTCGAGTCGGCGCCGCGCCGCGGCACACGCTTCCGACTGATCCTCCCGATCGACGGGTAGGGCCCGGCGACCGATCGCGCGCGACTGGTGCCGAGGACCCTTTCGTTCCGTTGAATCGCGACCCCAACGGGATTTGAACCCGTGTCGCCTGCGTGAAAGGCAGGTGTCCTAGGCCTCTAGACGATGGGGTCAGGGTGGTGAGCCCAGAAGGATTCGAACCTTCGGCCAACGGCTTAAAAGGCCGCTGCTCTACCGCTGAGCTATGGGCCCTTGGCCCGTTTCACGAGGTCCCGCACTCTGCACGATCGGAGGGATCGTTGCAAGCGGGCCTGGCCGCGGGAAGCGCGCGGCGGATCGGAGAGCCACGCGGTAAGGGAGGCACGGCGTCGGGGCCACGAGTTTCCCCAAGCTGCCGTGATCTCCGGCGTTCGCGACCATTGATCCGGACCCGTTCCGCCCATAATGTCGCGGACATGCCGGAGAAGCGCAGCGCGTATCGCGTGCCGGTGCAGTTGCCCGCTTGTTATCGATCCCAGGCCGCCACCATCGAAGGGACCGTCACCGACCTGTCACGTCACGGCATGTTCCTCTCCGCCGAGTTCCTCGACTCGCCCGGCGCCGCCGGCGTCGTCGAGGTGCGCCTTCCCGGCAACATGCAGCCGCTCTTCCTCCGCGGCGAGATCGTCCGCGTGTCGACCGGTAACCAGGGCGGCATGGGAATCCGGTTCGCCTCGCTCCCCGACGAGGTCCGTCGTCCGCTCGCCAACTTCATGATGGAAGCCAGCTACCGGGCCCTCGCGTGATCTCGCTCGTTCCTCCGCCGAACCCGCCGCTCATGGCGATCCACGATCCCTCGTCCGACAAGGCCACGCTCCGCCGCGACGCCCGCGCGCGCCGCGACGCCATCTCCGACGAGGTCCGCCACGCCGCCGCCCACGCCGCCGCGCAGGTCGCCAGCCGGAGCGTGCTGCCCATCCTCGCGCCGGGCGCGGTCATCGGGCTCTACGCGTCGATGCGCAGCGAGCTGTCGACGGCGCCGCTCGCCGCCCTCGCCGCGGCGCGCCGGATCGAGCTGGCGTACCCGCGCACCGCCGCCGACCACACCCTCGTGTTCCACAAGGTCGCCGTCGAGGACGCCGCCGCGCTCGCCGCCGGCCGCTTCGGGATCCCCGAGCCGTCCCCCGACGCCGAGATCATCCCGCTCGAGCAGCTCGCCGCGATCGTCGTCCCTGCCCTGCTCTTCGATCGCAGCGGCTACCGCCTCGGCTGGGGCGGCGGCTGGTACGACGCGACCCTGCCGCGCACACATGCGCTCCGCGTCGGGTACGCGCTCGAGGCGCAGCTCGTCGACGCGCTGCCGCGCGCCCCTCACGACGAGCCGGTCGACGTCATCGTCACCGAGCTCGCGACGCACCAAGGAGCCAAGCGATGGACGCGCTGATCGTCGTCGGCGCGGTCGTCGGCGGGCTCGCCGCCGGCTTCGTCCTCGCCAGGGTCTTCGCCGGTGGTGGCGCCGCCGCCGCGAACGCCGCAACCGCCGAGGCGGCGCGTCTGCGCAAGGCCGCCGAGGCCGAGGCCGAGGAGCTGCGCAAGGCGGCCGAGATCGAGGGCAAGGAGGTCGCCCAGAAGCGCAAGGCCGCGCTCGAGGACGAGCTCCGCGGGCGCAAGCTCGAGCTGAAGAAGCAGGAAGAGGCCGCCGTCGCCAAGGAGCGCGAGGTCGAGCGGGCGCGCAAGGAGCTCGAACGCCGCACCGCCGAGGTCGAGAAGCGCGAGCGCTCCGCCGAGGGCAAGGCGCGCCAGATCGACAGCGCGCTCGAGAAGGCCGAGGCGGCGCAGGCCGAGGCCAAGAAGAAGCTCGAGGAGGTCGCCGGCCTCTCCGCCGACCAGGCGAAGAAGCGGCTCGAGGACGAGGTGCGCGCCCAGGCCCAGGCCGCCGCCGCCCTCGAGATCAAGAAGATCAGCGACGAGGCCGAGCGCGAGAGCCAGGCCCGCGCCAAGACCATCGTCGCCACCGCGATCCAGCGGTACGCGTCGGAGTTCGTGCAGGAGCGGACCGTCGCCGTGGTGCCGCTGCCGTCCGACGACATGAAGGGCCGGCTCATCGGGCGCGAGGGTCGCAACATCCGCGCGCTCGAGGCCGCGACCGGCATCGACATGATCATCGACGACACCAGCGAGGCGATCACGATCTCGTGCTTCAACCCGGTGCGCCGCGAGGTGGCGCGCCTGGCGATCGCGTCGCTCGTCGCCGACGGCCGCATCCACCCCACCCGGATCGAGGAGGTGGTGAAGAAGGCGGAGAAGGACGTCGACAAGGTGTGCCGCGAGGCCGGCGAGCAGGCGGTCTTCGACCTGGGCTTGAACCGCGTGCACCCCGAGCTCGTGCGCCTCCTCGGCCAGCTCAAGATGCGCAGCTCGTACGCCCAGAACCTGCTCGCGCACTCGGTCGAGGTCGGCTACCTCGCCGGGCTCATGGCGGCGGAGCTCGGCCTCAACGTCAAGATGGCGCGGCGCGCCGGGCTCCTCCACGACCTCGGCAAGGCGATCGATCACGGCCACGAGGGCGACCACGCCGAGGTCGGCGCGCAGCTCGCGCGCAAGCACGGCGAGTCGCCGCGCGTGTGCCAGGCGATCGCGGCGCACCACGGCGGCGTGCCGGCGGCGTCCTTGCTCGACCACGTCGTCGACGCGGCCAACCAGCTCTCGGCGGCGCGTCCGGGCGCGCGGCGCGAGCAGCTCGCCAGCTACATCAAGCGGCTCGACGACGTCGAGGCGATCTGCAACCGCTTCCACGGCGTCTCCAAGTCGTTCGCGCTGATGGCCGGCCGCGAGGTGCGGGTCATGGTGCAGAACGACAAGGTCGACGACGCCCAGGCGCTGGTCATGTCGAGGGACATCGCGCGCGCCATCGAGGCCGAGGCCAGCTACGCCGGCAGCGTGCGGGTCGTCGTCGTGCGCGAGACGCGCGCCTCCGAGTACGCGCGCTAAGACGTGTCCCGTAAGTACGACCAGAGGTCGTACGCAGGGGACCTGCGGGTTCGCATCCGTGCCCGGTCTGGCGTGGTCGGGCGCGAGCCCGTCTCATCCAGGGTTGGGCGCGGGGCCATGCCCGCGGTTCGCCGAGCCACCGCGACCGGGTCGGGTGAGGGCGTCCACGCCGTGAAGAGACACTCCTCACGTGCAGAGAGGCCGGTTGACTCGGACAGGGTGTCTTGCCACCCAGGAGCTGGAAATTCGAGAGCGCGCCGGATCGCCGGCAGCGCGACGCAGGTCGCGGCGTAGTCGACCTGCGCCGAGGCCGGCACGCCGCGCTCGGCGAAAGCGACGAACGATGCGAGCACGGCGGCGACGGCGTCGCGGTCGGCGCGGAGCCCGCACGACGGACAGCGATGGACGCGGTCGGCGAGGCGCTTGGGAACGCGGGCGCCGCAGGGGCAATGCTGCGAGAGCGCCGTCGGGCGCGTCGCGGCACGTTCGACGCCACCCTGCGCGACGGCGCGCGCCGCGACGGCGCGCGCCTCGCGATCGATCGCGGCGACGAGCAAGCCGGGCGAGAACGCCGCGACCGCCCGGCCCCACGACCGCGACCACGCGGCGATGCTCGTGTCCTCGACGACGAGCCGGAACCCGTGTGCGGCGACGACGTCGGCGGCCACCTCGCGGGCCCGCGCGCGACGCGCCTGCGCGGCCGCGGCGGCATCGGCGGCCTGCGCGGCGCGACCGCGGCGGTAGCTCGCCGAGAGCTGATCGCGGCGGTAGCCCTGCAGCGGGACGCCATCGGAGCGCGCGAGGCGCGGGCCCATGGGGATGACGGCGACCGGCGGCAGCCCGGCGGCCTCGCGCCGCCGCGCGCGCTTCGCCTGGCGCTTCGACAGCTGGTACTGCGCGCGGTTCATCGCGCGCCGCGACCGATCGAGCGCGCGCAAGCGTCGGCGCTCGCGTCGCGCTCGCCGGCTTCCGCGCTGCTGCTGCGTGGCGTCGCGCTCGAGCCGCGTCACGCGCACGGCCGCCCCGCGCTCGTGCGACGCCACCGTGATGTTCGAGACGTTGACGTCGACGCCGGCGGCTCGCTCCTTCGCCTCCACCGCCGCGCGTGCGCGTCGCGCCGCGGCAGCCGGCGACACGTACGGCGTCGTCAGCACCATCAGGTGCGCCTCGTAGCGCCAGCCGCCGGCCGCCTGTGGATCCCGCCGCCGCACCAGATCGACCTTGTGCCACCGGCTCGGGTCGGCGAGGTGGTGGTCGAGGATCGGCTGGTTCGACGGCGCCGTCGGCAGGCGGACCGGCAGGACCAGCGTGCCGTCCGCCAGGCCGGTGAACACGATCGCCAGCGGGCCAGGGTGCTTCCACCAACCGTCGGCGTGGATGGCGCGCATCCGTCGCGGCTGGACGAAGTCGCCTGCGCCATCGGTGTATGCGGCGCGATGGCCGGCGAGCGTGCCGTGCAGGCGGAAGGTCTCCCACTTGTTCGCCGTCGTGTGCGACCGCGCGCGCCCGGGCAGCCGCACGAAGTCGTACCACCGCCCCACGCGCGGCATGCCCGCGCGCCGCCCGCGCGCGTCGCCGAAGAGGTGGCGCTCCACCGGCGTCCACACCGTATCGGCCACGTGCATCGCCAGCGCCTTGGTCACGGACCGCCGCAGGTGCGGCGCCGCGTCGAGGTGATCGTACGCCGCGTGCTCGAGCGCCGTCCGCGTCAGGCCGAGCCGTTCGCGCACCGCGACCGCATCCCGCGCCCGCTCGTGCGGTGCCGCCCAGTACGCCCACGCGCGTTGGCGGACGTCACGCTGGAGCGCGCGGCGCACCGCGTACGCACCGCGGAACATGGCCTCGACGCGCGCCCGCTGCACCGGGTCGTGCACGTCGAGCGCGAGCCGCAGGACGGAGACGCCGTCCTCGGGCCGCCGCACCCAGGGCGCCTGCTTGTTCGGACCTCGTGTCCGCTTCCCGGACGACACCACCGATTGATCTTGCCTCACCGGTCTGACGTCCAACCTTCACACCATGTCCACCTCGCGCATGCTCGTGCTCGCCGCCCTCACCCGCCGTCGCCTGACCGTACTCGTCGACCGGCTCGGTCCGGACCGCCCGCGCGGACGTCCGTGGTCCTGCTCCCGCGCAAGGCGCGTGCTCATCGCGTGCGCGGCGCTGCGCACCAACCTGACCTTCCGCGAGCTCGCCGCGAGCTTTGGCGTCTCCAGGTCGTCGGCACACCGCATCGTCGCGACCATGACCGCGCGGATCGCCGCGCTCGCACCCGAGCTCGCGTCGACGAGCCACCTCGGCCGGCGGCCCCGGCAACCGCAACGATCCGGTTCACTACCGCGGCTCCATGGTCCAGTCCCTCTGCCTGCGTCATGGCCGGGCTGGCCGACGGCGGCTATCGCGGCGTACCCGAGCTCGTCACGCCGATCTTCCGCAACAATCGAATCGTCCGCGACCGTGCCTGGCGCCGACACCGCAAGCGCCGCGCACGCGCCGAGCACGCCATCGCGCGCCTGAAGAACTGGCGCGTCCTGCGCGACCATCGCCGCCGCGCGCGCTATCTTCCCGTCGTCTTGAACGCTGTCTCCGTCCTACACAACCTCCACCTCGCCGAATTGCGGGACAACTCTTAGCCATGACGATGGAGCGCCGCACCTTCCTCTGGACCGGCGCCATCCTGATCGGGACGCTGCCCGCCGGGTGCCGGCCGTGGATGAAGCGCGACGAGCGTCCCGAGCCGGGCCCGAGCGATCACCAGAAGGCCACGCTCGCCGCGATGGCCGAGACGTTCATCCCGTCGAGCGACGGCTCGCCCGGCGCGCGCGAGAGCGACGCGATGTCGCTCCTGCTCGATCCGGCGTACCCGGTGGCGGGGTACGTCAGCGAGCTGGTCAGCGACCTCGACGACTGGTGTCGCGTGCGGCACTTCAGCTCGTTCGTGGGGCTGTCGCCGGCGAAACGCGAGCAGGCGCTCGAGGAGCGCATGGGCCTGCGCGGGCGGCTCATCGCGTCCTGGTACAGGCCGGTCTACGAGGGCGTGCTCGCGCTGGCCAAGCTCTCCTTCTTCGGCGGGCTCACGCGCGCGGTCGGCACGACGTTCACCGAGTTCCCGGGGGCGAGCGCCGGCTACGCGCCGTCGAGCGCGGCCGGCGTCTATCGCGCCGACGGCGCCGCCGCCACCGTGACCGGCGCCGGCCGGGTGTCGAGCGTGCGCGTCACGGCGCTCGGCGCGGCGGCGCCCGCGACGGCGACGCTCCAGCTCGTCACGCCCGACGGGCGCGTGCACACGTTCACGCCCGCGCCCGCCGCCGGCACGACGCTCCTCGCCGACGCGCAGCTCGTCGACGGGGTCGCCGGCACCACCGCCGCCGGCACGTGGAAGCTCTCCGGCGGAAACATCCGCGCGTGGTGGCTGGCGATCCGCACCGACCTCGACGAGCGCACCTGATGGCCCACGTCATCGTCATCGGCTCCGGCTTCGGCGGCTCGATCGCCGCCAAGCGCTTCACCGAGGCCGGCCACACCGTCGAGCTGCTCGAGATGGGCGAGGACTGGCGCGGGCCGGTCGCGCGCGGCGAGGTCCCGCAGTCCGCCGACCCCGCGTTCCTCTTCCGCCTCCTGCGCGACTACCCGCACGATTACCTCCTCACCAAGCCCAAGCTGCTCGTCGCGCAGGGCATGGGCCTGGGCGGCGGCTCGCTCGTCTACTCGGCGATCCACCTGCGCGCGCCGCAGATCGCGTTCGACGGCTGGCCCGCCGGCTACACCCGCGCCCACCTCGATCCGTACTACGCGCGCGTCGAGGCCCGGCTGCGCGTGGCGCCCCTGCCCGGCGTCGACGAGTTCCCGCGCTCGCGCGCGTTCATCGAGGGCGCCACCGCGGCCGGCCTGCCCCGCCCCGCGCCCAACCCGCTGGCGCTGTCGGGCTGCACGGCGTGCGGCTGGTGCGTGCCGCTGTGCGGCTTCGGCAAGAAGACGACGATGACGCACACGTACCTCGCCGACGCCGAGCGCACCGGCAAGCTGACGGTGCGCACGCGCCGCAAGGCGGCGTACATCGCGCGCGCCGGCAACCGGTACCGCGTCGCGTGCTGGAAGACCGACGGCGTCCAGCGCGACTACCAGCGCGTCAACGACGGCCCGCTGGTGATGGTCGAGGGCGACAAGATCGTCGTCGCATGCGGCGCGATCGAGTCACCCGTGCTGCTCGAGCGCTCGCTCGCCGCCGAGCTGCCGCGCGGCTGGGAGCCCTTGCGCACGTTCCCGACGGCGCGCCTGGGCCGCGGCATCGACGGCACCGGCGACTTCCTCCAGGGCGGCTTCGTGCCCCGCGCCGTCGACGGCTTCAAGGGCTCGGTGATGATGATGCACGTCGACCTCGGCGACTTCGTGCTCGAGGACGTGCACGGCATCCCGGTGGGCGCGACCGTCATGCTCGAGACCCGCCCCCACGGCGTGAATAAGGCGTGGGGCCAGGCCTACAAGGAGCGCTTCCGCGACTACGGGCGCCACATGCTCGGCGTCGCGATCATCGGCCGCTCCGGCCCGGGCACCGCCAACAACATCTCGGTGCGCGACAAGGGCGGCATCGCCGTCACCAGCACCGCGGCCTACACGCCGCCGCCCGGCTCGCTCGAGGCGGCGCGCGGCCTCATCAAGGGGCTCGGCGGCGAGCTGGCCGACTCGCCGTGGGAGCTGAGCAAGACCGCCTTCACCGTGCACCCGGTCGGCGGCTGCGCGATGGGCGACGACGACACCACCGACGCGGTGGTCTCGGCGGGCGATCTCGCGCTGCGCGAGAACCCCGGGGTGCACGTCATCGACGGCAGCGTCCTACCGGGTAGCGCACTTCGCAATCCGTCGCACACGATCAGCGCGGTCGCCGAGCGGGCGATGGACGTCATCCTGGGCGTCCACCCCCACGATCGCTGGCCCGCCTGAGGGCCCGGAGGCCCACGACGGCTGCGGCGACCACCGCGCGCCGGCCTCCTGCGCCAGCGACGACGTCGCGAAGAAGACCAGGCCGCAGAGGAACGGGAAGACGAGGAGCCCCAGCGATCGCCGAGGCCGCGTGAGCACGGGCGTCACCATCCTTCCAGCATGCTCCATACTCCGGCCGTGGTCGACTACGTGATCGTGGGCTCCGGCTTCGGCGGCTCGGTCTCCGCCCTCCGCCTCGTCGAGAAGGGCTACTCGGTGGTCGTCCTCGAGCGCGGCCGCCGCTACCGCGCCGCCGACTATCCGAAGACCAACTGGAACGTGCGAAAGTCCCTGTGGGTGCCGCGCGCGAAGTGCTTCGGCATCCTGCGGCTCTCGCTCCTCTCCGACGTCTTCATCCTCTCCGGCTCCGGCGTCGGCGGCGGCTCGCTGGTCTACGCCAACACGCTGTACGTCCCGCCCGACGCGTTCTTCGAGGCGCCCGCGTGGCGCGACCTCGCCGACTGGAAGCGGACGCTCCTGCCCTTCTACCGCCGCGCCCAGTTCATGCTCGGCGTGCAGCAGAACGCCTTCGAGGACGAGCCCGACCGCGTCCTCGCCGAGATCGCGCAGGACCTCGGCAAGCAGGACACCTACGTGACCACGCCCGTCGGGGTCTACTTCGGCACGCCGGGGAAGGAAGCTCCCGACCCGTACTTCGGCGGCGCCGGCCCCGCGCGCCGCGGCTGCGTCCTGTGCGGTGGCTGCATGGTCGGCTGCCGCCACGACGCCAAGAACACGCTCGACAAGAACTACCTCTGGTTCGCCGAGCAGCTCGGCGCCGAGGTCCGCCCCATGCGCACCGCCACCGACGTGCGCGCGCTGCCCGACGGCTCGTACGAGGTCACCCACGTCCACAGCGGCGCCTGGGTCGCGCGCGATCGCCAGGTGCTCCGCGCGAGGAAGGTCATCCTCGCCGCCGGCGTGCTCGGCACCGTCCAGCTCCTGCTCGAGAGCAAGGCGCGCGGCCACCTGCCCAACCTCTCGCCGGCGCTGGGCAAGGTCGTGCGCACCAACAGCGAGGCGATCCTCGGCGTGCGCTCGAAGAAGGACGTGCGCTTCGACAAGGGCATCGCCATCACGTCCTCGATCCACCCCGACGAGACGACGCACGTCGAGGTCGTGCGCTACAGCGACGGCTCCGACGCGCTGGCGCCCTTGTCCACGCTCCTCACCGACGGCGGCGGCCGCCTCCCCCGCTGGCTGCGCTACGCCGGCAACGTCCTCCGCCACCCGCTCGACTTCGCGCGCTCGCTGTGGCCGTTCGGCAACGCGCGGCGCAGCGTGTTCCTCCTCGTGATGCAGACGCTCGACAACTCGATCGGCCTCGGCCTGCGCCGTCGCTGGCGCCACCTCTGGCGCAAGGCGCTCGACACCACGCCCGGCGAGGGCCCGCCCAACCCGACCTACATCCCGCTCGGCAACGAGGTCGCGCGCGCCTTCGCCCGCAAGGTCGACGGCATCCCCAAGTCGTCGATCATGGAGGTCCTGTTCGACACGCCCACGACCGCGCACATCCTCGGCGGCGCGGTCATCGGCGGGTCGCCCGAGCGCGGCGTCGTCGACACGCGCTGCGAGGCGTTCGGCCATCCCGGCCTCCACGTGATCGACGGCTCGATGATCCCCGCCAACCTCGGCGTCAACCCCAGCCTCACCATCACCGCCCTCGCCGAGCACGCGATGAGCCACGTGCCGCCGAAGCCGGGCGCCACGCCACGCACCGCCGTCGACCCGGCGTGGGAGGCCGCGCGCATCGCCGAGATCGAGGCCGAGGCCGCGCGCGCCGGCAGCGACAGCCTCCAGCGCCGCAAGCTACCGCTCGCCTGACGGCGCGCCGAATCAGCGGCGACTCATGCCCTGGGGCCGCGGCACCAGGCCGACGCCGAGCACGTGCGTGACCGCGGTGGCGAGCTCGGTGGCGCGCGCGTCGTCGACCGGGCCGAGCTGTCCCTCGACGATCATGTGGGCGAGGCCGGTGACGAGGGCGTTGGCCGCGAGCATGACCGCGTCGACGGGCGCGTCGGCGATGAGCCCTGCCTGCTGCGCGGCGAGGATCTGCCGGCGATCTTCGGCGAGGGCGTCGTCCTTCTTCACCAGCCCGGGCAGGCACAGGACGCGGAAGTGCTCGGGGTTGGCGGTGGCGAAGCGCACGATCGCGATCCCCGTGGCCCGGAACTTCTCGAGCGGATCATCGGGTGCGTGGCGGTGGGCCTCGGCGACCTGCGCCAACAGCCGCTGCTGCGCCTCGGCGGCGACGGCGGCGAGCAGGTCGTCCTTGTCCGCGAAGTGGCGGTAGACGGCCGGTGCGGAGACGCCGGCGCGGCGCGCCACGCCGCGCAGCGAGAAGCCGTCGCGGCCCTCGCGCGCGACCTCCTTGAGCGCGGCGGCGAGCAGCGCGGGCCGGAGGTTTCCGTGGTGGTAGGCGGTCTTGCGCGGCAATGTTTACATTGTTCACTTTCTTGCTTGAACGTCAAGCCCGTCGATGTATACAGTGTTCACATGAAGCCAGCCATCGCGCCCCAGCCCGCCGTCACGCCCGCGCCCGCGCGCGTCCCCGACCTGGAGCTGTTCTCGCTCGCCTGGTCGAGGGACCTCCCGCGCGAGCACGGCTTCGAGCCGCTCACCGTCGAGGGCAAGCTCCCGCCGTCCCTGCGCGGCACCCTCTACCGCAACGGCCCGGGCCTGTTCGGCCAGGCCGGCACGCGCTACTCGCACCCGTTCGAGGGCGACGGCGCGGTGACCGCCATCCGCCTCGGCGACGGCCGCGCCACCGGCGCCAGCAAGGTACACGCGAGCGCCGGCCTCACCGAGGAGCGCGCCCGCGGCAAGATGCTCTATGGCCTCTCGGCGCCGTGGTGGCGCCGCTTCACCAACGGCGTGCGCGGCAAGGGCAAGAACACCGCGAACACCAGCGTCGTCGCCTGGCAGGGGCGCCTGTTCGCGCTGATGGAGGCGGCGAAGCCAACGGAGATCGATCCGCGCGACCTCGCCACGATCGGCGAGACCGACCTCGGCGTGATCGGCCAGGCCTCGTTCTTCTCCGCTCACCCGCACCGCGTGGCCTCGCGCAAGGCGCTCTACAACTTCGGCCTCGAGTACGGTCGCCACACCAGGCTCAACCTGTTCGAGCTGCCCGACGTCGGCGCGCCCCGCCGCCTGGGCAGCGTCGACCTGCCCGCGCCGCCGATGATCCACGACTTCATCGCGACCGACACCCACCTCGTCTTCTTCATCTCGCCGGTCTTCATCAACGTGCCGCGCATGCTCCTCGCGCTCGGCGGCTTCGATCGCCTCTTCCAGTGGAAGCCCGAGGCCGGCACGGAGATCCTCTGCGTACCCATCGATCGCCCCGACCAGCCCATCCGCTTCACGACCGACGCCTTCTACCAGTGGCACTTCGGCAACGCGTTCGACCGCGGCGACACGATCGTCGTCGACTACGTCCGCTACGCGAACTTCGACACCTTCCACCAGTTCGGCGCGCAGGTGACGGGCGCCACCCCGCTCGCCGAGGACGGCCACTTCCACCGCGCGACCATCGACCTGTCCGCGCGCCGGCTCGACTCGGAGCAGCGCCACAGCCGCATGGCCGAGTTCCCGACCATCCGCCCCGGCCTCCAGGGCCGCGAGCACGACGTCACGTACGCGGCGCTCGATCACCTGGGCGCCATCGGCGCCATCGACGCGCACGACCGCGTCGTCGCCCACGAGCTCCCCTCCGGTCAGCTCGCGAGCGAGCCCCTCTTCGTCGACGGCCACCTCCTCGCCCTCTGCCACACCCGCGATCGGGCGTTCGTCGCCGTCTACGACGCCGCCCGCATCCCGGACGGCCCCGTCGCCCGGATCTGGCTCGACCACCACGTGCCCATCACCTTCCACGGCACCTTCGTCCCCGGCTGAAGATTCGCCGGGAAGAAAGCGCGCGCGCCCCGTCGTTTGGAGGACGAGCGCGGGAGTGGCCCCCAGCCGGGGTACGCTCTCGGCGAGCCCTTCAGGAGGAGACGGGAATGGACCATGCTGCGCGCGCACAATCGCTGTTCGATCGAGAGCTCTGGGTCGCCACCATCGACGAGGCGTCGATGGCGCTCGCGGCCGGCGCCCCCGAGCTGGCGACGCCGATGCGCATGCTCGTCGGCCGCGCGCTCGAGAAGCTGAACCAGCGCCCCCCGGCGATCCGCTACTTCAACCTGGTGCTCGCCGACGATCCCGGGCACGCACGCGCGCTCGCGCACCGCGGCGCGGTGTTCCAGGCCATGGGGCCGCTCGACCGCGCCCGCGCCGACCTCGACGCCGCGCTGGCGATCGATCCGGACGTCGCGCACGCGTGGGAGTTCCGCCTCTACAACGCCTTCGACTCCCGCGAACCCGCGATGCTCGATCGCTGCATGGCCGAGCTCGACCGGCTCGGCGCGTCGAACGGCTACCACCACCGGCTGCGCGCCCAGCGCCGGCTCGAGGCCGGCGACCGCGCCGGCGCCGAGGAGGACCTGCGCAAGGCATGCGCCCACGCCAAGGGCGACGCGCTCGCGGGCGAGCTGCTCTCGAACAACAACTTCGAGCTGCGCAATGGCGACGAGCACGCGATGCTCGGCGTCCGCCTCGAGCAATCGGGACCGATGTCCGCCCTCCAGATGTTCCAGAAGGCGCTCGAGCTCGGCGTCTCGTCGCCGCGCCGCGACACCCGCGTCGTCGAGAAGCTCGGCAAGCTGCTGCTCGCGCAGGGGCGACGTGACGAAGCGGTCGCCGCGGCCACCGCGCTCACCGACCGCCACGCCGACAGCGCGGACGCGTGGGCGGTGCGCGCGCGGATCACTGGAGACTCGGCGGCGTACCAGCGTGCGTTCGAGCTCTCGGCTCGCGACGGCGCCGAGCCGTACGCGCGGCACCTGATGGGCGCCGGACGCAACGACGAGGCGCTCGCGGTCTGCACCGCGCGGCTCGCCGACGACCCCGACGACGCGCCGCTGTCGCGGCTGCTCGGCGAGCTCCACCTCGCCGCCGGCCGCCGCGACGACGCCAAGGCGGCCTGGCTCGCCGCCGAGGCGCTCGGCGACACCCCGGCGCGGACGCTGCGTGTCCAGGCGTTCGGCCCCGAGCGCGGGCTCGACCACTTCGACGCCGCGCTCGACTTGCTCGACCGCCGCATGCGCGAGGACGCGGCCGCCGAGTTCGAGACCGCGGTCGACGCCTTCCGCCAGGAGCTGCGCGCCCCCGGCGACGCGGCGCACCGCTACCTGGCCAAGGCGCTCTACAACTCGGCGCTCCTGCGCGAGCTCAAGGTGCCCGACGAGGTCATCGAGCCCAACCTGCGCGAGGCCGTCGAGCTCGACGGGGCCTACGCGGACGCGATGAGCAGCCTGGGCACGCTGTGCCTGCGGACCGACCGCGTCGACGAGGGTCTTCAGTGGTTCGCCAGGGCCGGCGAGACCGATCCGACCGCCGGGCAGCCCTGGTACTACCGCGCGCGGCACTTCGCCGAGGGCAAGGACGACGCGCAGGCGGTCGAGGACGCGACCAAGGCGTTCGACGCGTACGCGCGGCGCGGCCAGACCCAGTTCGCGGCCGACGCCATCATGATGCGCGGCCGCTGCAACGAGAACCTCGGGCGTCTGCAGGATGCGCTGCGCGACTACGACCTGGCGTACGAGTACGGCCACCCGACCGGGTACGCGATGGGCGATCACATCCGCCAGCGCATCGCGGTGGAGGATCGCTCGAGCGACCAGGCCCAGGAGCTACTGCAGAAGGTGGTCGAGCGGATCGAGGACGGCGAGTGCCCGTGGGCGCAGATCGACTTCCTCGAGAGCCGCACCGCCGGCGACGAGAAGGCGACCGCGCTGGTGGCCAAGCTCAAGGCCAAGACGCCGCTCGACGCCGACGAGGTGAGCTGGCTCGTCGAGTTCCTGCACGCGTCGTGACCGCGCCCGACGTGCACGACGCGACGCGCGCGGCCGCCGACGCCGAGGTCGCGGCCGGGCGCATCGGGTTCGCGCCCGCCGACGACATCCCCGGCGCCGCCGCCGACGCGGCGCTCTCGGTCGACGGGCGCTGGCGCCTCGAGACCACGCCGGTGCGCACGCGCAAGATCGACGTCGCGACCGGCGAGGCGACGATCGCCCTCGAGGGATGGCTGCAGGTCGCACCGGCGTGGCTCCCCGACGGGCGCTTCTGCGTGCTGTGCACCGAGGGTGACGGCGATCTCGATCTCGCCGATCCGGAGATCGGCTCGCTGCGCACGCTGCGCGAGGGTTACCCCGGGCCCGATCGCGTCGTCCGCGTGCAGTCGAGCGGGCTGCTCCACGTGCTCGGCGCCGATGGCAGCTACCTCCACCACGTGAAGGTCGACGCCGACCGGATCGACGCGGTGCCGGCGCGCGGCCTCGTCGTGCTGACCCGCGCGCGCCCGAAGAAGCGCGCGCGCTGGGGCACGGCGATCCTCCTGGCGACGCCGGCCGGGCTCGTCGTCCTCGCCAAGCACGCGGCGGACATCGGCCGGCTGGTCGTGTCCGGCGAGCGCGTGTACGGCTCGCACGGGTTCGAGCTGCTCGGCCTCGACGCCGCGATCGCCGCCGTGAACGCAGTCACGCCCGCGTGGCGCACGGTGGCGATCGAGGACGGCCTCGCCGTCGAGCCGCCTCCCCCGCCGCCGCCGTCGTCGATCTCGCTGGCGCCCACGACCACGCTGACGCTCGTGCGCGTCGACGCGACGCGGCCGTCCGCGCCGGCGTCCACGGATGCCGCGACCGACGAGCCGTCGTACCGCACGTGGGCGCCGGTCATCTCCGTCGCCCGCGCCGACGCCGTGACGTGGGAGCTGCTGCGGCTCCACCAGGCGCTGTGCGAGGTCGTGCGCGTCGAGCGCCGCGACGGCGCGTGGGCCGCGACCGCGCACCTGCCGGTCACCGGCTTCGATCGCGTGTACACCGCCGACGGTGGCCGCCTCGTCGCCGTGTCGATCGACAACGCCCCGCCCGAGATGGCGTGGAGCATGCTCGTCGCCGACGACGGCGGCGTGCTGCGCAACCTGGGGCGGCTCCACCACGTCATCACCGCGCTGTGGGACGCCGACGACGGCGTCCACGTCGAGCTCTTCGGCGGCCACGTCTACCGCGTCGACGGGCTCGCCGAGGCGATCGCCGCGGCCCGCACCACCGAGCCACGACCGCTGCAGGCGCTGGTGTTCGACGTCCCCGGGCACTACGGCTACCGCGAGTTCCTGCCCCGCCACGACGGCGATGTCGGCTTCATCGATCGCTCCGGCGCGCCGGCGATCGCCCACCACTACACCCGGGCCTACGACTTCGACGCCGCCGCCGCGCGCGTCGCGCACTGCGGACCGCGGCTCTTCGGCCTCGTCGACCCGGACGGCCGCCTCGTGGTCCCGCACCACTACAGCTGGATCGGCGAGCTGCGCGGCGGGTGTCGCCGCGTCGGCCGCGGCGAGCCCGACATCTGCGGCGACCCGCCCAAGCAAGCGCTGTGGGGCCTCCTCGGCGACGACGGGGCGGTCGTGCTCGCGCCCGAAGCCATCTCGGTGCGCGACATGGCCGACGGACGCGCCGCGGTCGAGCGCGCGCCCGGCCGGTGGAACCTGGTGACCCGCGACGGCGCGATGCTCCTCGAGGCCGACGCCGACGGCTGCGGCTCGTTCGGCGACGGCCTGTGCCCGGTGCGCCGGGGCGATCGCTGGGGCTACGTCGACCGCGACGGCCGCTGGGTCATCGAGCCGCGCTTCGCGCGCGCCACCGACTTCGCCGGCGGGCTCGCCGCGGTGACCGAGCCCGACGCGTCGCGCTGGCGCCTGCTCGCGCGCGACGGAACCTTTGTCGGCGACGGTCACTACGACGAGGTCGCCGCGCGCCGCGATCCCCTGGTCCGCGTCGCCGTCGACGGCCGCTGGGGCTTCGTCGCCCACGACGGCGCCGAGGTCATCGCGCCGCGCTTCGACCAGGCGTTCGACTTCCACGACGAGCGCGCGTCCGTCCGCGTCGGCGGCGCGTGGACCTGGATCGATCCCACCGGGGCGCTCCTCACCGAGCCGTGCTTCGCGCGCGCGTTCGACTTCTCGGGCGGCGTCGGCCTCTTCCAGCGCGGCGCGCTCTACGGCTTCCTCTCGGCCGGCGGCGACGTGCTCGCGGAGGGCTTCGAGGGCGCCGGCGCGCTCGTCGAGGATCGCGCGGCGTTCTGCCAGCGCGCCCGCTGGGGCTTCCTCGATCACATGGGCGCCATCGTCATCCGCCCCCGCTACGCCCGCGTCCTCGGCTTCTCCGAGGGCCTCGCCGCCGTCCGCAGCGCCGGCGCCTGGGGCTTCATCGACGCCACCGGCGCCCAGGTCATCCCGCCCACGCTCGGCGACTGCGGCTCGTTCCACCACGGCCGCGCCCGCGTCACGGCGCGGCGGTGATCGTCATCACGAGGTCGACCTCGTCGGAATCGGTGCAGTCGGGGTCGCCCTGACACGACGCCGCCTGGACCTTGGCCTTCTCGGTCGTGTACGTGACGCGCTTGCCGATGAGCGAGGTCGCGTCCCTGGATCCGCCGGCGCACAGCTCGAAGTCACCCTCGATCGACTGGGCCTCGGCGGTGCCGGCATCGACGACCACGTAGCACGCGCGGTCACCGTGCTGGAGATCCTCGAGGGTCACGACGGGGCCGGCGGGCGCCGCGCCCTCGCCGTTCACCGTCGTCGAGGGCGTCGACGTCTTCGAGCAGGCAGCGAGCAGCAACACGAGCACGAGCCGTTTGATCATCCCGACGAGCGTGCCACAACCAGCCGGGAAGCGTGCGGCCCGGCGCGCCTCGACCACCGGCCTACAGCACCAGCTCGTACAGCTCGGGCAGGAACAGGCGCCCCATGAGGAGGAGCTGGGAGCCGTCGGGCGACGGGCGCGGCAGGAACAGGATCTCGCTCTCCGCGCGGAGCAAGACAGAGGTCTGCGGCCCGTTCTTCCACAGCGCGAGGTAACGGGCCGCGCCGCCGCTGCCGGCGATGACGAACCCGCCGGCCGGGTGATAGGCGACGCTGCGCAGCGTCGATGGGCCGACGATCTCGTCCGAGACCGTGCGCGCCGGGAGCGCGATCCGGCGCAGGAACTTGGTGCCGTCCACGACGAGCACCTCGTCGCCGTCGTCGGCGACCGCGATGTCGAGGATCTGGGTCGAGGTGTAGAGGACCTCGTCGCCGATCGCGCCGGTGACGGGATCGAGCGTGCGCAACGTCGCCGCCTCGCCGGTCGGGTGAACGACCGCGAAGCAAGGCGGATGGTCATCGGCGGCGCAGCGTGCGAGCACCGCGTCGCCCACGGGCTTGGTCCACAGCCGTTGGCCGTCGTCGAGCGACAGGGCGAGGAGCTCGCGCCCGCCCGTGCGGCGCATCGACAGGACCAGCGTCCGCCCCGCGCGCGTGGCATTGCCCGGCTCGCCGCTGACGTCGGCAGCCAGGGTCGCGCGCGCGTCGCTCGTCCCCACGCGGCGCTCGATGTCGCCGGTGGTGCGGTTCCACGAGAGCCACGCGCCGTCGGGCTCCCAGGCGAGGCCGGCCGAGATGCGCGTCGCGTCCAGGTCGACCTGCGTCGGCGGCCGGACGAGGCGCGCGCGAAACGAGTTGGTGCTGTCGACGTAGACCACCCGCCCGCCGCCGGTCTGGATCTGCCCGAACCATCCCGTCTCCGCCTGGTAGAGCTTCCGCGACGAACCGAACCTCCCGCCCGTGAACGTCACCTCGTGCACCGCCGGCCGCTCGAGCGTGCCGGTGGTGTAGAGGAGGCGGCGGTGGTCGCGCCACGTGAGGCCCGTGATCTCGACGAGCGGCGGCCCTTGCACGCTCGTTCCCGTGGCCAGGTCGACAATGACGATCCGGCCGTCGAACGCGGCGTCGGCGACGTACGCCAGTCGCTTGCCATCGGGCGCGATCGACCAGACCTCGAGCCGGCGGGGCAGCGTCACGAGGTCGCGACCACCATCGGCGCCGACGATGCGCACCACGGCGCCGCCGGCCGCGTCGTGCTCCTGCACGAGGTCGCCGCCCTCGACGTGGCCGAGCCAGGCCGCCTCGCCGAGCTGCGCCAGCTCGCGGGTCGCGCCGGTCTCGGGCGTCCACGCGATGACGCGGCCGATCTTGTTCGTCCGCACCGCGCAGTGCACCTCGTCGCCGACGAACACGGCGCGCTCGACGCCGTCGTCGGGCCTGAGCGGCAGGGTCCAGCTCGCGCGCCCGTCGAGCTCGCGAACGACGAGCTGATCCGGCGCCGCGAGCGAGACGCGCTTGCCGTCCGGCGAGAGCGACACGCTCACCTTCAGGGCGACCGGGAACTTGCGCTTGACCGTCGCGACGGCCGGCGCGGCCCCGTCGCCGTCACCGGGGCGCATCACGACCGCGGCGACGACCGCGAGCGCGACGACCGCGGCGGCCGCCGCCAGCGCGGGCCGCCAGCGCGACCGGGGGCTCAGGGCGGCGAGCAAGGCCGGCAGGTCGGGGAAGCGCGCGCTCGGGTCGGCGGCCAGCCCGCGCACCAGCGCCTCGCGGATCCGCCGCGGCACGGGCGTGATGCGCGGCGCCTCGGGCTCGCCGGCCTCGATCGCCGCGAGCAGCGCCGGCAGCGCGGCCTGCCCGGGAGGCGGCGTCAACGGGAACGGGCGCTGGCCGAAGAGCACCTCCCACGCCGCGACCGAGAACGCGAACTGATCGGAGCGCGCGTCGGCCGGCAGGCCGCGCAGCTGCTCGGGGCTCATGTACGCCGGCGTCCCGATGAGCGCGCCGGTCGTGGTCAGATCGTCGATCGTGGCCATGAGGTCCGGATCCATCGCCTTCCAGCGCGCGGAGCGCGTCGGCGCGCTGAGCTCGGCCACGCCGAAGTCGCCCACGCACACCCGCCCCGCGCGGTCGACGAGCACGTTCTCCGGCTTGAAGTCGCGATGCACGACGCCGGCGGCGTGCGCCGCCGCCAGGCCCCGGCCCGCGTCGCGCACCAGCGCCAACCAGCGCCGCCAGTCACGCAGCTCCGCCGGCGACCGCTTCGCCAGCAGCTGTCCGAGCGTCGTCCCCGCCACCAGCTCCATGGCGATGAACAGCTGCTCGCCGTCTCGCCCGGCGTCGTGGATCGCGACCACGTTGCGGTGCGAGACCTTGGCCATCGCGCGCGCCTCGCGCAGGAGCCGCGCCGCCGCCTCGGGATCGCGCGCCAGATCGGGATGCACGAGCTTGATCGCGACCGGCCGATCGAGCTCCGGGTCGCGCGCCGCCCACACCACGCCCATCGCGCCCGCGCCGAGCCGTGCCACCAGCCGGTACCGATCGACGCTGGCCCCCACCGTCGGCTCGCGCGCCACCGCTCCGCCGCTCGGCGTTACCTGGAGCGTGGCGTCGAGCGCGCCGGCGCGGTCGTCGTCGGCCCCCACGCGGAACAGTATTGCACGCCGCCCGCACCCTGCGCGCCCCGCGCGACCCGTCGCGCTGATAGGCTCGGGATGATGGCCGTCCCGGGGGAGGCGCAGGAGACGCCACCGCGCGTCGCGGTGGCGGTGCCCGGATACGCCATCGGTGCGCGTATCGGCGCCGGCGGTTTCGGCGAGGTGTTCCAGGCCCGGCACGAGGTGATCGGGCGCGAGGTCGCGATCAAGGTCCTGCACGCGAAGTACTCGCAGGACGCGAGCGCGGTGGCGCGGTTCGTCGCCGAGGCGCGCGCCGTGAACCGGATCTCGCATCCGGGGATCGTGCAGATCCACGACTTCGGCGTGCTGGCGGATGGCCGCCAGTTCTGCGTGATGGAGCTCCTGCGCGGAACCACGTTGCGCGACGTGCTCGAGGAGCGGGGGGCGCTCCCCGGGGACGAGGCGCTGCCGCTGCTGCGCGGGATCGCGGATGCGATCGACGCCGCCCACGCCGCCGGGATCGCGCACCGCGACCTCAAGCCGGACAACGTGTTCGTGCTCGAGGACGGCGGCGTGAAGCTGATCGATTTCGGGATGGCCAAGCTGGTCGAGGACGAGGCGGCGGCGGTGACCGTGACCGGGGCCGTGTTCGGCACGCCGCTGTACATGTCGCCGGAGCAGTGCCGCGGCCGCGCGATCGACCCGCGCACCGACGCGTACTCGTTCGGCGTGCTCGCGTATCACGTGCTGACCGGGGCGCCGCCGTGGCGCGGCGACGCGCTCGAGCTGGCGCTGCATCATCTGAACGACGAGCCCGAGCCGCCGTCACGACGCTGCGCGGCGCTGGGCCCACGCATCGATCGCGTGGTGCTGGCGCTGCTCGCCAAGGATCCGGCGGAGCGCCCGATGCCGCTGGTGGCGGCGATCGAGGCGATGTCCGGCAACGCCGCGCTGCCGCCACGCCGCCGGCGCCGAGGTCGCTGGCTCGCGGGCGGGCTGGCGCTGGTCGCGACCGGCGCGGTCGTCGCGGTCGCGTCGAGCGCGTCGCGCGGCCGGACGGCCGGCTCGTCGGGTACCACCGCGCCCCCGACGTGGACGATCCGCGAGGTCGCCGACATCCCGACCAGCTTCGCCGCCACCCTGATGTCCGACGGCGGCGCGGTGCTGTTCAGCGACGCGTCGGGGCTCCTGCGGGTCGGGCTCGAC
This sequence comes from Myxococcales bacterium UBA2376, assembly GCA_002344285.1. Taxonomy (GTDB): domain Bacteria; phylum Myxococcota_A; class Polyangia; order Haliangiales; family Haliangiaceae; genus UBA2376. The sequence continues at coordinate 117,090 of DDTA01000048.1, forward strand.
GCGCCGTCGTCGACGCCGGTGTCGGTCACCGCGCCCGAGGAGATCCGCGGCGTGAGCGCCTTGCCCGACGGGCGGCTGCTGATCAGCCGCGAACAGCCGGACGGCAGCTGGATCTGGATCGAGGATCTCCGGTCCGGCGCGCGCGCCCGGCTCACCACCGGCCGCCACGGCCAGGCCGGTCCGCCCGGCAAGTTCGCGTTCGAGCGCGCCGGCGCGATCTACACCCGCGATCTGACCGATCAACGCGAGGAGCTGATCACGACCGTGGCCGGACGCATCGAGGCCCTCACCTGGGCGCCCGACGGTCGCCGGCTGGCGTGGATGCGCACCTCCGGCAGCGAGCAGGCGGTCGAGATCCGCGACGCGGTCGACGGCTCGGTCCGGCGGATCCCGGCGAAGGCGACCACGGTCTACGGCTCGATGCCGATGGCGTTCGTCGGCCCCGCGTCGCTCGTCTACTGCGACCTCCAGCGTCGCGTGCAGCACCTCGACCTCGACACCGGCGCCGAGCAGACCCTGCGCCAGCTCGCGCCCAACACCAACGCGTGCTCGATGCGCGCCACCCTCGACGGCCGCCGGGTCACGATCTCGAACGGCCGCTACGAGCTGCACGCCGCCGTCCTGCCGACGGCCGATCCGACACGCGGCTGGACGCGCGTCGCGCCGGGCGCGGTCGAGGACTGGACACCCGACGGGCGGGTCGTGGTCGGCGCGTGGGGGCCGCCCGAACCTCGGTGGCAGCGGCATCAGGTCGCGCGCGAGCTGCCGGCGATCGCGCTCCACACGCTCGACGGCGCGGCGGGGGTCCCGTTCGAGCGTTGCCCGGGCAGCGAGGGACTGCGGCGGCGCGGCGACGAGCTCCTGTTCAACGTCAACGTCGTCCGCGACGGCGAGCTGGTCATGCAGATGTTGAGACCGGGCTCGTGCGACGTGGTCGACGCATGGACCCTCCCCGACGTCCCCGGCTGGTTCTACCCCCGCTGTGGCACGGCGCTGTGCGCGACCGTGCGAGAGGAAGGCGAGCTCGTCTCGGTCGTGGCGTTGCGCCGCGGGCAGCCGAGCGGGCACGCGCTGGCCAGGTTCGCGGTGGTGCGCCCGGCCGTCGGCGGCTTCCCGCGGGTCTCGGTCTCGCCCGACGACCGCTGGATCGCCGTCGGGCTCTACGGCATCGACGACCTCTTGTGGGTGATCGACGCGACCACCGGCGAGCGACGAACCCTGCACGTCGGGCCGTGGCCCGGGACCGAGGACACCGGGGGCCGGACCTGGACCACGACGTGGTCGGCGAGCTCCGACGCGATCTACGTCAGCTCCAGCCGGCCGGAGGCCGCGACCGTGACCCGCGTGCCGCTCGACGGCAGCGCGCCCCGGCTGGTCTGGGACGGGCCGCAAGGCTACGTGGGGCTGCACGCGCACATGTCGCCCGACGGAGCCTGGCTCGGCGGCAACGTGCTCGCGGTCACCGTCGAGCTCCTGGTCGTCGATCGGCAGTAGCGATCACTCGCTCGGGTTGCCGGAGTCGAGGTCCGGGTGTCCGGACGTCGGGTGCGGATGTCCCGGGACAGGGTGGGTTACATTGCGAGCGTGTCCGAGACGGTGAGCGCCATCGTGACCGCCGGGAAGGCCGGCGGCACCGCGCCCGCCTTGTACATCGGGGTCGCCGGGGATGCGCCGCTCACACCCTCGATGCGCGTGAGCCTCGTCGGCGTCGACCGCGTCGAGCTCGGCCGCGGCGACACGCGCGGCTCGGTGACCTCGACCGCGGCGGGCGCACACACGCTGGCGATGACGCTCGCCGACGCGCGCCTCTCGCACCGACACGCCCGGATGTCGCGGATGGGGACCGCCTGGGTGATCGAGGATCTCGGCTCCAAGAACGGCACGTGGGTCGCCGGCGAGCGGATCACGCGCCGCGTGCTCGCCGACGGCGAGGGGATCGTCGTCGGGCACACCGCGCTGGTGTATCGCGAGACCGGCGGCGAGGCCGGCAGCGCCGCCGCGGCCGCGACCGAGCTGGCCGGACTGTCCACGCTGTCACCGGCGCTGGCCCAGCGCTTCGCCGAGCTCGCGCGCGCCGCGGCGTCCGCGGTGCCGATCGAGCTCACCGGCGAGTCGGGGACCGGCAAGGAGCTGGTCGCGCGCGCGGTCCACGAGCTCTCGCAACGCGCCGGAGCCTTCGTCGCCGTGAACTGCGGCGCGCTGCCGCCGACGCTGATCGAGGCCGAGCTGTTCGGACACAGGCGCGGCGCGTTCACCGGCGCCAGCGCCGACCGCCCCGGCTTCATCCGCAGCGCCGACGGCGGCACGCTGTTCCTCGACGAGATCGCCGAGCTGCCGGCCGCCGCGCAGGCGGCGCTGCTCCGCGTGCTGCAGGAGCACGAGGTCGTGCCCATCGGCGCCGATCGACCGGTCTCGGTCGACCTCCGGGTCATCACGGCCAGCCACAAGCGGCTCGACGCCGAGGTCGAGGCGGGGCGGTTTCGCGCCGACCTGCGCGCCCGCCTGCTCGGCGCCGGGATCGAGCTACCGCCGCTGCGCGAGCGCCGCGAGGACCTCGGCGCGATCGTCGCGACGCTCCTGGCCCGCCTCGCGCCCGGCCGCGCCGTGACGTTCGCCGGCGACGCGGTGGCCGCGCTGTATGCCTACGCGTGGCCGCTCAACATCCGCGAGGTCGAGCGCGCGCTCGCCGCCGCCCTCGCGATGGCCAGCGATCGGATCGAGCTGCGCCACCTGCCCGGCGGGCTGCAGGCGCCGACGCGAGCCGCAGCTCCCGTCGCCATCGACCCCGGCCTCTCCGACGACGAGCTCCGCGTCGTGCTCACCGCCTCGATCGAGCGCCACGACGGCAACCTGGCCGCGGTCGCACGCGAGCTCGGCAAGGACCGCACGCAGATCCGGCGCTGGATGAAGCGCCTCGGCATGGCGCGCGACGGCAACGCCGAATAGCCAGGCGCCGCCGCGCCGCCGCGCCGTCGCCGGCGATCAGTCCAGGTCGTTCACGATCGCCGCCCGGAGCGCGGTGACCAGGTTGTCTCCGTTGGTCGGCGCAGCCGAGCTCGAGCCGAAGAAGGTCGGGCCCGTCTGGCTGCCGCCGGTGCACATGCCGACGCCGTATCCGCCCATCGCGACGGCGCCTCGATCCGGCAGGTAGCCGACGTAGCCGTTGGTGTAGCCGAGCAGGATCGGCGCCGGGGTAAGGCCGGTCATCAGCGCGGTCTGCAGGCCGCTGAACGGCTCACCGGGCAAGGTCGCGAACCGCACCAGCGGCGCGCCGGGGACGCCGATGGCCGCGGCCGTCGTCTCCACGCCCCAGATGACGTCCGTCTCCACGCGGGTCGGCGTCGTTCCGCAGACGTTGCACGCCGACGTGCCCAGCAACGAGTCCACCCGGCGCTGGAGCAGGACCTGCGCCCCGGTCGTGGGCTGGAACGTGTACGTCATGCCCTCGACGGCCTGGGCCAGGGCGACACCGGCCGCCTGGGCCATCGCGCCGCTGTCGGTGGCGGTGCCGTTGTCGGGGTTGATGTCGCCGGCGCCGGCGTTGAAGTACAGGACCGCGCATCCGTCGTCGCCCGCGGCGCAGCGCGCGCTCTCGAGCTCCTGGCGCAGGTAGCCCGGGAAGTCGGCGTTGACGCCGCCCGCGCCGGTCATGATGACGGGGTGCAGCGCGAAGTTCACGAGCACCGCGCGGGTCCGCGCGGGCGAACCGGGCGTGCGCAAGACGATCGCGGTGAGCGTCTCGGCCTGCGCGGAGAGCGGCGCGCCGGTGTGCCGGTTGAAGCCGAGGGTGCTCGACGTGCTCGAGACCGCCAGCTCGACCGGCGAGAGGTCGGCGAACGCCTGCCCGACCGCGTCGGAGATCCGGTCCTCCACCCAGCTCTGGTACGGCGTCGCGCCCGCGCGACGCTCCTCGAAGTACGGCGCCACGAACAGGTGGATGTTGCGGAACGCGGCGTGCGCGTGGGTGGCGCCGATGATCACGTTCTGGCGAGGAATCCCGTAGCGCGCCGCGAGCAGCTCGGAGAGCCGCGCCTTGTCGAACCCGATGAGGTCCACCGACGCCATCACGACCGGCTGGTTGGCGTCGACGCCACCGGCCTGACACTGACCGGCGACGCAGCTCTGCCCGCTCGCGCACACGCCCGGACCGCAGCTCCCGCCACCGGCGATGACCAGCACCCGCGCCTCGATCGGGTTGGCCGGCGTCGACGGCGTCGCCGGCAGCGACGCGTTCGGGCAGTATCCGAAGCCGCTGCTGCGCGGGATGCCGGACGAATCGAGGGGCATCAGCGAGACCCGCGCCGCGCCCGCCACCAGGCTCGGGCTCCAGCGCGTGGGCCGTGTGGCGACGCCGCCGGGGACCCCGTCGCCGTCGCCGTCGATGCCGTGGCCCCACGCATCGGTCGCGTGGGCCGCGACCGCGAGATCGACCGCGTCGATCGCGCCGGCCGGCGCCTGGAAGGTGATCGTGAACCGGGCGGTGCGCGCGTCGGTGGCCACCGACGTGGGACGTAGCGGCGTCCCGTTCTGCGTGACGAGCAGCGTGCTCGGATCGAACGTGGCCGGAGCGAGCCGCCGGGAGAGCTGGACCGCGACCTGCTGCGCGGACGAGGACACCAGCATCTGCCGCGTGACCGCACCGACCGAGGTGACCGACGCGGGCGCCGACATCCGCCACAGCACGTCACCGTCGCTGCCGGCCGCACCCGAGATCGCCACCAGATCGGACACGCCGTCCCCGGTCACGTCGCCGAGCCAGACCCGCGGCGCCGAGTCCAGGGCGAAGAACCGCGCGGCATCGAACCCGCTGCCGCCGTTGCGCACGGCGGGCAAGAGGAGCGGATGCTCGCGGGCGGGCGCCCCGGGGCTCGCCGCCACCGCTGCGGAGCGCGCGACCCAGACCCCACCCGCGGCGTCGACGCCGAGCACGTCGGCGCGCCCGTCGCCCGTGACGTCGGTGACCCACACGCTCGGACGCCTGCCCGCGGCGAACCAGCCGTCCGCGACGCGGAACGTCGAGTCGTCGAGCAGGATCCGCTGATAGAAGTCGGCGGAGGTGCCGCTGCCGATCGCCTCCAGCATCCAGATGTCACCGTCGCCGACCGCCGACGAGCCGAACCCGACCACGTCGAGCTTGCCGTCGCCGGTCACGTCGGCGAGCGTGATCCGCGGCTGCGTGGTCGTCGCGAACCAGCCGTTCGCGTTCGAGAAGACCGACGGTGCGATCCTGCGCGGCGTGGCCACCGAGGTCCCGTTGCTCTCGCCCACCCAGATGCCGCCGTTGTTGTCGAACGCGACGATGTCCGCGCGGCGGTCGCCGGTCACGTCGCCCAGGAACAGGCGCGGCTGGGCCGTGGCGAGGAACCACTCGTTGGCCGACGCGAGCACGCTCGTGGAGAGGAAGACGGAGGAGGTGAACGAGGCGGTCGTCGCCGATCCGGTCGCGATCGCGACCACGACGGCGCCGTTCAACGGCCGGATGCCGACGATGTCGATCTTCCCGTCCGCGTTCATGTCCGCCAGGCGCACGTGCTCGTGGTCCGCGAGGTCGAAGTAGCCGTTGGCGTCGGCGAGCTCGGTGGCCAGCACCATGCGCGAGCTGTTGAACGTCGTGCCGGTCGACTCCGAGACCCAGATCCCACCGACGGAGTCGACGCCGACGAGATCGGCGCGTCCGTCGCCGGTCACGTCGGCGACCCAGACGCGCCGGTGGGACGCGACCGAGAACCAGTCGTTCGGCGTCCGGAAGATCGTGCCCTGCGCGACGCGCGCGGACGCGCCGAAACCCGCGCCGTTGCCGGGGCTGACCCAGACGTCGCCGTCGCGCGCGACGCCCACCAGATCGTCGATGCCGTCAGCGTCGAAGTCCGCGAGCCAGATCCGCGGCTGTTCCGACACCTGGAACCAGTCGCCGGCGGTCTTGAAGATCGAATCGGCGAGCCAGGTGTCGGTGGCGAACGGCCGGTACACGCCGAACGTGGCCGTCGCCGTGCCGCCCCCCGGCGCCGGGTTGGTGACACCGACGGTGACCCACCCGGGCGCCGCCACGTCGGACGCGGCGACCACGATCTCGAGCGTGCTCGCGTCGACGAAGGTCGTGGGCCGGACCGCGCCGCCCCAGTCGACCACCGAGCCGGGGACGAAGTCGTTCCCCAGGACGGTCAGCGTGAACGACGCATCGCCGGCCGTCGCCGCGGGCGGCGACAGCGCGACGATCAGGGGCGCGGCGTTCGACGGGGCGTCGACGTCTCCGTCGAGCCCACCGGCATCGACGCCGCCATCACCGTCGACGCCGCCGTCCGGCTCCGTGGAGACGCTGCCGCACGCCGCCGTGGCGGCGGCGGCGGCGACGGCGACGATGAACACGATGGCGCGTGGGGCGATCGGAGTCTGCATGTCGCCGGCCGACTGCACGGCTCGTGCCCGCGTCGACATCGCGCAGCTCTCGTCAGTTGCGCGCGAGAGAACGCACGAGTCCCGGGACGCCGCGCGCGCTGTCCCGGGACGCCGCGTCGCCGTCCATGAGCGCGGATCGATCCGATCAGAGTCCGTAGCGGATGCCGATGCGCGCGCGCACGGCCGAGACGGGATCCACCTCCGCCATCGACTGCGTGTAGTCCGCCGCCAGCTCCCACGCCACCCGCGAGGACAGCCACAGGTTGAACCCGGCGCCGCCGAAGACACCCGTCTCGCCGTCGCCGCCGACGAGATCCAGCTCGAGCGCGCCGCGCACGAACGCCCACCGCCCGAGCGACAGGCGCAGCCCCGGTCGCAGCACCACGATGCCGTCGCCCGGATCGGTCTCGAGCGCCACCTCCGGGTGGAGCCAGCGCGCGTTGACGTGGAGGCCCGCTTCGAGCGCCACGCCGGCATGCTCGGTCGAGGGCCCCAGCTCCAGCCCGTCGGCGATCGTGACGCCGAACCCCAGCCGCGGGCCACGAGGCCGCGCCAGCAGCGCGCGCCGCCGCCCGCGCTCGCCGTAGGTGTCCATCGCGCTCACCAGCTCGGCCCGCGCCTGCGCCACGGCGGTGTCGGCCTCGGCCACGCGCCAGCGCAGATCGGACCACCGCCGGCTCCCCAGCAGCATCATGTAGCAGCCGAACCCAGCGGCGCCGCCGACCATGATGGCCCCCAGGCGCAGCCCGAGGCTGCCGTCGCTGGCGGCACCCCAGATGTTGACGCCGATCCCACCGGCCATGCAGGTCGAGAGCGCGGCGATGCCCATCCCGCGCAGGACCTTGCGATGGGTGATGTCGTCGCGGGCAGAGAGCGCGACCAGGTAACGGGCGCGCGCGTCCACCACCATCGGATCGAGAGGCTCCACGGACGGCGCCGGCTCGGCGGCGGGTGCGCCCCATTGCTCGTGAGAACCGGTGGTGAGCGGTGGCGGCGCGATGGTCACCTCGGGCTGCGGCGTGCGCACGAGCGCGAACGACCGGTCCACGGTCTGCCCGCCGATGATCGAGACGCTCGCGCGCGCCGGCTCGTATCCGTCGGCCGAGACCTCGAGGTGATACTCGCCGGGGCTCAGCTCGAGCCGATCGGTCCCCTCGACCCACCGGGTCATGTCGGTGCCGGGACCGGTGATCCACACCGCGGCCGACGGTGTGACTCCGAGCGCGAGGACCCCTTTCGGGACCCGGTCGAGCGTGGCCGTCGCGCGGTGCGTCTCGCCGGGCCTCACCTCGACCACCACCGATCGATCGACGAAGCCGCTGGCGGAGAGCACCAGCTCCAGCCGCCCCGCCGGGCGATCGCCCTCCCACGGGGTGGCGCCGAGCACGCTCCCGCCGGCGTCGCGCACGGTGGCCGGCGTGTTCGACTCGATCCGCACCCGGCCACCGGCCAGCGCCAGCGGCGTGATCGTCAGGCTGTCGAAGCGGACATCGGGGTTCTCGCCGCCGAGACCGAGGTGTCGCGGCGAGCGTGCATCGGGCGGGCTGGGATCGGCGAAGGCCAGGAACGGCGTCATCAGATCGTCGACGTACCAGCTGACGGTGGCGCCCTTGCGGACGATGCGCATGCGAGTCCGCTGACCGGGCGTGACCGAGGCCGGTCGATCGACCTGGTGCACCGTCGCGCCGCGGGTCCCCACCCGGACCAGCACCGACTTGCTGTTGCCCCAGCCGCCGTGCACCAGCCGGTAGTGGAGGCCATGGTCGAGGATCCCCGGGTCGGCCCATGTCAGCACCGTCACCGGACCCTGGGACTTGCTCCAGACGTCGAGATCGATCACGCCCTCGGCAGGCAGACCGTGCGCGGTCCACAACGGGTGGGCGGTGGACAGCAGCGAGCGGGCAGCTCCAGCCTCGGTGGTGAACCCTCCGTTCGCCTGGAACCGCGCGCCGAGACCGCCGTCGAAGGTCTCGTGGATCGCGCGGGTCGCCACGAGCCGGGGCGGATCGATCCGGGGCCGGGTGACACCCGCCGGCCACTCGACGACGTGGGACCGGTAACCCTCGCGCTCGATCACCAGCCGCCCCGCGCGACCGGCCCGGAACACCAGCTCGCGACCGCAGCAGCGAGGCTCGACGACGCCACAAGCCGACCAGCCTCCACCCGTGGCGCGGCACTCGACCCGTTGCGTGGCGCCGTGCAGCGCGGGGTCGGCCTCCGCGCTCACCAGCAGCGTGCCGCGCAGATCGAGCTCGGCGTGCACGGTGCGCTCGTCCTCCGTCAGCGTCCCGCGCCACGCCAGGTGGCCAGGCAGCTGGAGCTCGAGCGTGACCCGGTCGGAGGGGCGGAAGACGAGCTTCTTGGGGCGGCGCCCGGTCACGCCCTTCTTCGTCGCCGGCTTGTCGTTGACGCTGACCCAGATGGTCGCGCCTGGCGGCGTGCTGGTGACCTCCACCGTCCGCACCCGGACCGGTCGCGGCTTGCAGGTCGCGGTCGCGACATCCTCGACGCAGTGGCCGCACGGCGGCGTGCCAGGACAGGGCTGGGCCTCGGCGGTCCGGGCCCCGAGCCCGAACCAGACGATCAGGAGCACGACGGGACCGATCGCGCGCATTCGCGGCGATTGTACACACCACGACGGAGCCGAGGTCGACGCCGACGCTGACCTGGCCGTATCATGGTCCAGTCGTGCCTCTCCGTGAAGGTCTCTCGGTCAGCGGATACGCGCTGCGGTCACTGCTGGGTGAGGGAGGGTTCGGCAAGGTGTTCGTGGCCCACGACGAGCAGCTGGGGCGCGACGTGGCGCTCAAGGTGCTCCTGCCCGAGCACAGCAGCAGCCCGGAGATCCTCCAGCGGTTCTTCCACGAGGCGCGGGCGGCGGCGGCGATCCAGCACCCGGGCATCGTGATGATCTTCGAGTACGGCCGGATCGAGGGCACCGGCACGTCGGCCGACGGCAGCGCGTTCATCGCGATGGAGCTGTTGTCGGGAGAGAGCCTGGCGGCGCGACTGCGGCGCCCACCGCCGCTCGCCACCGGCGAGGTGCTGTCCATCACGCGCCAGATCGCGGCCGCGCTGGGCGCCGCGCACGGCGAGGACATCGTCCACCGCGACCTCAAGCCCGACAACGTGTTCCTCGTCCCCGACGAGGACGCCATCGGCGGCTTCCGGGTCAAGGTGCTCGACTTCGGCATCGCCAAGCTGCAGGGCGCGGGCGCAACCGGCCACGGACACACCCGCACCATGATGGTGTTCGGAACCCCGCCGTACATGTCGCCCGAGCAGTGCCGGTCGAGCGCGCGCATCGATCACCGGAGCGACATCTACGCGCTGGGCTGCATCCTGTTCGAGATGCTGTGCGGCCGCCCGCCCTTCGTGGGCGAACCCGGCGAGCTGATCGCGCTGCACCAGCTCCAGCCGCCGCCGGCGCCCTCGTCGCTGGCGCCGATCGATCCGGGGCTCGAGGCGCTGGTCCTGCAGATGCTCGCCAAGAAGCCGGAGGACCGCCCGCAGACCATGGATGACGTGCGCGCCGCGCTCGAGCGCCACCGCACCCGCGAGCTGGCCGCGCAGGCGGCGCCCCGTCCGTCGTCGCCGCCCTTCGCCGCGCCGTCGCCGCCGCCGGTCTCGGCGCCGCCGCATGCGCCGCCACCCGTCTCGGCGCGCCCGGCGACCAGCGAGCCGCACATGCAGACCACGCTGATCGCGGCCGCCGGCAGCCGGCCCACGCAGAGCGACCCCGGCGACGGACGCGGCCGCAAACGCCTCGGCATCACGATCGCCGCGGTCGGAGGAATCGCCGTCGTCGCCGCGCTCGTCGCGCTCGGTGCGAGCGGCGGCCGCGGCGACGCCGCCACCGGCGCGGCACCCACGCCGGGGCTCCGGCCCGAGACCGAGGCGACCGATCCCATCACGAAGACCGACAAGCCGCCGCAGCCGCTGTTCCTCGACGACTTCGAGCGTGACCAGCTGGGCCCGCGCTACCGGCCGAGCGGCCCGGGCTGGTCCATGCAGGACGGCGTGCTCCACGCACGGAAGATCCGGGGCTACACGGCCTGGCTCGACCAGCCGCTGCCCGCCGACGCACGCATCGCGTTCAACGTGTGGGGAGACGAGCGCTCCGCGATCATCGTTCAGCTCTGGGGTGACGTGCGCAGCCAGCAGGTGGGGTACTTCCTCTACCTTCATGAGAGCGGCGCCGAGATGCTTCGACCGCTCACCGCCACCGGGACCGCGCTCCGGGTCAACCGGACCGACGTGTCGCTGGAGCCGGGGCGCCGCTACCGTTTCGAGGTCGAACGTCGCGGTGGCCGCATCGAGTGGCGCTCGAGCGATCGAACCGGGCCCATCCTGGTGCTCGAGGATCGGTCGCCGGTTCCTCCCGAGCCGGACGCGTACCTCGGGCTGTCGGGGATCGGGACCATCCACTTCGACAACGTCGAGATCACGCCACTCGCGCCGCTGCCCGACGCCACGCCGGTTACCTACGGTCCGCCGACCGAGGTGGAGCCCGACCCGCCGTACTGGATTCGCATCGTCCCTCCGACGCCGCCGGTCGTGCTCGGCGTCGCGGCAGCGCATCCCCCCGAGGTCTCCGGCTTTCGCCCCGCCCGCGGCGTGACCTCACCGACCCAGCCCTACTGGATGCTCGCGCAGGAGGTCGACGCGACCATGCTCGCGTGGCTCGGATCCGCCGGCGCGAGCTGGAAGGGCGTGAACGGCCCGGCCCGCGGCGTCCCCTACGACCTCGCGCGCCAGCTGTGCGAACGACTCGACGGACACCTGCCGACCGAGGCGGAGTGGGAGCTCGCCGCGCGCGGCGCCGCGATGCGGCCGTACCCCTGGGGCTCCGACCCGACGCCGCCGGCCAGCGGTGACGTCACGCCCGAGGGCGTGCGTGGCCTGCTCACGCCGCCCCGCGAGTGGGTGAGCGACACCTGGCGCAATGATCTGCCCTGCCCCGCCGATACGCCGTCGTGCGAGGCGTACTTCACCAGCGACGGGAAGGAGATCGGCGTCCTGCGCGGTGGTGCGGCGCGAGACCGGACGGGCAGCTTCCCGCCGTTCGCCGCCGCCGCCCGCGAACGGCTGTGCCGCAGCGGCGGCTGCACCAAGGCCGCCGCACCGCACCTGCGCGACGTCGGCTTCCGCTGCGTCCGTCGCGACTGAACATCCGGACTACGACCGGAGATGACCCAGTGTCTGGAGCCGGAGCAGCCAACTTTCGCTTCCCAAGACTGGCCAGTGGCCAGTGGGTCGTCGTTTGCGTCGAGGCGTCGACGGGCATCGTATGCATGCCAGATGGACGCTGGGCCGAGCCCGACGATCAGCCGTACGTCGTGGCGCCCAGATCGATCCCGCCCTCGCCGACCATGACCGGCAGCCATTCGTTCTCGCTGTAGGCGACGAAGCTCGAGTCGCCGCCGCGGCTGGTCACGGACTCCCGCAACCCGGCCCGACGGCGTAGTACGCGTTCTCAGCGACGGCACCTATGTCCTGACCTGCCAGTCGCGCTCTTCGATCTCGAACTCGAACCGCGCTTGTTCCTTTGCCTGCTCGACGGTCTCGTGCCACGTGTCGGCGAGACCGTCTCCGTTCGAATCGAAGTAGTACAGATAGAAGGCGCCGTCGCGCGCTTCGATCTCCACCCACGCGACCTGCGGCGTGACGTCCACCGACGCCACGCCGTGGAGGACGTGTCGAGTCCGCCCCGTTGCCCTCCGCACGCTCGCGCTCAGCCGCATGGCGAATGATCATGCCTCACATCCGGCGCCGGCGAGCCTCTACCTGTCACCATGACGCGCTCCTCTCCGCGGTCCCGGCTCGCCGGGGTGGCTCTCTCGCTGATGCTGACCGGCGCCTGCGGCGACGACCCGCTGACCTCGACCGACGGCGCCCGTCGCGCTCGATCTCGCGCCACGCTTGCCGCGCCTCACCGCGGTCACCCCGATCACCGGCGGCGTGTCCTGGACACTGTCGGGGTCAGGGCCCGTCGATCTGATCACGGTCTCCGTCTCCGAGCTGGGCCAGAAGGGCGAGCGCGTCGGCGCGTGGACCGCCTCCCTCCCCGGCGACGCCACGGCGCTCGTGTGGCCGCGCATTCCCGGCGCCCCCATCGGCACGCCCAGCGTCCGGCTTTCGGACATCGACATCGTCGACGGCTACCACCAGCTCCGCGCCCGGGCGGCGTCCACCGACTGGATCCCGGCGATCGCCACCGGCTACGACCTCCACTCGACGTTTCGCTGATCGCGCTACAACACGCGCGTGCAGATCGATGACCTCGCCCCCGAGGACCTCGCCGCGCGCGAGCGCTGCGCCGAGCTCCTCGTCATCGCCTTTCGAGACCTCGCGCCGGCGGCGTGGCCGACGATCGAAGCCGCGCGCGAGACCGTCGACGAGTGCCTGCGCATCGGCCTCGTCCGGGTGGCGCGCCTCGACGGCGCGGTCGCCGGATGGATCGGCGGCCACCACGCGTACATGCGCGTCTGGGAGCTCCACCCGATGGTCGTCGATCCCGCGCGCCAGCGGTCCGGCATCGGCCGCGCGCTCGTCGCCGACCTCGAGGCACTCGTCGCGGCGCGCGGCGCCATGACGCTCGTGCTCGGCAGCGACGACGAGGTCGGGTTGACGTCCCTCGCCGGGGTGGACCTCTATCCGGATCCGCTCGCGCACCTCGCGCGCCTCGAGAACCGAGGCGGCCATCCGCTATCGTTCTACCGCAAGTGCGGCTTCGTGATCACGGGCGTGACCCCCGACGCCAACGGCTTCGGCCAGCCCGACATCCACATGAGCAAGCGCGTGGGCCACCGAATCGACCAGGCGCAACCGACACACCGAACGAACCGACACACCGTCGAGGAACTGATGAAGTTCCTCTACGCGAACCGCGCACCGGCATTGCCGCCGGAGGCGCTAGCGGAGGTCTTCGACAGGCTCATCTGGTGTCTCGAAGACAACGGCGCGACACTGCTCTCGGTTCGCGAAGACTGGCTTCGCAGCGACGATCGAGCGCGCGTCGAGATCGCCCTGACGATGAACGAGACCTACCCCTTCCATTCCGAAGCGGACATGCATCGCGCGCTGCACGCCATCGGCGCGCGCTGGCCTGACCTACGTGGACGCTGCGAGGAGCTGATCACGCGACGACGGGACGGAAGGTGAAGACCGGTTTCACGGGAGGTAGTACCCGAACGTCCGGGCGGCGTCTGCGTGGAGCTCGTCCTTCTGGGCCGCGCTCCAGTCGTCCGTTGTCGCCGCCCGAAGCTGCGACGAGCCCGACGCGATGTCGACGATCAGCCCGCCCGGAGCGTCCACTCCACGCGGGAGGAGCCACAGGTGACCCTCGCCGTCGAAGCGCGACGCCTCGCGGAACGCGGCGATGAGCAGCGGTGCCCACGTCGTGACGTCACGGCCGGCGATGGCGGCCTTCACCCAGACCTCGATCGGATCCATCGAGAGGCGCAGCGCGCCCACCGGCGGGTCCATCTCCTGGAGCGCACGGGCGAGGTCGTCCGGGCTGATCGTCGAGCGATCGCCGGTGTAGACGCCGAGCGGCGAGCCCCCCGCTGCGGCGGGCGACAGCACCGCGCGGTTCCACTTGCGCAGCGTCGTCTGGTTGCGGAAGCCGACGCGCCCGGACACGATCAGATCCTCGGCCGATGACGCGGCACGCGCGCCGTCGCGCGGCGCGGCAGCGGCAGGCCTCTCCGCAGGCCTCTCATCGGGGATGCGCTGGAGCCAGCCCGCGCCGAACTCGGGCAACGGCGCCTTCACGCCCTCCATCGACGCCTCGAGCCAGCGATAGGGCGCGCTCCTCGCGACCGCCTCGATACCCTCGTCGGAGTAGTACACGACGCGCGTGTCCTCGGGCGAGATGGTGAATCCGTACGCCGGTCCATCGGTCCAGAACGGCGTGAAGTCGACGCGACCATGCGCGCCGAACGCCGCCGCGATCCGGAACGCGGTCACGAGGCGCGCGCCCTGCTCGGTGAAGACGTGCTCGGGCATCACCGCGGCGAGCTCGACACGACCTCGCGCGATGCGCAGGCCGCACGCGCTCGACCTCAGCTGCGCCTTCACCTCCTCGAGCACGCGACTCACCGAGGCCGGCGGGGCCGCGATGGGGATGAGCGGCTGTGGCCAGTCGCTGAACGCGGACGAATCGGCCTTCCTCCGCTTCCAGGCGGCTACCTCGCCCGGAGGGAGCTCGAGCTTGGCGATGGCGGCGACGTCGTAGCCCATACGATTCGAGCCGGCCCAGAGGCCGGGTCGCACAGAGGTACCTTCGTGGAGGATGTCGGGATCGAACCGATGACCCTCGGCTTGCAAATAACACGGTCGCCGTCCCATCGGCTACTTGGAAGTCCTAGCGGTTGGTGACTAGCGGACGATCTTCGACGGAGAGCATGGGCCATGAGGCTTCCGGATGTCAGGCCACCATGGTCATCTTGGTGACTAGCTGGTGACTAGAAACGGCCTCCTCGCGGATTACCCGCGCGGTTTCCTCCGTTCACCGGCGACCTCATGAAGCTCAGGCTCACCGAGAGAACTCTCGATCGCGTCGCGCTGCCGGCGAGCAAGCCGCAGCTCCTCGTCTGGGACAAGGAGCTACCGGGCTTCGGTGTCGTCATCGGACGAAAGTCCTCGACGTTCGTCGCGAACTACTGGGCCAAGGGCGTCAAGCGCCGCCAGGTCATCGGCCGGCGCGGAGCCATCGGCGACGACGGCCAGCAGCTGAACGTCTCCGTTGCTCGTCAACGCGCTCGCGAGATCCTCGGCCGCGTCGCAGGCGGCGCAGATCCGAGCCTCGAGCTGCGCATGCGCGAAGGCGGCCCTACCCTCGCCGACGCGTTCGACCTGCACGTCGCACGCATGAAGGCCAACGGCGCATCAGCAGCCAGCCTCGCGACTATCACGCGCGAGCGCGACAAGTACCTCGAAAACTGGCTCGCGCGCCCGTTGCGCACGATCGAGCGCTCGCACTGCCGCGAGCTCCACGAAGCGCTCTCCAAGAAGCACGGCCCCTACCTCGCGAACCGAGTGATGCGCCACGTCCGCGCCGCGTGGAACACAAGCGCTCAAGGAGCACGACCTTCCAGCGAACCCGACCATCGCGGTGCACTGGAACAAGGAGCGCCGCCGCCAGGAGCCGATTCCTTGGGCGCAGCTTCCCGCCTGGCACGCGACCGTCGCCTCACTCGAACCGATCATCGCCAACGGCAAGCGCATCGGCACCCGCCCGGGCATCCGTGGTGACTACCAGCTCTTCGTCCTGCTCACCGGCCTCCGCCGCATGGACGCGGCGACCGTCCGCTGGGAGCACGTCGACCTCGACGAGGGCTTGCTGCATCGGCCCAACCCCAAGGGCGGCACGGATCGGGCATTCACGATCCCGCTCAGCTCCGAGTGCGTTGTGCTCCTGGAGCGGCGGAAGGCAGAGAACCGCGTTTCGTTCACGGAAGGCGATGCGGGCTGGGTGTTCCCGACGCGCGCTCTCAAGGCGAAGGCCTGCCCTCTCTGCGCCAGCCTCGGCCGTTCCGCACACGAAGCCGGCGCCGTCGTCCACCTGGTCGAAGGAAAGCAGCAGCGCATCGACAAGGACACGGGCAAGGCGACGCGCATCCTTCCCTCCCCGCACCGGCTTCGCGACACCTACACGAGCGCGCTCGTCGAAGTCGGCGGCATCTCGCCGTTCGTGATCGACGTCCTGACGAATCACCGTCCACCGCGCGGCTCGGTCACGGCCGGCTACATCGACCTGTCGATCGAGCACCTCAGCGAGTGCCAGGAGCGCGTGACGCAGTTCCTCCTCGCGAAGATGGCGCCACCGCCCGAGAAGACGAAGAAGCCGAACAGGAAACGCGCGACGGAACGCCACCTGGTGGCGGTCCCGTAGCCCGCGAAGTCGAAGGTCGGCGACTACGCGATCTTGCCGCGCGTGTTCGCCAGCAGAAACGCCTCGACGTCGGTCGACCGGTAGCGGACCAACCGTCCGAGCTTGACGAACCGCGGCCACGGCCGGCGTACCGCCAGCTCTGCAAGGTCGAACGCGAAACACCCAGCCTCGACGCCAGGGCTAACGCGTCGATGAACTCGCGCGCCGTGTGGTCGTCAGCGGGTGAGACGATGCGGAGGGTGGAACCGGTGTCGTCGCTCGGCGAAGCCATCGTGCGTCCTCCGACCAGTATCGACTGGGCATCTGACGGCGAGGGGCGCGTGCCACACCCCTGTCAGAGCGCGCCTGCCACGTGGCATGTCGAGCCTGTCAGGCCGACCGCGTACGGTCTGTCGCCCATATGCCGCGACAAATGCCCCACGATTTCTCCGGCCACCAAGAATCAGCACCTGGACGGCCCGGGAGCGTGCCACCGCGGACAAGCAAGCGGCAGCTATCAGTCGTGCCGGCGATGGACGGTTTCACCGAAGGACGGCTCACGCGTGGGCAGGTCGCCGATCGGCTCAACATGAGCGTGTCGACGGTGCGCCGCTACGAAGGCGTTCGGCTGCACCCGACGGTCGGCCGGAACGACATCCGCTGGTTCGACGAGCGCGAAGTCGCTGCGCTCGCCGCGGAGCTCGTGAACGAGGCGTCGACCAAGCGGCCGAAGGCCAGAGAGTCGGCCATCGCGCCACACACGCGCAGCCCGGGCGAGATCGCTGCGCAGGTCTTCGAGCGCCTGGAGCAACGGCAATCGCTCGCGGAGATCGTGATCGGCCTTCGCATCACGCCCGAGACCGTCCGGGCACTCTTCGATCAGTGGACCATGGGCCTCACCGAGGGGCAGCTGCGCATGCACCGCGAGCCCGCGGTGCCACGCACGAATGAGATCCCGCGGGTGACGCAGGACGTGCTCGCGTCTCTCCTCGCCCAGCTTCCAGAAGGCGAGCTGACTCGCATCAGCGTCGCCCGATACCGTGGCGCATACGCGCATGGCGACCACGACTACCTCCGCGTCGACGAGCTAGGTGGATTCCACGCGGCGGGGCCAGTCGCCATCGCCGGGATAGTTCGGCGGTACGGGGGTGGCACGCTCCGAATCACCGCGTACGGTTTCGACCCTGGCGGCGTCCGCTGGGAGATGCTCGTCGACGGGCTGACGCCAGCCTAGCCTCCACCGGTCGGCCAGAGTCGCCTGCAGCGACAGGCACTTGCACGATTCTGCGGGTGGACACGCAACCGCGGCATCGAGCTCACGACAAGAGCCCATGGAGTTGATCGAAGTGGTCAGCCCTTTGTGACGGATTCACCGTCCTCCGATTGATCCCTATCTCCACCGAAGGCAGGCTACCTACCCCATGGCATCCGAAGCGCTGAGCATCCCGACGGATATCCCCTGGCAGCGGCTCGGATATAGCCGCGACATGCTGGATCGAACCTTCGGCGGGATCCAACCACCGAAGTGGCGCAGCTCGCTCGCCATCCAGGCGTCCTGCATTCCGCTGGAGGAGACCCAGGACGACTACCCCGACGCGCGAATCTTCTATATCAAGATCACGTCGAGCATCACCGGATGGTCGCCGCGCGAGGTCCTCGAAGGTCACCTCCTGCCGAATCCGATATGGGATCCGTGGCAGCGTGCAACCTGGGAGGCGATCGCCGCGTCGCCAGTACTCACGCGCTCCTACTGGGCCTGCGTCTCCGCGATTCTCCAGGTCGGCATCTACCCGCGTCCCGAGGCCGGCGTCGCGGATGATGATTATCCATTCATCCGAGATTTCGAGCCGAAGAAGCGCGAGCTCTACGAGACCGTCACCGAGACGAAGGAAGTCCTCGGCGGCTCGAACAACACGTTGCACACCGAAAAGGGCCTATCGACGACGAAGCAGGTCGATGCGCGCATTGGCGCGAGCTACGGCGGCGTCGGGGCCAGCATCAGCACCCACGAGGGCCGCGAGGAATCGCACCTCGAGACGTCCGACACCTCGACCGAGCGTCGCGAGACCGCGGGCCGCTCGACACAGCTCTCGCAGATGTATCAGCTCTTCAACGGCTACCATATCGGGACGAACCGGGCCGTGTTCGCCATGTTTCCACGCCCCCACATCGTTGCCGAGTCGTCGCAGATCGAGTTCAACCTGATCAACGGCGAACGGCGCCTGGAGGGCGTGCAGGACGTCTTTCTGGTCGTGCAGGTACCGCGGTCGCTTCCGGGAATCTGCGTGCGCGCGTTCCTCGACACCGGTCACAAGCTCGACCCGGGGAACACGCTACTGAGCGACCAGGTTCCCGCGCTCGTGGTCACGCGCCGGACGGTGGGAGGATGCGCGGAGTTCGAGGGTGATCGCCTGCGGGTGGTGCCACCGCCCATCGACGACACGCCGAAGCTCCCGCCGATTGTCGGCGAGCACGAAGTATCGCCGGGTGTGCCGTACCATCGCCGGCGTCTCCGGGATGGGCGGGACTGGAGGACGAAGATCGCCGACGATCTGAACGTGGGGCAAGCGGACATTCGCGAAGCGGTCTTGGCGGATGCCACGAGCGGCGCGTACGCGCCACGGTCGTTCATTCTCACTGACTCGTTCAAACGGTTGCTGGTCCTCGACCTACGGCGAACGGCGCTCGAACTCGATACGCTCACCAAGTTCGGCTATCTCTCGACGGAGGAGGAGGTCGCGCTTCGTCGTCTCGGCATCCGCAACAGCGGCGACATCTTCGATCCACCCGCACGTGGCGAACCGACGCCGCTGGTCGTGGTAGTGCGCAGCCGGCTGATCGAGGCAGCGATCAAGGCTGCCCCATCGGAGACCTGAATGGGCGACGGCGTCCAGCCAGCGCCGGCACTTCCGACCGCCGAGCAGGCGGCGACGAACACCGTGCTTTGGGCCAGGCAAGGTAGAGCGTTCGCTGCCACCACGGATTACTGGGCGCGGACCCTTGTTGCACGCTCGTTCCAGGACCGGCCATCGATGCTCGGCGGGGTCACCATGGCCCCCGCCGAGGCCGCCAAGACGCTTGCCGCCCAACACCTCGATGGACTGCCGGCGTCGGAGCGCGAGCACGTTCTGGCAGTGCTGGCGGAGGAATGGCGAGCCCAGCAGGAAGGCCTGCACGGTGGTAACGGCGGCCCCGCCCAGACGCCCGACAGTGGCGGGACGGATCCGGTCGAGCTGTTTAGCGGCGAGTTCACGCATGAGGCGACCGACCTCGTGCTGCGCGGCGCTGGCATCGACTTCGCTTTCCACCGCACGTACCGGCACCAGACGGTCTACGACGGCCCGCTCGGACATCGATGGGACCACGGCTACAACCTCTCGCTCCAGATCAACGACGTCTCCGCGTACCTGTGGACCGGTACCGGTCGCGCCGAGAACTACCAGCGTCACGGCCTCTGGGGCCAGACGGGCTACTACTTCTATCTCCCACCCGACGGAGTCCACGCCACGCTCAGCCGATCGGGCTCGACCCGGAAGCACCGACCGGCTGGGCACGGTGTGCGCCCGACGGGGTGCGCCACATCTTCATGCCGGAACCCGGCTGGTCGGGCACCTACCGCCTGGCGCGGATCGAGGACCGCTGGGGGAACTACCTCGCATTCACCTACCAGGACGGGCGCATCTTCGAGTGCAAGGTGAACCACGAGGACCGACGCGTTCGGTTCTCGTACGACCAACTCGGCCGCATCACCCGCATCGAGGACTTCATGCGACGCGTGTGGCGCTACGTCTACGACAGCCATGGAGACCTGGTCCATGTCATCACGCCATCGACCCCGTCGCGCAAGCGGGGCTGCGTAACCGAGTACCGCTACTCGACCAGCGAGCACCCGACGGGCCCGCTCGCGCACAACATGACCGATATCTTCGATGCCTCCGGCCGGCACTACCTCCGCAACCGTTACGGCACGAGCGTCGGGATGGAGGACTACAACCGCGTCGTCCACCAGCGCATGGCGCATGGCGACTTCTGGTTCCGCTACGGCGCCGTCGACCCGGTGTTCAGTGGCGAGCTGCCGGTACAGGACCGGCCGACCATGCGCGTCTGGGTGAAGGAACGGAACGGCTACCAGACCCTGTCGATCTACAACGCGTGGGGCAGCCTCTTGCGCAAGGAAGAGACGCACACGGTCGACGGAGGAAGGCGCGGGCAGCGCGTCGTGTGGCGCTACCGCTACAATCGCGACGGCCAGCTCATCGCCAGCCGTTCGCCTGAAGGCGTGGTCACGCACGTGCTCACCGCGCGCGAACACTTCTATCGCGTCCACGACGTCGACACGAACGAGCCTGGCGCCGAAGAGCGCCTCTGGAACGATTCACGGCTCACCGCTGATGCCCGTCGGAGCTTCGGGCAAGTGCTCGCGGAGGTGAACCGCGCCCGGCACCGCCCGGGCACGGAGTTCGACTGGAACGACCGATGGGGCGACGTCTACCAGGTGGACGCCGACGACATCATCTTCAAGCACAGCTACGAGCCAGCGTTCGGGCAGATCACGACGACGTCGGACCCGCGCGCGACCACGAGCCCAGACCCGCGGACGATCGAGCCCCCCGACTATCACCGACTGCTCACCCGCTTCGAATACACGAACGACGCCACGCGGGGTCTCCTGCGGGTCGTCTCGCCAAGCCCCACGTTGCCGGATGGCACAACTGGAGTCCCCGCGATCACCGAGGTGCTCGAGCGAGACGCACGCGGCCGTGTGCTGCGGGCACGCGATGCGGCCGGGACGGTGACCGAGAAGGAGTACTACCGCCAGGCCGACGGGACGAAGGAAGGGTTCGTCCGGAAGTCCATCGTCGACCCCGGCGACCCCGCCTCCGGCCACCTCAACATCACCACGGAGGTCGCATTGGACGACCTCGGCCGCGTGATCTCGAGGACGCTGCCGCGTCGGGTCGAGGACGTGAACGCCGAGGGCCGATTCGTCACGGCGACGATCTACGACGACCTCGACAGGGTCACCGTTGCGCGCGGCCCGACCCCGCTCGCGTTCGAAACGCGCACGCGCTACGAGCCAGCAGGGAAGCCAGAGCGCGTGGAGGTCGACTGGACCGATCCGCGCTCGCCGAGCGACCAGCGGAGCACCGTGCTCGTTCGCCGCTACAAGTACAACGAGGAGCACCTCCTCGTCCGCGAAGAGTGGGGCGGCGAGGACATCGGACGCCATTTCCGCATCGCCCACAAGTACGACGCCGCCGGCACCCTGCGCTTCACGATGGCGGCGAACGACACGGCGGTCCACTTCCGCTACGACTCTCGCGACCACCTCGTGAAGACGATCCGCTCGTATGGCGTCTCGGGCGAATCGATCGAAGTCGTCACCCGCGACAAGGACGGCCGCGTCGTCGCCAAGACGTCGGGCGAAGGCCGCCGGCAGACGTACGAGCTCGATGTCTTCGGCCGCACAGTCGCGGTCACCGATCCCCTCGGCAACGTGACCCGGACATCCTACGACAAGGCTGGCCGGCCGACCGTGGTGCGCCATTTCGAACGGCGCGAGGATGGGAGCTACTGGCTGCTGGCGCGCACCGAGACGGCATACGACGAGGTCGAGCGAGCCATCCGCGCCGTTGCGAATCGCTTCGATGAACCACTACCGGCCTCAGACCTCGCGACCGACTACGAAGCGGCTCCTGGGCCAGGTCGGCGCGTTGAGTCTCAGACGTTCTTCGACGCTGCTGGACGTGTGGTGGCGGTGGTCGACCCCCTGGGCAACCGCACGACCTCGGACTACGACGCGATCGGGCGCCTCATTCGCGTGACCGATGCGATGGGCAACCGCGTTGAGTCCCGGTACGACGCGCACGGTAATGTCGTGCGCAAGGATCGGCTCGATGTCGTCCGCGACCTCGCGGGCAACATCCTGGCGCAGGAGGTGCTCACCTGGACGGGGACGTATGACGAGCGCGACCGCCTAGTCGCCGAAAGCGATGGTCTCGGAAACACGACTGAGTTCCGGTACGACAGCCTCGACCGTCGTGTGCTCACGCAGGACCCGCTCGGAAACATCACCGAGGTCGACTATGACCTCTACGGTCGGCTGATATCGACGACCGAGCGCCGCACCGACAACGGACTCGGAACGGGGAACCCGCTCGAGCCTGCGGTCGTCCGCTACGAACGCGACCGCAGCGGCAACCTGCTCGCGCAGGTCGACGCTCGTGGCCGGCGCACCGAGTACCGTTATGACCGTTCGAACCGTGTCATCGAGCAACTCTTCCCGGATGGTGCGCGCGTAGTCACCCGCTACGATCGCGACGACCTCATGGCCGCGGTCCGCGACGCCCACGGTGTGGTCCTGCGCCATGAGTACGACGGCACCGCGCGCCTTCGGCGCACGGTTGTCGATGATGCAGAAATCGATTCCAACCTGCGGCTAGAAGGTGCACGCATGGTCGAGCTCGACTATGACGGACTCGACCGCGTGACCGTCGCGCGCAACGGGGTAGCGACGCTCGCGACCCAGTACAACTCGTTCGGTCAGGCATTCCGCGAAGAGACGATTGTTCACGCCGCCGACGACCTTCCCATGACGTACGAGCGAAACTTTGACGACGCCGGGCGCCTCGCCAGCATCGTCTATCCCGGTGGCCGCCGAGTGCGGTATGATCGGGACGCGCTCGGCCGCCTGCGAGAGGTCGTGCATGAAGCCGACGGCTTCGGCTATCCGGGCCAGACGCGCCCGGGACCGCGCCCACTGGCGTCGTTCGCCTACGCCGGAGCCCGACTCCGAGAGCAGGGCCGCCCGAATGGTGTCACGACGCTGGTGGCGCACGACGCAGCCGGTCGACGGGTAGAGTTCCATCACCGCGCGCCGGGTGGAACCACCTTGCGGGTCCAGCAGCTCCACGATGCCTCGCGGAATCCGCGGCTGCGCCTTGAGGCAGCGACGACCCCGGAACAGCCGGCCCCCTCGGACGCACGACCGGAGCGGTTCGGCTACGACGCGCAGTACCAGCTCGCAGCGCGCGCCGACGCCTCCCGCCGGCCGTTTCAAGACGTCGCTCCGTTCGCGCCGCCCGCCACGCCACACGTGTTGGTGCCTGGCCGCCAACCGCTCATCGACGCGGCTGTCGGCCCGCTCCTGCCGCCGGTCCCTGCGGAGCCAGCCGACACCTGGACGTACGACCTCGTGGGCAACCGCGCGCAGGTGCGTGTGGACGGAACGACGCACGACTACGGCGAGGTCAACGATCGCGACCAGTATCAAGCGATCGAGGGGATCGAGCGTGCATACGACGCATCTGGGAATCTGATCCGGGACGGTCGCTTCGAGTACCGCTACGACGCGTGGCGGCGGCTCTGCCGCGTCATCGCCCTCAACGGCGAGGACGTGGCGGAGTACTCATACGACGCAACCGGCCGTCGCGTAGTGGAGCGCGTCGGAGGCGCGGCCACGCTTGCGATCGCCAACGACGGCATGGATCGAGTGGCCGACTACCGCGCCGGCAGATGCGTCGCGCAGTACGTCCATGGAGACGCGATCGACGACCCTCTCCATCTTGCAACGGGAGGCACCGAATTTTGGTGCCACGCGGATCATCAGGGTTCGGTGCGTGCCGTCACCGACGGCACGGGCGCGGTCGCCGGCAGCTTTCGGTACGATCCGTTCGGCCGCCTACTCGAGGCAGTGGGCATCGAACTCGGCCCACCGCAGGTTGATGGGTTCGTGCAGCCATTTGGCTTTGGCGCGCGACCGTTCGATCCCGCTGTGGAGCTTTACGACCAGCGAGCCCGAACGTATGACCCTGCGGTGGGTCGGTTCCTCCAGCGGGATCCGGCCGGAGCGATGGATGGGACAAATCTCTATGCGTTCGCCGGGAATCAACCGGTGGCCTACGGAGATCCATCGGGGCTCGGCCGACAGGAACGTTTGCCCTCCCACGTGGATGGAGACGCCAAGCAGTCGTTGTTCCAGCGTCGCCATCCAGATCTGTTCGACGCGTCGCTCGCGCGCGGTGCAGCGGCTGAAGCCCAGCCTACGGTCGAATCCTTGCCGGACGCGCCGCCGGTGCGCACCGTGTCCGCAACGCGAGAGCTAATCCACCGCTTCAATCGAGAAACAGCAGATAACCCGATGCTGTACGGCGTGAAGGCATCTGATCCGCGCGCGACGCTTCATCCAGTCGAACACGTAGTCAACGTTCACGGCAGCACACCGCAGACGGGTGCTCCATCACCGTGGATCTCCGGATCTCGTCGGCCGGGCGGTGCAAAGCTGATCGTTGGCGACCCCATCTACATCGACTTGGAGGTTGTGAGGAAGGTGGGCGTGGAGTTCATCGACGAGAAGCCACTCGCCGCCATGGCCCGCGAGTACGCCGAGATGCACCCAGAGAAGCGCGCAAGCATCGAAACGTGGCTAGCGAATCAGCCCGACGAGCGGGAGGTCGTCTTCAAGGGAGACATTCCCCGCAGAGCAGTTGGTCGACCGAAGGTACGCTGGTGGAACGAGGGTGCTAGGTGGCTGGGACGAGTAAGCAAGCTCGAAACCGCTTACCAGCTCGGCAAGGCTACCTACCAAAGCGTGAAGCAGCGCTCGATTCGTCCTCTCGGCGCGCAGCTGGTTCGGGAAGGCTCGTCCTACGCGGGTTCAGCTGTGGGATCGGCCGCCGGTGCAGCCTATGGCCTCCGTGGCGGTCCCTACGGTGCAATCGTCTACGGAATCTGGGGCGGGATCACCGGCGGCATCGTGGGCTACGAGGTTGGCGACAGGGCAGCGGACGAAATCTATGAGGATTGATCCGATCACGTTTCTGGGGTCATTGGAGGGTTGGCGGAAAGGGGAACTCGCGCGCCCACAGCACCTTCTGGAGGAACAACCTCGATGGCGGAAAAGAGCGCGAGAAGAGTTCCACTACGACGTCCTTGTCTGGTCATTGATGATGGGCGAGTACGGGTTCGCCGAAGCGCTGCTCGATGCTGGCGCTCAGGTCTCGGCCCGAAACCGTGGCCGGCTTACCGCACTTCATTTCGCGGCAGACCAACGTGATCGGAGGGCTCTTCTCCTCTTGCTCGCGAAGGGCGCGGACGCTTCGCAGGGGCTCGTCTACGCAGTGCAGTGTTGGGACATGCCCATGATCGACTTGTTCTTGGAAGCCGGAGCAGATCGCAAGGTCGTCACGGAGGAGACCGTGTCACTCTTCCGTATCCATGGGCAGGTGCTGCGCCACCTCGCGGATGCTGGAGTGGACCTTCCCAAGGGCATCGTGGACATGCTCGACAAGCGCGTCGCACTCGGCGATGACGGGCGGACGTCAATCCCAGACCCGAGGCCGTGGCGGGGCGAAGAGACTTGATCGAAGACCGCATGTATCGTCTACTCAGATCAGATCAGAGCTCTCCTTCGAATCGAGGTTCGCATTTCACGCTCTTCGCGCATTCGGGTGATGGCTCGACGAGCTACCTCCATGACGCGTGATAGAGCACGAGCATGAGGTTGTCGGGGTTGCGATAACCGTGGGCGCGCTGGCTGATGCCGCGGACGCGGCTGTTGTTGCCCTCGAGCGCGGCGTTGGTCAGCCGCAGCGGGGCCCAGGCGCACACGCCGTCGATGTGACGCATCAGCCGCTCCCAGAACTCGATGAGCGGGCTCAGCCGCGTGTAGTTGAGGAGCTTGCGCCAGCGCAGGATGCGCTCCTTCATCGTCGTCGCCGAGCGCGCAGTCCAAACGTGACCGAACTGCTCCTTGAGCACGTAGGCGCGGAACAGCCGCTCGTTGGCCTGGAGCAGCACGGCGAGGTCGAGCTTCTTGCGCTTGGTGAGCCGGCGGTACTTGCGCAGCAGCAGCCACTTCTTGCCGCGGACCACGTCGCGGTAGATGCCGCCGCGGCGCCACAACTCGGCCTTGCGGATCTCGTCGAGCGCGCGGGTCAGGTAGCGCTCGATGTGGAACCGGTCGAACACGATGGTCGCCTGCGGTGCTGCCGCGCGGACCGCGCTGATGTAGCCCTGCGCCATGTCCATCGTGACGGCGTTGAGCCGCGCGGCGCGACGACGACCGAGCTTGGTGAAGAAGCCGCCGAGCGTGTCGCGGTCGCGCCCCTTGCCGATCCACACGATCCGCGCCCGCTCGTGGTCCCAGACGATCGTGAGGTACTTGTTCTGCCCGCGCCCGTAACTGACCTCGTCGACGCCGATGGTGCGCAACGGTCGACGGAAGTGCGTCTCGGCGCTCTCCTCGACCCAGCGCTCGATGAGCCGCATGACCGACGTCCAGTGCAGCCCGAGCTGCCGGCACACGCCCAGGACCGACGTGTCGCGAGCGCGACGCAGTACCTCCGCCTCGAACTCGTGCGTGAACCGCGACCGGGTTCGAGCCCAAGGCACCTGCTCCACCCGAACACCGCAACGTCGACAGCGCACTCGCCGCAGCTCTGTGCGCACCAGCGTCTTCGTGTTCCAGCCGTCAAGGTGCCGCCACAGCCGGGCCGGCTTCACGTCGTGGATGCGGTGCTTGGTCTCGCCGCAACCCGAGCACACTGCGGTGGCCCGAGTCGGCTCGACGTCGACGACCACTTCGCCATCCTGGTGACGCGCATCCACGATGCGCCACCCCTTGGCAGAGAAGAGCTGCTCGGTCAGGATGCACGAGAGCACCCTCCCGAGTCGGGATTGAGTCCACACACCTCACGATGGCTCGGGAGGCGTGCTCACTCTTCGTCGACGACGGCGAAGCGAGCTTCACCTCGCGCCGCCATAGCTGCTCACGCCACGCCGCGAGGCGCGGTCCAGGGGCGCCGCAGGCGCCGAGCGCAGCGAGCTCGCCCTGGACGGCGCCGCTGCGCGCGTGGCATCACACCGCCGCCGCGTTCACGCCGCCGATCCCATCACCCGAACGCGCGAAGACCCGGTTGTCGTAGATGCGCTGGACCGTCTCGCCCTTGATCGAGAGGGTCGTTCGAGGCGAAGCGCTACGTGACGTGGCCATCGACATCAGGATAAGCGAGAGCTGAAAGGAGACGACGGCTGAGGCCGGCGATTCAACGCGAACAAATCGCCGTTGGCAGACCTTCCAGCGATACGGCGGTGACTAATCGGTGACTAACTCGATTTTCATGCCGCTAACTACGTGGAGGATATCGGGATCGAACCGATGACCCTCGGCTTGCAAAGCCGATGCTCTCCCGCTGAGCTAATCCCCCGAAGAGTCTGATGGTGTAGCAGGAAACAGTGGCGGTGGGCGGAGGTAGCGCGCCTCGGCGGCGAGGCGGCCCCAGACGAGGAAGACGATGATCCAGGCCGACGGCATCCAGACCAGGTACTCGGGCATCATCTGGGCGAAGCCGAGCACGTAGCCGCTGGCGACGCAGACGAGGAGGAAGATCGTGATCGCCTTGCTCTCGGCGGCCGCGATCTTGAGCATCCGGAACGACGACACCATCAGGAAGGCGCCGACCAGCATCGCGCCCGGGATGGCGAGCCACACACCCCGCGGCGTGGTCAGGGCCTCGCCGAAGAGCTTGGGGCCGCCGAAGGTGTCGCCCGTCGTGCGGTACTTGAGGAACGCGAGGAACCAGGTGACCAGGAGGCCGCCGGCCAGGGTCGTCGGGACGCCGAAGTAGAGGCGCGTCGGGATCTCGGTGTCAGCGGCGACGTTGAAGCGCGCCAGGCGGAAGACCGCCGCGAGCACCCAGAGGACACACGCCGACACGAGGTAGATGCGGGCGAGGCCTTGATCGAACGGCAGCTCGAGCGGGCCGTGCACCATCTCCGGCGAGGTGAGGAAGCTGTACATGAGGAACGCCGGCGCGACGCCGAAGTTCAGGAAGTCGGCGAACGAGTCGAGCTGCACGCCGAGCTCGCTGGTCGCCCGCAGCTTGCGCGCGACCAGGCCGTCGAGGCGATCGCTCAGGACCGCGTAGATGATGAGCCAGCCGGCGAGGCGCCAGTCGCCATGGTGGGCGACGCCGATCGAGACCAGGCCGAAGACGATGCTCGCTCCGGTGATCAGGTTCGGTGGCAGGTACCGGGCCTTCTGCACGGTCGCTACTCTCGCATGACGGGAGCGGGTTCGCTCAACCCGAACCCGGTTTCTCGCGCGACTGGTCCATCAGCTTCGCGTAGAGGCGCTGGCCCAGGCTGTCGACCATCAGGCGCTCGACGACGCGGTCGATCTCCTCCTGCGTCGAACCCTGGCGGTACGTGAAGCGGATGCCCATCCCCGGCTCGGGATGCTTGCCTTCCTCGACGTCGGCCTCGGTCACGATCCACTGGACCTCGCCCTGCACGCGCAGCGGCTCGTCCATGTGGGGCACGAACAGCTTGAACAGGAACTCGGTGCCGACCGGCAGCGGCTTGGTCGTGCGGATGAACGTGCCGCCGCGCGAGATGTTGCGCGTGTAGTCGGCGAAGAAGGTGTTCAGGCGCTTGTACTCGACCTTGAGCTCGATCGGCGCCCGCGTCTCCAGTCGCCGTTCCGCCTGGCTGGGCTCGTCCATCCTCGTCGGGCACTGTAGCATCTTGGTGCGCCGCGTGGCCTGGTTCCGTCTGCCTCCGCCCGTCGACCCCTCGATCGCTCGCGTCTTCGGCGAGCTGATGCGGTCGTGGCACGTCCGCGTCTGGCTCGGCCTCGCGCTCCTGCTCACGGCGATCCTGGTTCAGCTCCCGCTCTTCGGCGTGGTCGGGTTCGAGCTGGCGCTGGTCACCGCCGTCTTCGGCTCGCTCGCCGGGCTCGCGCTCGGCGCCGCCCTGGTCCGGCGGGCGCAGCTGGCCCACCCTCGCCCGCTCGACCGGGCAGTCTCCCCCACCCGCCTCGTGCTCGCGCTCGTCCTCCGCGCGCCGCTGGCGCCGCTCGCCGTCATCGCGGTACCGCTCGCCGGCGCCGCGCTCAACGGCGTGTGGGAGCCGACCTGCGACTGGTCGTACGGGCTCGAGGCGTTCGCCGTGCTCGGCGTCGCGTCGACCGTGCTCGCCGCCGGCAGCGGCGTGGCCATCGCCCTGTGCACCGGCCCGCGCCGGCGCTGGCTCGTGCTGGCGATCGTCGCCGTCGTCGGCGGCCTCGCCGGCATCGGGCTCTACCGCTTCTACAGCGAGCCGCCCGTGTTCAGCTACAACGCCCTCATCGGCTTCTTCCCGGGCAACCTCTACGACGAGGACATCCGGCTCGCCCGCGCGCTCTACTGGTCGCGGCTCGAGCAGCTCGCCACCGTCGCCGCGCTCCTCGGCGCCGTCACCGTGCTGGTCGACGCGCCGTCCCTGCGCCTGCGCCTGCGCGGGCGCCGCCACCGCGTCGCGCCCGCCGGGCTCTGGGTCGCGGCGCCGGCGGCGCTCGTCGCCCTCGCCCTCCACTACCACTCGGCGTCGCTCGGGTACGCGATCGACGCCGAGGACATCTGGGCCGAGCTGGGCGGCGTGAAGCGCACCCCCCACTTCGTCATCCACTACGATCGCGATCCGGCCGTCGCCGACCAGATCGAGCTCCACGCCGCCGACCACGAGCTCCGCCTCGCCCAGGTCTGCGCGCGGCTCGGCGTCGACATCGACCGCGTCGGCACGATCCACTCGTACATCTTCGCCAGCCGCGAGCAAAAAGGGCGGCTCATGGGCGCGCGCAACGTCGAGATGGCCAAGCCGTGGCGCCGCGAGATCTACCTGACCAACGAGGACTTCCCGCACTCGTCGTTGCGCCACGAGATCGCGCACGTGGTCGCCGCCGAGTTCGGCAGCCCGCTCTTCCGCGTGAGCGCGCAGTACGCCGTCCTCGTCAACCCCGGCATGATCGAGGGCCTCGCCGTCGCCGCCGACTGGCCCGCCCGCGGCTCGCTCACGCCGCACCAGTCGATGCGCGCGATGGAGCTCCTCGGGTTCGCGCCCAGCACGCGCGACGTGCTCGGCCTCAAGTTCCTGACCATGTCGTCGCAGCGCACGTACACCGCCGCCGGCTCGTTCATGTACTTCCTGCTCGAGCAGCACGGCCCGGCCCGCCTGCGCCGGCTGTACGCGTCGGGCGGCGACTTCCTGTCGGTCTACGGCGTGAGCCAGGGCCAGCTCGCCGACGAGTGGCGCGCGATGCTCGCCACGATCGAGGTGCCGGAGGCGGACGTCGAGGCACAGCGCGAGCGCTTCCGCCAGCCGGGCGTGTTCCAGCGGCCGTGCCCGCACGCCAACGCGGCGCGCCTGCACCGGGCCGCCGGGTTGCCCCACGCCCAGAAGGTCCGGCTCATCCGCGAGGTCTGCCAGGACGCGCCCGGCGAGCCCCGCTACCTGCTCGCGCTCGCCGACGAGCTCGCGCTGGGCGACGCCGCCGAGGTCGCCGAGGCGCGCCGCATCTACGGTCTCTACGCCAGTGGCGAGCGCGGCCCGATCCTCGCGGCGCGCGCGCTGGGCGAGCTCATCGTCATGGCCGCGCGCGAGGACGATCTCGCCGCGGTGCGCGCGCTCCTCGATCGCGTCCTGGCCTACAAGCTCGACGACGAGACCCGGCGCACGTTCGAGGCCATGGACATCGCCCTCGACACCGCCGGCCTGCGCGGCCGCTTCCTGCGCGGCTACTTCTTCGGCCAGGGCGACGACCTGGCCTGGAGCCTCCTCGCGGCGATGTCCCACGGCGACGGACTCGGCTGGTACCTCGTCGGGCTCCAGGCGTACCGCCGCGACCTCTACCCGCTCGCCACGCTCGCTTTGACCGAGGCCTTCGACCGCGGGCTCCCGTCGTCGCGCTTCGTGCGCAACGGGGCACGCTGGCTCGCCGTCGCCGCGTGGCGCGCCGGCGACCGCGCCGCGCTCGCGGTCGCGCTCGGCGCGCTCGACGGCAGCGCCTACGAGACCGATCGCCTGCTCGCCGCCGACTGGCGCGAGCGGATCGACTTCTCGACCCGGCTCACATCCCGCTGACGAACTTCCACGCGCCCGTCTGGTCCCACTCGAGGACCAGCTCGTTCTGGTCGCGCTTGTCGGTGCGGCGGTCCTGGCCGCGCGCGTCGACGATCGTGAAGCTCGCGTCGACCAGCACCTCGACGTGGGCGCGGCAGCCCGGCTCGGGCTCGCCGGTGCACGTGCGCTTGATCGACACGTACTTCATCGCGTAGCGGATGTCGCGCGCCATCTGGAAGCGGCCGACGAGGATGTCCTTGAGGCCCTCGTAGCCGTAGTCGTCGGAGCCGACCGGGGTGCCGCTGTCCTCGCGGTACGACGGCGAGGCCATGAGGAAGAGCGCCTCGGCGTCGGCCTTCTCGACCGCGATCCGGTACTTCTCGACGGTCTCGATGATCCCGCGGTTGGCCTTGTCGTCGGAGATCTTGGTGCCGGGAATCTGTCCACCGCGGCCCGCACAGGCAGCCGCCGTCGCGGCGACGGCCGCCGCGATCACGAACGAGGTCAAACGCATGCGAAGGGTCACTGCAAGCTCCAGGCCGGCGCGACGCCGGGCGCACGGAAGCTACACGACCGAGAAAAGCTCGCCAAGTCCAGCACCTCGCCAGTGCTCCACCCTTGCCAGAAAGGCACGGAAGTCCTTGTCGGGGTTGTCAACCTGGCGGAGGTGGACATCGGTGATGCGCGTGACCGTGAAGCGCGCCGCCGCCGCACGCAGCTCGACGGGCAAGGCGTCGCGATCGGCCTGCGTCAGCGGGTGGGCCCGCGCGTAGGCGTCGATCATCGCGCGCGCGAGGTCGGCGCGCAGCTCCCGGCCCGCGCCGCGCGCCGGATCCCAGCACCAGTCGTTCACCGCGACCGCGAGGTCGTAGACGAAGCTGCCGCGCGCCGCCTGCTCGAAGTCGAGGATGGCGACGAGGCGGCCGTCGTCCCAGAGCACGTTGTCGCGGAAGAGGTCGTGGTGGATGACGCCGTGCCGGGCGGCCGCGCGCACGCCCGCCTGCCGCGTCAGCCACGCGAATTCATCCCCGAGCACCTCGATCGCGTGCGCCAGCGCCGGATCGCGCGAGCCGCGGAAGCCCTCGAAGCGCGCGACGATGTCGGCGAACTGGTAGATGCCCTCGCGCCACGTGCCGGGCGGCCGCGCGCTCGCGGCGACGTGCAGGCGCGCGAGGGTGTCGCCGATCGCAGCCGCGTCGGCGAGGGTCACCTCCGACGGCGCCCGGTGACGCCCGGGCCGCCACGGGAACGCGCTCACCAGGAGGCCGCGGTGCGCCAGGAAGCGCTGGCCGTCCGGCGCGACGCGCGGCACCGCCACCGGCAGGCCGGCCGCCGCCAGGTCGACGACGAGCGCCGCCTCCCACGCGCAGTCGTCGGGCGACTTGCCCTCGTTGACGCGCACGAACCAGCGCCCCTGGTCGGTCTCGAGCGCGAAGTTCGAGTTGATGGTCCCGGCGGCGATCGCGGTGAGGCGCCCCGGCGTGCCGAGCGCCAGCGCGCCCGCGATGGCGCGGGCGTCCTCGTCGTCGAGCTGGGTGAACGTGCCCAAGAGCGCGCGACCGTAGCAGGGCACATGGGGTATTGTCGTCTGGTGAACGTCGATCGGTCGGAGCTGGCCGCGCGCCACCTCGACCTGGCGCACAAGGCGGCGGCCCTCTACTACGGCCGGGTCCGTGCCCACGTCACGTACGACGACCTCGTCGCGATGGCGTCGGTCGGGCTGACCGAGGCCGCCAACCGCTACGACCCCACCGTCGGCGCGAGCTTCAAGACGTTCGCGTGGTACCGGGTCCAGGGCGCGATCATCGACGGGCTGCGCAAGGAGACGGCGCTCCCCCGCGCGGTGTGGGCGCGCATCGTCGCCCTGCGCGCGACCGCCGGCTACCTCGAGGCGCAGGCCGCACGCGCCAGGGTCGCCCAGGACACGGCGGGCGCCGCGAGCACCGCCGACCGGCTGCGCGAGGTGAAGGCCGCGCTCGGCGCGATCCGCACGATGTACACGGTGTCGATCCACCAGCTCGACACCGACTCCCTGCTCGCCAACGACGAGGGCGCCGACGACGCGCTCGCCCGCGAGCGGCAGAAGCAGGCGCTGGTCGCCGCGCTCGACCAGCTGCCCGAGCGCGAGCGGGCGCTCATGCACAAGCACTACGTCGAGGGCAAGTCGCTCCTCGACGCCGGCGCCGAGCTCGGCATGTCGAAGTCGTGGGCGAGCCGGATGCACGCCCGCGCCGTCGATCAGCTGCGGGCGCGACTCGCCGACACGTCCTGACCCGGTGACGGTGACGGCGCCGGCGGCGCGGCCATCGTGCCCTCGGCCTGGTAGCGATCGAAGAGCTGCCCCCAGTGGGTCTCGACGCGCCAGTCGTCGAACACCTTCTTGTCCTTGAGCGGCCAGCGATAGTAGTCGTGATAGACCTCCGAGCCCATCACGAAGACGTTGACCAGCGGCGTGTGGAAGAACAGCTTCTGGAAGCGCTTGAGCGGGCCGAACCACATGACGTCGCCGACGCGTGACGCGCCGTTGTCGCCGACCGAGAAGCCCCAGCGCTGATCGGCGAGCTCGGGCTGGCCGACGACCTCGATGTTCTCGCGCCGGCCGTTGCCGAGCCCCTGCTCGTCGGCCATGCGGATGTACATGAGCGACATCGGATCGAAGCCCATCATCGACGCCGCCACCGCGTCGATCGCGACCTGATCCTCGGACGCGAGGATCACGTCCTTGATCACCGGGCGCATCGTGCGCGGCCCAGGCCCGTCACCGGCGGTGGTGCCGTCCATCACCGCGTAGAGGCCGGCGTGGATCTCCTTCTGGATCGCGAGCAGGTCGACCAGCGTCTCGTGGATCCACGAGTGGGTGTAGTGCCGCTTGGTGTTGAGCAGGCCGCCGAACGCGTTCTTCATCGCGCCGGTGGTGGTCGTGTAGATGTGGCACTTCACCGTCGGCAGGTGGACGATGTTGGTGCCGTGGAAGGCGTCCGGGATGAGGATGCCCTCGGGGAAGATCGTGTCGAGCACGTTCATCTTCGCCTTGGGCCGGTACACCGACCAGCTCATCTCCTCGGGCTTGAAGTTGTATTTGACCGGGATGTCGTACGCCTTGAAGATCGGGACGTAGCCGTTCAGGTCCTCGCCCTTGAACGCATCGGTCACCACGGTCTTGTTCTGCACGCAGACGAGGTCGCCGAAGCCCCGGTCGCGCAGGGCCCGCACCGTGCCCTCGAGCTGCCACGGCGTCGTGTTGGCGCCCGGGAACGGGTAGTGCCACGAGATGTTGTCCTTGAGGATCGTCGTGGCGCCGGGCGTGAAGGCCTGCTTCACGTCGGCGAGGTCGTGCAGCCGCGCGATGTCGTCGAGGACGGACTCGGGGCGGACGCGGAGGACGGCAACCTTGGAGCGAGCCATGCGGCCCCCACCCTACCACTCGACGCCCGCGGCGCTAACGCGCGCCGACGCCGGTCAGTTCTGGATCTGACCGGTCCGCAGCGCGTGCCAGCGGCGCACCGCCTCGAGCTTGGCCGGCTCGATCAGCTCGGCCACGGCGGCGATCTCGTCGGGGTCACCCGACGGCGCGAAGACCTCGGGAGGGCACAGGACGAAGGCGAGGACGTCCTTCGCGCTCGCGGGATCGGGGGTGAAGCCGCTTGCGAAGAGGGTCTCGGCCGCCATGGCTCACCCTCACACCCGCGATCTGCGCGGGCAACTTTTCGCGCGCGAAGTCGGCGCGTCAGACCTTGATCCACTTCTCCTTGACCTGCTTGTCCAGGCCGATTCCCTCTATCTCGCACTCCACCTTGACGAGCTTCAGCTCCTCGCTCGCTGCGTCCGCCTTCTCGGACTGCACGTTGAAGATGTGCACGCCCATGTACTGGATCTCGCCGACGTCCTTCTTGGCGTTGTTCATGAACGAGATCTTGGCACCGCGCCCCTTGCCCTGATCGTCGCGGATGCCTTCCATGCGCTTGTTGTGAAGCTCGCGGAACGGATCGGCGTCGGCCTCGGGCACGAAGAAGATCAGCTTGGGCCACTCGATCTTGCCTGGGATTTTCACCGCCTCGAGCCGCGTCCCGTAATGGTGCTCGATCGTCTTCAGCTTGATCTCTTGTGCCTCGACCTTTGTCACGCGCGAACACGCGGACTCGAAGCCATCGATCGAAAAGGTGAAGTTGCACGCCGGAATCTTCTTCTGCGCGGCTTCACTGGCACCCCGCGCCTCGGCCTTGTCTCCGCCCGAGCCCTTGGAGCGATAGACGACCCTCTCCGGCGCGAGCGTGACCGTGACGTTCGCCTGGTTCTTGTCGTTGGCGTCCCACTTGGGGAGCCCCAGGCCCACGATGAGCGCCTCTTTGAACTCGCGGCGCGCGCGCTCGACGTAGTTGTAATCGGCGGCAATGATCGCGCCGTTCTTGCGGACGTGCTGGCCCGTCAGGAACTGATGGAGCCACAGACGGAATCCCTCGACGTCGGCCATGCCCAGGCCGAGCTTGATGTCGCTGTACTTGGGCTTGCCTAGCTGACGCCAGATGTCGCCGTTCTCGCCCATCTGATAGCTCAAGACGTCCGCCTGGACGCCGCCGCCCTCGACCGACCGCAACGTTGGAAGGTCGGGGCTTTTCGCGTCGAGGCCGTCGAGCTCCAGGCAGAAGTGGGCCCCCGAGAAGACGGGCTTGTCATGAAAGGAGTGTTTCTCGACGGTCATCAGGGGCCCTCTCGGATTCTACACGCCGGCCTCGGCCGGGCGCGGGCTCGTTCAGGCCATGATACGGTGATCGCCGTGGAATCCTTCCTCCGGCGGGGTCCGCGCGGAGCGGGTCGATGACCGAGGGAACGANNCACGCCTTCTGGAAGGGCGCCGCCACCGGCATCGTCGTCGTGATCCCGGCGGTCGCCTTCGGCGTGTGGGCCTCGGCCGTCGTCGGGATCACCGGGCACGAAGCGGGGCTGATCGAGTGCATCCGGCTGGCGGTCCTGTTCGCGGGGCTGGCGGCGGTGCTCACCGCGGGCGGGGTCGGCCGGCTCGCGGCGGAGGCGAGCGCGGAGGGCGGGCGTCCGAGGGCGGTGCTGGCCGCCGCGCGGGCGATGGCGCCCGCCGGGGCGGCGCTCGTCATCATCGCGGCGATCCCGCAAGGCGACCTGCCGATGACACCGGGGGGATGGGTGGCGCTCGGGGGCCTCGGGGCCGTGATGGGCGCCGGCAGCGGCGCCGTGATCGGCCTGGCGTGCGCGGGCGAGCTGCCGACGTTGCAGGAGCTCGGCGTGTGGCCGCCGACCGAGTGGCCGGTGCCGATGCCCTGGCCGTTCGCCGACGAGGCGAAGGGAGACGACGAGGCGAAGCCGGTCGAGGCGAAGCCGGACGGCGAGAAAGAGCCCGGCGCCGAGAAGCCGCCGTGACCGCCGCCGCGCCGACGTTGCGGCCGCTGGCGCTCACGCTCATCGCGAGCGTGCTCCTGTGGCAGCTGCCGTTCGGCGGCTTCGTGCTGTACCCGTTCAAGCTGATCGGCACCTGGCTCCACGAAGGCAGCCACGGCCTCGTCATGGCGCTCACCGGCGCCGGCGTCGATCGCATGGAGGTGTTCGCCGACGGCAGCGGGCTCGCGCACGCGAGGTACCCGGTGACGCGGGCGGCGCAGGCGCTGATCGCGGCGGCCGGCTACATGGGCACGCCGCTGTGGGGCGTGGCGCTCCTCGCGGCGAGCCGATCGGTGCGCGGCGCGCGCAGGGCGCTCGCGGCCGGCGGCTTCTTGCTGCTCGGCTCGGCGGTCCTCGTCGTGGCCAACCGCTTCGGGCAGGTCGCGCTCGGGGTGACGGGGGCGATGATCGTGCTCGGCGCGTTCGCGCTGCCCGACCGCTGGACGCAGATCGCGGCGCACGTCCTGGCGGCGCAGGCGTGCATCAACGCGGTCGTCGACATCCGCGTGCTCTACCGCCCCACGCTGTTCATCGACGGCAAGGCTGTCCGGAACTCGGACGCTCACGCCATGGCGCTGTCGACGTTCGGGACCGACGCCCACTGGGCGGTCTGGCTGTGGGCGTCGGTCTGGCTCGCCTGGTCGCTCGCGCTCCTGGCCTGGCTCTTCTGGGTCGTCCGCCGCCGGGACGCGGCGGCGGCGCTTCAATAGATCGCGGCGCGGTCGGCGCGGACCTTGGGGCGCTCGGTCCAGGGCAGCGCCTCGAGATGGAAGTGATCGTGGTGCGCGTCGTCGTAGTCGGGTGAGAGCACGAGGTGGAACAGGCCCGAGCGCACGAGCTGGCACTGCACGACCTTGAGGATGGCGCCGGCCTGGGTCGCGGGCTGGCCGAGGCAATCGACCTTGTCACCGAGCCCCTGCTCGTAGTCGAGCGCGACGGTCAGCTCACCGGTCTCCGTGCCCGAGAGCCGGGGCACGTCGATCGCGAGGCCGTAGGAGTGCTTCGACGGCCGACCGGTCCCGCGCACCGTGCGCTTCGAGTAGGCGGAGCTCCACTTCGCGGTCTCGATGCCGAGCGCGCGGAGCCACGGGCCCGCCTCCACCAGCGACACCGCGAGCGAGCAGTCGATGACGAGCGGCGACTTCCCGGTCGGCGTCCACGTCACGCCGCCGAGCGGCCCCGTGATCTCCACGCCGATCGCGATGCCCGATCGATCCGCCTTCTTGTAGCTCACGCCCTTCGCGTCGAGCTGCGCGAGACAATGGTCCGCCGGCGACGCTTCCGCGATCACGGGCACGGCCAGCACGCCGACAACAAGCAACCCACGCATCCCCTGAGCCTGCGATCGCGACCCCGGCTGCGCCAGTTTTCGACGGTCGACGCCCGAGGCCCGACGCCTTCTTCCCGAGGCCCGACGCCCGAGGCCCGAGGCCTCCCCTCGGCCTCCCCAGTCAGGACGGGGTCTCGAGGAACGCGCCCATGGCGCGGAACTTCTGGTAGCGCTTCTCGACCAGCTCGGCCGGGGGCAACGCGCACAGATCGCGCAGGTGCTTCTTCAGCGCCACGCGGATCTTGGCGGCGGTGACCGCGGCGTCGCGGTGGGCGCCGCCCGGCGCCTCGGGGATGATCTCGTCGCAGATGCCGAGCTGGACCAGGTCGGGCGCGGTCAGCCGGAGCTGCGCCGCGGCCTCGGGAACCTTGGACGGATCACGCCACAGGATCGACGCGCAGCCCTCGGGCGAGATCACCGAGTAGATCGAGTACTCGAGCATCAGGATGCGATCGGCGACGCCGAGCGCGAGCGCGCCGCCGGAGCCGCCCTCGCCCACCACGATCGAGATGATGGGGCACTCGAGGCTCGCCATCACCTGCAGCGCCTTGGCGATCGCCTCGGCCTGGCCGCGCTCCTCGGCGCCGAGGCCGGGATAGGCGCCCGGCGTGTCGATGAAGCAGAGGATCGGGCGGCGGTAACGCGAGGCCATGCGCATGAGGCGCGTCGCCTTGCGGTAGCCCTCGGGGCGCGCCATGCCGAAGTTGCGGTGCAGGTTCTCCTTGGTGTTGCGGCCCTTCTGGTGGCCGAGCACGAGGACCTCCCACGCGTCGAAGCGCGCCATGCCGCCGACGATCGCCGGATCGTCGTGGAAGCTGCGGTCGCCGTGGAGCTCCGTGAAGTCCTCGGTGAGGAGCCGCACGTAGTCGAGCATGTAGGGGCGACCCGGGTGCCGCGAGAGCTGCACCTTCTGCTGCGCCGACAGCTCCGCGAAGATCTCCTTCTGGAGCTTGCGCGCCTTCTGGTCGAGCTTGCGGATCTCGGCGGAGAAGTCGACGGTCGCGGTCGACAGCCCGCGCAGCTCGGCGATCTTCTTCTCGAGCTCGATGATCGGCCGCTCGAACTCGAGGACCAGGCGGTCGGACGCGGGCGTCTCGCTCATGAAAGGTGGCCGCCCAGATACCGTCTGAGCGAATCGACGTCAACCGCCGCCGGGCTGTCCGCCCAGCGGACGAGGGGATCGGGGCGGTACCAGGCGAGCTGGCGGCGCGCGTAACGACGTGAATTCCTTTTCACCAGCTCGATCGCGCGCGACAGGTCGGACCGGCCTTCCAGGTGCGCGTGGAGCTCGGCGTAACCGATCGCCTGCTGCGAGCGCAGCGGGGGCAGGTAGCCGGCGGCCCGCAGCGCGATCACCTCGTCGACGAGCCCCGCCGCCATCATCGCGTCGACCCGCGCGTCGATCACCTGGTACAGCCGCGCGCGCGCGGGCGCGAGACCGACGAGCACGTGCTGGTAGCGCGGCGCGACCGCCTTGTGATCGTGGCGCTGGTGGTGCGCCGTCATGGTCTCGCCCGTCAGCCGGAACACCTCGAGCGCGCGCACGAGCCGCTTGCGATCGTTGCGATCGATCCTCGCCGCGCTCTCGGGATCGATCGCGGCGAGGTCGTCCCAGAGCGCGGCGGTCCCGGCGGCGGCCGCCCGCGCCTCGAGCTCGGCGCGGACGTCGGGATCCGCGGGCGGGCCGGCGAACAGGCCGAGCAGGAGGGCGCGCACGTAGAGGCCGGTGCCGCCGCACACGATCACGTGCTTGCCGCGCGCCGCGACGTCCGCGATCGCCGTGTCGGCCAGCGCGACGAAGCGCGCCGCGGTCATCTCGTCGTCGGGGCGCACCACGTCGAGCAGGTGGTGGGGCACCGCCGCGCGCTCCGCCGCCGACACCTTGCCGGTGCCGATGTCCATCCCGACGTAGACCTGCTGCGAGTCGCAGGACACGACCTCGCCGCCGGTCGCCCGCGCCAGGTCGATCGCGAGCCGCGACTTGCCGGCGCCGGTCGGTCCGACGACGACGACCAGCCGCGGCCGCTCGCCGGGCGCGCTCATCGGCCGAAGCGGCGCGCGATCTCGGGCACGCCGATGCGGAGGAGCACCGGGCGGCCGTGTGGACAGTGCGCGCGGAAGTCGACGCCGTCCATCTGACCGAGGAGCGCCCGCGCCTCGTCGGCGCCGAGCGGGTCGCCGGCGCGCACGACGGAGTGGCAGGCGATCGTCGCGAGCACCCGATCGAGGCGCTCGTCGACGGCGCGCGAGCCGCCGCGATCGGCGAGCTCGCCGAGCAGCTCGCGCAGGACCTGGCTCGGATCGTGGCGCAGGCCCGCGGGCACCGCCTTGATCGCGACGGCGCTCGCGCCGAACGGCTCGACGTCGAAGCCGACGGCGCCGAGCAGCTCGCCGCCGTCGGCGACCACCGCCGCCTCCCCCGCCGGCAGCTCGACCGTGGTCGGGAAGAGCAGCCGCTGGGTGGCGACGGCGTTGGTATCGGCGCGCTCGCGCAGGCGCTGGAACGCGACGCGCTCGTGCGCGGCGTGCTGGTCGATGAGCACCAGCTCCCCGTCGCCCTCGCACACGAGGTACGTCCGATCGAGCTGCCCGAGGAAGCGCAGGCTCGCGAAGAAGCCCTCGCTCTCCGATCCGGAACCCGAGCCCGTGCCTGTGCCCGAGCCCGATCTCCGGATCTCTTCTCGACGTGCTTCGGTAAGTGGTTGTGTATCCGCGTCCCGATCAGGCACGGGCACGGGCACGGGCACGGGCACGGATCCCGGCACCGGCACCGGCACGGACCCGCGACCGCTGGCCCGGCTGACCGCGCGATCCCATGCCGTCGGTTCGGACGCCGACAGCCCCAGCGACGCCTGCTGCTGCGGGGCCTTCGCCAGCCCGCCCAGCGGGAACAGCGAGCGCACCGTGTGCTCCGCGTACCGCGCCGCGAGGTCGTCCGTGCGCCGGGGCGGCTCCATGCTCGCCACGGCGTGCATCCGCACCGGCGCCGCCGCGAAGCGGCCGTCCTCGGCGAGCCACGGCGACGACGCACAGCCCTTGCGCACGGCGTGGCGCACCGCCGACGACACCGAGGCCGCATCGGAGAAGCGCACCTCCAGCTTCTGCGGGTGCACGTTCACGTCGATCTCGCCGCCGGGCACGTCGACCATGGCGACCGCCACCGGGTAGCGCCCCCGCGGCACCAGCTCGCCGTACCCCATGGTCACCGCCTGGAGCAGCGCGCGGTCCCGGATCCAGCGCCGCCCCGCGAACAGCTGGACGCCACGCGAGGTCGTCTGCGCCAGGTCCGGCGCCGCCAGGAACGCGCGCACGCGGACGCCGTTCTCCTCGTGCTCGACCAGGTGCATCCGCTCGGCCAGCCGCCCGCCGAGCAGGCACCTGACCCGCACGCCGAGGTCCGCCGGGGCGACCTCGAACGCGATCCGTCCGCTGTGGCGGAGCCGGAAGCCGACCTCGGGGTGGGCCATGGCCAGCCGCACGATGGTCTCGGTGATGTGCGACGCCTCGGTGACCTCGCCGCGCAGGAACTTGAGGCGCGCCGGCACGTTGAAGAGCAGGTCCGCGACCTCGACGGTGGTCCCGACCGGCGCCCCGACCACCGACTCCTCCTCGACCCGCCCGGCGTTCACCACGAGCCGGACCGCGGCCTCGTCCTCCCGCGTGCGCGTCGTCAAGGTCAGCCGCGACACCGCGGCGATCGACGGCAGCGCCTCGCCGCGAAAGCCCATCGTGCCAAGCCCGGGGAGATCGTCCACCGACCGCAGCTTGGACGTCGCGTGGCGCGCCAGCGCCAGCCGGGCGTCGGCAGGGCGCATCCCCGACCCGTCGTCGACGACGCGCACCAGCCGGCGGCCGCCGCCCTCGACCTCGACCGTGATGGTGCGGGCGCCGGCGTCCAGCGCGTTCTCGACCAGCTCCTTCACCACCGAGGCCGGCCGCTCCACCACCTCCCCGGCCGCGATCTGATCGATCACGTGGTCGGGCAGGACCTGGACGGTCATGACGGCCCGCCGCATGGTGCGATGATCATTCGTACGGCCACCTGGTGTTCCGTACCACGCGACCACGACACGAGGTATAAGGCGGTGCCATGTCGCGGGTCGTCGCGATCACCGGAGCCTGCACCTATCTCGGGACGGAGCTGATCCGCCGTCTCGAGGAGGATCGTCGTTACCAGAAGGTGCTGCTGCTCGACGTGCGCGAGCCNNACCCAGCCGACGATCGACGCCGAGATCGCCACGCTGCTCGATCGCGAAGGGGTCGACACGCTGGTGCACGGCGCCTTCCTCGCCCACCCGACCCACGCCTCCGAGTGGGCCCACGAGCTCGAGGACGTGGGCACGATGCACGTGCTCAACGCGTGCGCCGCCGCCCGCCCCGCCCGCTTCATCATGGTGTCGACGACGATGGCCTACGGCGCCTACCCGTCGAACCCCAACTTCCTCGACGAGAGCGCCGAGCTCCGCGGCCACAAGGACTCGCGCTTCATCAACGACAAGGTCCGCGCCGAGAAGCAGGCCTTCCGCTTCGCGCGCGAGAACCCGGCCACGCGCGTCACCACGCTGCGCTTCGCGCCCATCCTCGGCCCGACGGTGTCGAACCTCTTCACGCGCTTCTTCTCGCGGCCGGCCGCGCCGGTGATGGCGGGCCACGATCCGCTGCTCCAGTTCGTGCACGAGAGCGACGCCGCGTGGGCGCTCAAGCTCGCGGTCGACACCGACGTCGACGGCCCGTTCAACATCGTGGGCAAGGGCGTCCTGCCCTACACGACGGTGCTCGCGCTCATGGGCCGCGTGCCGGTGCCGCTGCCGTACTTGATCGCCCGCCAGATGTCCAAGGCGCTGTGGGCGACGCAGGTCTTCAGCTCGCCGCCGTCGCTCCTCGACTACCTCATGTACGTGTGCGTCGCCGACGGCGCGCGCGCCAAGCAGGAGCTCGGCTACACCGCGCGCTTCTCGATCAAGCGCACCATCCTCGACTTCCTCGGCCTGCGGCCCGAGGACGGCGCGACCGACGTCGCACGAGCGCAAGGTTAGCCATGGCAGAACCACCCGAAGACGGCGACGAGGGCGGCGCGGCCGACGCCACGCCCGGGCCCGACGGGCTCTGGCACGACGACGACATCTACCTCGGCGGCGAGGCTGCGGTCTCGCACTCGTCGGACGGCCTGCCCGGCAACGAGCGCGCGGCGACCGGGGGTGATCACTGGTTCAGCTCGCTCGACGAGACCGCCGATCCCGACGCGCCGATGCGCGAGATGGAGCGGCGCATGGAGACCGGCCGGACGCCGGTGTACCCGCTCGACGCGCGCCGCCGCGTCCCGATGGAGTTCGTGTGGAAGCGCTGGCGCGCCCTCGCCATGCGCGGCCGCTCCGACGTCGTCGACGATTTCGGTCGCGACCCGATCGCGACCGCGCGCTGGGAGTGGGTGCTCGACTTCCTCTACAGCAAGTGGTTCCGGGTCGAGGCGAGCGGCGTCGACCACGTGCCGGCGCGCGGCCCGGCGCTGCTCATCGCCAACCACGCCGGCTCCCTGCCCTACGACAGCGCGATGGTCATGCACGCGATCCGCAAGGATCACCCGGCGCGGCGCGACGTCCGCCCGCTGGTCGAGGACGCGGTCTTCCACCTGCCGT
This sequence comes from Myxococcales bacterium UBA2376, assembly GCA_002344285.1. Taxonomy (GTDB): domain Bacteria; phylum Myxococcota_A; class Polyangia; order Haliangiales; family Haliangiaceae; genus UBA2376. The sequence continues at coordinate 160,615 of DDTA01000048.1, forward strand.
GGCTGGGGCCGCTGATGAACCGCATCGGCGGCGTGCGCGCGTGCCCGGAGAACGCCGAGCGCCTCATCGCCAAGGGCGAGGTCGTGGCCGTGTTCCCCGAGGGCGTGAAGGGCATGGGCAAGCTCTTCCGCGATCGCTACCGGCTGCAGCGCTTCGGCCGCGGCGGCTTCGTCAAGCTCGCGCTGCGCACCGGGGCGCCCATCATCCCGGTGGCGGTGGTGGGCTCCGAGGAGGCGCTGCCGCTCCTGGCCCGCGTGACCTGGTTCGCCAAGTCGGTGGGGATCCCGTACGTGCCGGTGACCCCGACGTTCCCCTGGCTCGGCCCGCTCGGCCTCGTGCCGCTGCCGAGCAAGTGGAAGATCCGCTTCGGCGAGCCGCTCCACGTCTCCCGCGAGTACGGCCCCGAGGCCGCCGACGATCGCCTCCTGGTCGGGCGCCTGTCGGAGCAGGTGCGCGCGCAGGTCCAGACCATGGTCGACGAGCTCCGGGCCTGAGCCAGGCGAGCGCCGGCGCCCGGCGCGAACTCCCGGCCTGGTCCCAGGGGGCGTGTTAGACTCGTGGGCGAGCGGGATCCTCATGGACGACGCCGACGACCAGATCACCGAGCTGCTCGAGGTCGCGCGCGACCTCCTGGGCACCGGTGACGATCCTCGGGCGCTGGCCGAGGCCAACCTCGCCGTCAGCCGCGCGCTCGCGCTGCGCGTCGACGATCCGCGCGCGTGGCTGGTGAAGTGCCAGGTCCTCTCGGCGCAGGGCGACGACGCCGCGGCGCTCGCCGCCGCCGAGATGGCGCTGCGACGCGCGCCGCGCGCCGCCGAGGCCCACTACTGGCGCGCCGCCGTGCTCGGCGACCTCGGCCACTTCCGCGAGGGCCTGCGCGCGATCGATCGCGCGTTCACGCACCTCGGCACCGACGACAGCTGGCTGCTCGAGGATCTCTACTACGAGAAGGCGACGATGCTCGAGGCGCTCGGCGAGCGCGAGGCCGCGCGCGCCACGTACGAGGCCGGCCTCGAGCGCTGCCCGGCGTCGACCTTGCTCCGCGCCGCGCTCGAGCCGCTGTCGGCCCCGCGCCGCGCGGCGCAGCTGAAGCTCCTCCGCGGCGGCCTGGCCTGAGCAGAACATGTGCTGCAATCGGGGGCGCCGGCTGCGGTGCCCGCCAGCTTCGTTGGTGGGCATCCTCGCTCGCCGCGAGAAGACCTCGCACTTCAGATTTCGGATCTCACTGCGGGATGCGGACGACGAACACGGCGGGGAGCTGCGGCCGCTCTTCGATGGTGAGCGTGCCCCGGTGGGCCTCGACCACGAGGCGGCAGAAGTAGAGGCCGAAGTCGCGGCCGAGGCGCGCGCCGGCCTGGCGCTGAGCCGCGCAGAAGTCGCGCTCGAAGATCGAGCGCTTCTCCTCGTCGGTGAGCGCCGGGCCGCTGTTGCCGACCGAGATGACGAGCTGCTTGTCGATGATCCCGGCCTGGACCTCGACACGGCCGCCGCGCGGCGCATAGCGCACGGCGTTGTCGTACAGGTTCTGGATCACGCGCGTGACCAGGCGTCCGTCGATCACCGGCGAGAGCTCGGGGACGTCGATGACGACGTCGAGCTCGCGCGCCTCGACGTCGACCTTGCCCTGACGCACCGCCACCTCGACCTCGGGCGCGAGCGGGGTGATGCGCGGGCGCACGGCGATCGTGCCCTGCTCGAGCGCGTCGACGTCGGCGATCGACTGCACCATGAGCAGCGCGCGCGTGCACAGGACGAGCGAGTCCTCGAGGCACTGGCTCCCGGTCTCGTTGAGCGGCACCGCGGCCAGCTCCTCCTTGAGCAAGGCCAGGTTGCCGGCGAGCGCGGACAGCGGATTGCGGAGGTCGTGGACCATGGTCGCGAGAAGCGACCGACCACTCGGATCGGACGTGTCGTCACGCACGGCGGTCACCCATGCAGGTCAACCGATGACCTGATTCCGGCCCGCCGCCTTCGCCGCGTAGAGGTTGTCGTCGGCCACCTTCACGAACGCCTGCGCGTCCTGCACCTCCGACGCGAGCACGGCCACGCCCACCGACACCGTCACCGGGATGTCGGTGTCCTCGAACTTGAACGGGGTCCGCTCGGAGATGCGCCGGATCTTGTCGCCGAACTGCATCGCGTTGTGGTGGTCGATCTCGGGAAGGATGATCGCGAACTCCTCCCCGCCGTAGCGGGCGAGGATGTCCTCGCGCCGGATGCGCGACTTGATCACGGTCGCCAGGTGCTTGAGCACGTAGTCCCCCGCGAGGTGACCGTACGTGTCGTTGATGTTCTTGAACCGGTCGATGTCGAACATGATGAGCGAGAGGTCGCGGCGGTAGCGCTGGGCGCGGCCGATCTCGCGTTCGAGCGTCTCCTGGAAGTAGCGCTTGTTGTAGATCTGCGTGAGGCCATCGATCGTCGTGAGGCGATAGATCTCCTCGTGGTACGCGTTCTCGATGTTGTTGCCGGAGAGGAACTTGAAGATGCAGCGGCCGACCTTGATGAAGTCGCCGTCGCGGAGCACGTACTCGTCGATGAGCTCGTCGTTGATGTACGTGCCGTTGGTCGAGCCCATGTCGCGCAAGAGGATCGCGTTGCCGGTGTTCAGGATCTTGCAGTGGTTGCGCGACACCGACTCCTGATCGATCTGGATGTCGGCCTTGCTCGAGCGACCGATGATGATCTGCGGGCGGGTGAGGTTGTACTTGCGACCGAGATCCAGGCCGTAGATGACGACGAGACACGCCTCCTTCGCCGCCGGCCGATCGCTGATCTTGGAGATCGCGGTGACGACCGTCTTGTTGCGCCCAGTGTCGCTCACCTGATGAAAAACTCTATCATCCCGGTCCGCGCGCCGGGTATCCGGTGGGCAGCTACCGGGTGTCTTCCGAGCACTGGAGCCGGTCGTCGGCCTCGCGCCTACACACCAGGGTGTCGTAGAGAACGTAGCCGCCGCGACGAAACTGGTACTCCTGCACCAGCACGCGCTTGCCGCCGCCGAGGTTCCAGTAGGCGCGGACCGGCGGCCACGGCATCCCCGCGACCGCGGGTAGCGGCTCGAGCACGGCGCCCGCGAGCGCGCCCGCGTACCGCTCGCACTCGCCGGCGTCGGTGCGGACGAAGACGTTCCAGTAGCAGTTGCCGTCCGCCGTGCACATGGTCTCGTCGGCCACGACGGCCTCGGGCGTGCCATCACCGTCGAGGTCGCGATCGGCGCGGCGCATGCGGGGGCGTTCGCTGTGGACGCCGTCGCGTTCGGGCGTGGCGCAGTCGCCGACGCGGACGGTGGGGACCGGGATGGTCGTGGCGTGCGGGTGCGCAGGCGCGGGGCGGGAGCGCGGGCCGCAGGCGACGGAGACGGAGAGGAGAAGGAGAAGGAGAGAAGAGAAGAGGAAGAGAGATCGGGCACGGGCACGGGCACGGGCACGGGCACGGGGCTCAGAGGACATAGCGGCCCTCGCCGACGATGGGCGGCAGGTCCTTCGCTTCGAACCCGGCGCGGCCGAGCGCCGCGTAGGCGAGGCGCTTGGCCTCCTCCACCCCGGGTTGATCGAAGGGATCCACGCCGTAGAGCGGACCGGCGTACGCGGTCGCACACTCGAGCAGGACCAGCAAGGCGCCGAGCGACGGCGCATCGACGCGCGCCAGCTCGATCGTGCCCACGGGACGGCGGCGGTTGGTCAGCGAGCCGATCGTCCCGCGCAGCTCGGCGTCGAGGAGCACGCCCATGCCGCGGTCGCCGAGGTAGCGGTACTCGTCGCGGCTGCGGGTGAGCTCGCCGTCGGGGATGACGACCTCGGTCTCGCGCTGCCGCGCGGTCAACATGAGGACGACCTTGTCGCGCGGACCCTCGACGTAGAGCTGGAGCTGCGAGTGCTGGTCGGTCGCGCCGCGCGCGGCGATCGGCGTGGGGCCGGTCTCGACCACGCGACCGTCGGTCGACTTCTCCTTGCCCAGGCTCTCGGCCCAGAGCTGGCGGAACCAGTCCGCGGTGTCGAAGAGCGCGTCGACGTACGCCATGAGCACGACCATCGGCCGGCCGCGCACGACGTGGTGGTGGTGGAGCAGGCTCGCCAGGAGCAGCGCCGGGTTGGACGCCGGGTCCTCGCCGAGGCAGCGATCGCGCATCGCGCGCGCGCCGTCGAGGAGCCCGACGACGTCGAGGCCGGCGACCGCCGCGGGCAGGAGGCCGACCGCCGTGAGCACCGAGAAGCGTCCGCCCACGCTGGCGGGGATGTCGAAGGTCTTCCAGCCGCGCGCCGCCGCGGTGGCACGCAACGCGCCGCGCTCGGGGTCCGTGGTCGCGACGATGTGGTCCTTGGCCCGCGCCCCCAGCTTGCGCTCGAGGTGCTCGGCGACGACGAGGAGCTGCGCCGCGGTCTCGGCCGTCCCGCCGCTCTTGGTGACGACGTTCCACACCGTGCGCTCGGGATCGCAGAGCTCGAGGATCGCGCGCATGGTGACGGGGTCGGCGTTGTCCGGGAACAGGAGGCGGCGCGGCATGCCCGGCGAGCGCGGGCGCAGCGGATCGAGCGCGGGCGCGAGCGCCGAGTAGAGGGCGCGCGGCCCGAGCGAGCTGCCGCCGATGCCGAGCACGACCATGGTGTCGACCGCGGGCGGGAGCGCGCGTGCGTAGTCGAGGCAGGCGCGCGCGGTCGCCCGGTCGTCGGGGAGCCCGAAGAACCCGAGCTCGCCCTGGTCGCGGCGCGCCAGGATGTTCGCCCGCGCCTCGCGCGCGGCCGGGGCGAACGCGGCGATGTCGGCGTCGGTGGGCCCGTGCTCGCCGAGGACGGCGGCGGTCAGCCCCGTGAGATCGAGGGTGAGGGGGTGCGACATGTGCGGTGAAGGTAGCGCAACCGCGCGTTTCTTGCCGAGGGCGGGTGTCGTACGATAAGCAGAAGGCCAGTCCGGATGCGCAGTCGGCTCGGTCGAAATATCTTGCTCGGCATCGGCGGCGCGGTCGCAGCGCTGGCGGTGACCGTGGGCCGCGGCGAGCACAGCTCGGCGGTGAAGACGTCGGTGGGCGCCGCGACGCTCGCCGCGCCGGTCACGACCCGGGTGACGGAGGAGCTCCTGCCGCCCGCGCGCAAGCCGGCGGTGGACCCGAACGCCGTCGTCCTGCTCGAGCAGATGACGCGCCAGGGCGACCGGTACGTGGCGCCCATGAGCGACGGCCGCCTCGCCGTGCTCACGATCGATCCGCGGCTCCAGGAGACGGCGGAGCGGGTGCTGAACCTGGCCAAGGCGCCACGCGGGGCGATCGTGGTAACCGATACCGACGGGCGCGTCCTCGCGCTCGCCGGGCGGCGCACGGAAGATCCCAAGGGTGGCAAGGACGGCATCGTCGACCAGCGCCTCGCGCTCGAGGCCTGGGCGCCAGCCGCGTCGATCTTCAAGGTGGTCTCGGCGGCGGCGATGGTCGAGGCTGGCGCGCGCGGCGAGGACCGCGTGTGCTTCCACGGCGGCGTGCGCTCGGTGATGGAGTCGAACCTCACCGACTCGAAGAAGGACCGGCGCTGCGAGAACCTGAGCTACGGGCTCGCGCACTCGCAGAACGCGATCATCGCCAAGGTCGCGCACCAGCGCGTCGAGCCCGCGAAGCTCGTCGACGTCGCCGGTCGCTTCGGGTTCGGCATCGGCGCGCCCCGGCCCCTGCCCTTCGCGGCGCCGGCCGTGTTCGGGTCGGCCACCATCCCCGCCGAGAAGGGGGTCCCCTTCGGCCGCACCGCCGCCGGGTTCGACGGCGTGACGCTCTCGCCGCTCGGTGGCGCGATGCTCGCCGGCGCGATCGCGCACGGCGGCGAGATGCCGCCGGCCACGATCGTCTCCGCGTACATCGAGCAGGGCGTCGAGAAGCCCGTGACGCGGGCCGGCAAGGCGCGCCGCGTGGTCGACGCCGCCGTGGCCGACGAGGTCGCCGCGATGATGACGGAGACGTGCCGCAAGGGCTCGGCGGCGCGCGCCTTCACCGGCCGCGAGAAGATCCGCGACGTCACCGTCGCCGGCAAGACCGGCACGCTGTCCGAGCAGTCGCCGCACTACACCCAGTACTCGTGGTTCGTCGGCTACGCGCCCGCCGAGAAGCCGACGCTCACCATCTCGGTGCTGCTCGGCAACGCCGAGCTCTGGTACATGAAGGCGCACACCGCCGCGCGCACGGTGCTCGCCGCCGGCCTCGCGCCGCGGCCGCCGAGCTGAATTGCCGATCGCTGCCGGCCTCGTGCCGTGTGATCGCGGCCCCACGTCGCATCGCCGGGTGGGCGAGGTGGTATGATCTGCGCGCTGTCCTGGTGGGAGGAACCCGATGAACGCCTTGCCTAGAACCGCCGCTCTCTTCTTCACGCTCGCCGTCGTCGCGCTGTCCGGCACGGTGGCCGGCCCGCTCGCGGGGGTCGCACACGCGCAGCCGCAGAAGCAGGCCGACCAGCTGAACGAGGAAGGCAAGGCGTTCCTCCGCGCCAAGAAGTACGCGGAGGCGAGCGACAAGTTCCGCCAGGCGATCGTGCTGCTCCCCGACGGGCGCTTCTACTACAACCTGTGCATGTCCCTCTATCACGAGGGCAAGCTGGGCGAGGCGCTCACCGCGTGCCGCGCGGTCGCTCCCAACGGCGGCAACGAGACCGCCGTGAAGGGCGCGCAGGCGATCATGGAGGAGCACATCAAGCCGAAGATGCGCGAGGCCGGCTTCGATCCCGACGCGGTCGCGACGACTGGCGGCGGCGGCGGCGGCGGCGGCGGCGACACCGGCGGCGGCGGCGGCGACACCGGTGGCGGCGGCGGCGGCGACACGGGCACCGGCGGTGGAGGCGACGGCGGCAGCGGCTCGAGCGGCGGCGGCGGCACCGCGCAGAACTTCACGGTCGATCCGCCTCCGTCGCTCTTCACGGCGACCACGCCGCCCGATCACGACTACACGTGGACGCTCGGCGGCCAGCTCCTCGGCATGAACACGTCGATCGGCGAGACGGGCCGCTACCAGGCCCAGGGCCAGGGCTTCCGCCTGGTCGGCGACTACATGCTCTCGCCCAGGACCAAGGTCGGCGCCCAGGGCTACATCGGCGCGACCTACGTGGGCGACGGCGACGACGTCGTCGGCGACGACGCCCTCACGATCGTCGACGTCGGCATCGCCGGCTACAAGGAGCTCTGCCGCAAGCGGGCGTGCCTCAAGCCGCTGATCGGCGGCCACATCGGCCTGCTCCAGACCGACTCGATGGCGCAGGTGTCCGACGAGGCGATGATCACGTTCGGCATCCGCCCCGAGATCGGGTTCGAGTACGCGGTCGGCTCGCGCATGGAGCACGTGATCACCGCCAGCCTCGGCCTCAGCATCTACCTGCCGGTGATCGGCAAGTACGCGTTCGACCCGGCCGACTTCGGCCTCGACAAGTCGTCGGCCAACGGCTACTTCGGCATCGGCTACACCCACCGCTTCAACACGCCGCTGGGCAGCTCGCCGTTCTTCACCCTGCAGTGATCGCCGCCGCCGCGAGCGGCGACGTGACGAAGGCCTCCGCGGGCTGGGGCCGGCCGTAGAAGTAGCCCTGCCCCACGTCGCAGCCGAGCTCGACGAGGACGGTGACCGCCTCCGCGGTCTCGACGCCCTCGGCGATCACGCGCATGCCGAGCGCGTGCCCCACGTCGACGGCCGAGCGCAGGATCGCGCGGCTGTGGGCGTCGAGGGACATCGAGAACGACCGGTCGATCTTGAGCTCGTCGGCGGGGAGCTGGCGCAGGTACGCGAGCGACGACTGGCCGATGCCGAAGTCGTCGATCGAGATGTGGACGCCGGTCTCCTTGAGCGCGACCAGGTGCCCGATGGCGCACGCGGGGTCGGCCATCACGCCGGTCTCGGTGATCTCGATGATGAGCTTCGTCGGCTCGACGCCGGTGGCAGCGAGCACCTGCTGCACGCGCTCGACGAGGCGCGGGTCCTCGAGGTCGCGGGTCGAGATGTTCACGGCGGTCGCGATGTCGAGCCCTCGCGCACGCCACGCCGCGCACTGGGCGAGGCCGGCTTCGAGCACCCAGCCGGTGATCGTGTTGATGTAGCCCGTGGTCTCGGCGAGCGAGAGGAACGCGTCGGGGTAGAGCAAGCCGCGCTCCGGGTGCTGCCAGCGCACGAGGCACTCGACCGCCTCGAGGGCGCCGGTCGCCAGGTGCACCTTGGGCTGGTAGTGGAGCACCAGCTCGCCGCGCGCGACGGACTCGCCGAGCTGGCCGCGCATCGTGGCGCCGGCCGCGACGGTGACGTCGTGCCCCTCCTCGAACGAGGAGGCCTCGTTCCACTCGGCGACCAGGCCATCGGGCCACGCCGCGTCACCCAGGAAGGTGAGCGCGACCCCGCCGAAGCTGATCGCATCGCGCTCGTTGAGGAGACGCGCCGAGCCCGGCGCCATGCGCTCGCCGTTGACGAACACGCCGTTGCGCGCCTCGACGTCGATGAGGCGCAGCGCGCCGTCGCGCCAGTCGATCTCGGCATGCCGACGCGACACGACGCGATCGCGATCGAGGAGCGTGAGGTCGACGGCGGGCACGACGTTGTCGGCGAGGTTGCGCCGCCCGACCGTGCTCACCAGCCGGTGGATCGGGAACACCAGCTCGCCGTGCACCAGCGCAGGCCCGCTCGCCATGACGGCCGACTATAGCGCGGTCAGGTCGTACAGCTGCTTGCGACCGGTCTCGACGAAGCCGGCGGCGCGGTGGAGCGCGAGCGACGCCGGGTTGGTGCTGACGATCCCGCTGCGGACCTCGATCACCCCGGCGGCGCGTCCCCGCTCGAGCAGCCACTCCGTCATCGCGGCGGCCAGCCCGCGCCGGCGCGCGCCCGGCGCGACGCCGATCGCCTCGAGCACGCCGAAGCGGCCGCGCTCGTCCTCGCCGCGCAGGCCGATGACGAAGCCCGCCAGCGCACCGTCGGGCCCGGCCCACACCGCGGTCGCGTCGGGCCACGCGGCGGGCCCGTCGAGCATGAGCGCGAAGTCCGCGACGTCGAGCGGCGCGGTGCTGTCGATCCCGGCGAACGTCAGGTTGTGCAGCGCGCGCGCGGCCTCGCGATCGATCGCGCCTCCGGTGTGACAGACGAACCCCGAGGCCGTCGGCGCGGCCGCGCCCCGGCGGAGATCGTGCGCCAGCTCGTGGAACTGGATCGAGGGCGCGAAGCCGCGCGCGATCACGGCGCGTCGCTTGGGCTCCTCGCCGGGACGGATGCCGATCCGCGCGCGCGTCACGTCCGGCGTCCAGCTCGCGAGCGCGACGTCGAGCAGCGCGGCCGCGGCCTCGTCGTCGAGGGCGACGAGCGGCCAGATGTAGAGCCACGGCGGCGCGAGGACGGTCCCCACCGCGCCGACGACCTCGCCGCCGCGCACCGCGACGCGCGAGCGATCGCCCTGCGCCGACTGCGTCCACAGGGTCGGCGCCTCGGCGGCGCTGAACCCCGGGACCGGCGCGACCTGGCGGTTGTAGATCGCCCGCAGCGGCGCCTCGTCACCGGCGGCGAAGCGGCGAACGTCGACGGACATCAGAGCTCGTCGGGATCGTCGTCGCGATCGGCGCCGACGGCGACGCGCCGCTCCTCGTACCAGGTCGCGAGGCGGGGGAAGCTCTCGCGCAGGAACTCGGTGGTGAGCCGCGGCGCGGCCTCGCGCAGGAGCAGCTTCTCCATGTCGAGCTCGTTGCGCCCGCCGAGCGCCCACGCCAGGAGGACGAGGTTGGTCCCGAAGCGGCTGCACCCGAGCGCGACCTTGGCCCACTCGAAGAGCTCCTCGTCCGCCGGCAGGAGCCCGAGGTCGTCGGCCGCGAACGCGATGACGAGATCGGTGAGCGCCAGCTCGAGCGCGAAGTAGTCGCCGCGGGGCGCGCCCTCGAGATCGGCGCGCGCCGTGCGCGCCGCGTCGACCTTGCCCATGACCGCGAGCAGCTGCGCGCGGTCGAACGCGCACACCCAGTACATCGCACGCCGTCGCCGTGGACCCACCGTGCCGATCGCGCGGTCGTAGAGCGCGAGCGCCGCGTCGAAGTTGCCGCGCTGCCACTCGAGCTTGCCCTTCAAGTAGAAGAGGAAGGGACGCAGCGGCTCGGCGACGCGCCCGTGCTCGAGGCGCTCGACCGCCGCCAGGGCCTCGTCGCGCCGCCCCGCCGACGCCAGCACCAGCGCCTCGCGCGCCCGCCGCCACGCGCGGGTCTGACGCCACATCATGCCGGCGAACACGCCGCCGGAGATGAGCCCGACGAGCGGCCCGGCGAGCGCCGCGACCGCGATGACCCCGACGCCCGCGACCCCGCCGACCGCGGCCCACGCCGCGACCTGCTGGCGGCGCATCGCCTGGCCGCCCATGACCTGCCCGTGCTCGTCGAGGAGCAGCACCTCGCCGGGGCGCGCGCTGGCGAGCGACGTCGACACCCGCCACGCGGGCTCGATGGTGTCGGCCCCGGTCAGGGCCGGCAGGGTTTCCGACTTGCTCGCCACGAGGCTCCAGTCTACGCGACGATCACGCCGTCCGTGAGGCGACGACGACCCTTCAGGCGCTTCACGCGGTGCTCGAGCGCCAGGGCGCGCCCCCGGGACGGGAGCGGCCCGAGGACGCGGCCCACCCGCCAGGGCCGCCACGCACGAGTTGCGCGTGCGCCGCCCCGGATCTGCCCGTTGTGCTGTCCCAGCCGGCGCTCGACGTCGGTGGTGACCCCGACATAGGTCCGGCCGGTGCGCGAGACCAGCACGTAGACGAACCACACGACGAGGTTGTAGCGGGAGCCTGTGATACACAGTTGCGGCGAAGGGACCCCTTACCGGCATCCCACGGACTGGCTTGCCCACGGAGTAGCCACCATGACGACGCAGAAGACCGCCAAGCTCACCCTGGCCGACGGCCGCGAGCACACCTTGCCCGTGACCGTCGGGTCGGAGAACGAGCACGCCCTCGACATCCGGGCGCTGCGCAACGACACCGGGTACATCACGCTCGACACCGGGTACATGAACACCGGCGCGACGACGAGCGCCATCACGTACCTCGACGGCGAACAGGGCATCCTGCGCTATCGCGGCTATCCCATCGAGGAGCTCGCCGAGAAGTCGACGTTCGTCGAGACCAGCTACCTGCTGATCCACGGCCGCCTGCCGACGCAGGCCGAGCTGTCGGAGTTCTCGCGGAAGCTGACCTACCACTCGATGATCCACGAGGGGATGCGCCACTTCTTCGAGGGCTTCCCCGACCGCAGCCACCCGATGGCCGTGCTGTCGGCGATGGTGACCTCGCTGTCGGCGTACTACCCGGACTGCCTCGATCGCGACGCGCCGATGGATCTACACGTCACGCGCATCATGTCGAAGGTCAGGACGATCGCCGCCTTCTCGTACAAGAAGACGATCGGCCAGCCGATCATGTACCCGCGCAACGCGCTCTCGTACTGCGCCAACTTCCTCCACATGATGTTCGCGGTCCCGGCCGAGCCGTACGAGCCGGATCCCGTGGTCGTGAAGGCGGTGAACCAGCTGCTCATCCTGCACGCCGATCACGAGCAGAACTGCTCGACGTCGACCGTCCGCCTCGTCGGTAGCTCGGGCGCCAACGTCTACGCCGCGGTCGCCGCCGGCATCCTCGCCCTCTGGGGACCGCTGCACGGCGGCGCCAACCAGGCGGTGATCGAGATGCTCGAGATGATCGCGAACCCGAACGGACCCTACAAGGGCGACCACAAGAAGTTCATCAACGAGGTGAAGGACAAGAAGTCCAACACCCGCCTCATGGGCTTCGGGCACCGCGTCTACAAGAACTACGACCCGCGCGCCAAGATCCTGAAGGCGATGGCCGACGAGGTGCTCGACCACCTGGGCGTCAAGGATCCGATGCTCGACATGGCCAAGGCCATGGAAGAGGTCGCGCTCAAGGACGACTACTTCGTCTCGAAGAAGCTCTACCCGAACGTCGACTTCTACTCCGGCATCCTCTACCGCGCGATCGGCATCCCGACGGAGATGTTCACCGTCATGTTCGCGCTCGGCCGCATCCCCGGCTGGCTCGCCCACTGGAAGGAGATGGTCGAGGATCCGAGCCAGAAGATCGGTCGCCCGCGCCAGATCTACACCGGGCCGACGGTGCGCCACTACGTGCCGATCGATCAGCGTACGGGGGGATGAGCCCCGTGAGCCCCGTGCCCCCTACGACCTCCACGAACGCCGGGATCGCCGAGCCGACGTCGACGGCGGTGACCGATGGAATCCGCGTGACCGTGCGCGCCCAGTACCTGGCCGAGCAGTCGGCGCCCGGGAAGAGCCGCTACGTCTTCGCGTACACCGTCGCCATCGCCAACGAGGGCGGCGCGCCCGCGCAGCTCCGGACCCGTCACTGGATCATCACCGACGGGCGCGGCAAGATCGAGGAGGTGAAGGGCGACGGCGTCGTCGGCGAGCAGCCGCGGCTCGCGCCCGGCCAGCGCTTCCAGTACACGTCGGGCTGCGTGCTCGCGACGCCCGTGGGCACGATGCACGGCACGTATCAGATGCACCGGGATGACGGCACGGCGTTCGACGCCGTCATCGCGCCCTTCTCGCTGGTGATGCCGCAGGCCACGGACCGCTCGAACCTGAACTGAGCTGCGCCGACCGCACGATCGATCAACGATTTCGGCCGGATGCGACGTCGTCGCGAGGTCGCCGCCACAGGGTGATCGGATCGTGCAAAGCTCGGGCGGGGCCCTCGGGTCCAAGTCCATGTCCGTGATGACTCCTGCGCAACGAGAGGGCGAGACCGCCGCCCGGCTGGTGGCCGCCGCCAAGGCCGGCGACGCGCAGGCGTTCGAGGAGCTCGTGCGCCGGTATCGCAAGCGCATCTTCGCGCTCGCGCTGCACCTGACCGGCACCCCGTCGGACGCCGACGACATCGCGCAGGACGTCTTCATGCGCGCCTACCGCGCCCTCGATCGGTTCGAGGGGCGCAGCGAGTTCTTCACCTGGGTCTACCGCATGGCGGTGAACCGCTCGCTCAACGTCAAGCGCGACAAGGGGCGGCGCTCCGAGGACTCCTTCGATCAGGATCCTCGCATCGAGTACGCCGTGTCGGTCGACGCCGAAGGCGACCCGGTGAAGGCCGCCGAGCTGCGCGCGACGTACGGGCGCCTCCTGCGCGGGCTCGACTCGCTGCCGGCGGAGATGCGCACGACCGTCGTGCTCGTGGTGCTGCAGGGCATGGCGCACGGCGAGGCCGCGGTCGTGCAGAAGTGCAGCGAGGGCACGATCGCGTGGCGCATGCACGAGGCGCGATCGCGGCTGCAGACGGCGATGAACCCGGATTCCGTGCGCAAGCGGCGACCTTTGTCACGCGACCTGGAAGGCCTGCTGTCCGAGCTTGGCCTCCCGGTCTTGAGTCCCGGTCGCGCCTGAACGAACATGCGGGCGCCATGCGCGCCTTCACGTTGATGCTCGCCGTCGCGTGCTGTACCGGCGCCTGCTCGCTCGTCACGGTGCAGCAGGACCCGTTTCCTCCCCTCCAGATCCGGGCCGCACGCCCGGAGGCGCCGCCGCCCAAGGTGGTGCTCACCCCCTCCAACATCCAGATCAGCGACAAGGTCCAGTTCGAGCTGGGCAGCGACAAGCTGATGCCGGTGTCGTTCCCGCTGCTCGACGCGGTGGCGCAGGTCATGATCGAGAACCCGCAGATCGAGATCATCGAGATCGCGGGCCACACCGACGCCTCGGGCGGGGCCAAGCGCAACCGCGAGCTGTCGCAGCAGCGCGCCGAGAGCGTGCGCCAGTACCTGATCTCGAAGAGCATCGCCAAGGGCCGGCTGCAGGCCAAGGGCTACGGTCCCGACAAGCCGATCGCCGGCAACGACACGCCCGAGGGGCGCGAGGCCAACCGGCGCGTGGAGTTCGTGATCGTCAAGCAGGGCCCCAAGAAGACGCTGGTGCAGGAGGACTGAGATGATGACGCAGGTGAAGATCGCGTTCGTCGTCGCCGTCGCGCTCGCTGCGTGCAGCCGCACCGGCATGGGCAGCGGCGTGCGTGATGACATCGGCGCGCGCATGCAGACGATCCAGGCGCCGGTGCAGATGTGCTACGCGGTTGCGCTCGAGCGCGACCGCAAGCTGCGCGGCATGATGGTCGTGTCGTTCCGCGCCGCGCCCGGCACCGGCCAGTTCGACCAGATCACGGTGTCGCGCGACGAGCTCGGCGACGAGCAGGTGAAGAAGTGCGTCGTCGACGAGGTGTCGAAGCTGAAGCTCGCGACGCCGCAGAAGTCGGCGGTGACCGTCAGCTACCCGATCGAGTTCGCCCCGACGAACTGAGGCGCGGATCGCGATCCGGGCGCGGCATCACGCGCTCGGAGTTTGTGCGTGATCGATCGGGCATCCGCTGAAGCGGCTCCTCGCCGGGGCGTCACAGTTGGCGAGGAGTAACCATCATGAACACCACCAAGAAACTCTCGCGCCTCTCCCTCCTGGCCCTCTGTTCCGCCCTCGCCATTCCGACCCTCGCCTCCGCCGAGCACCGCGACCGCTGGATGAAGCTGGGCGAGGTCGGCACCCACCGCCACGACGGCGAGGACTACGTCCAGGTCCACACCCACGAGCGCTTCGAGAGCCTCGAGCTGACGACCGAGGGCCGCCCCGTGCGCTTCGACGGCGTCCTCGTGCAGTACCAGGACGGCCGCGAGTATCGCGCCGACGTGAACTGGGTGATCCGGCCCGGCGAACGCGTGATGATCGACGTGCCCGCGTACAGCCCGATCAAGATGCTCGTGCTCGAGTACGACAACCCGGGCCGGCACTTCCGGGCCCGCGAGGACGCGCGCGTCGAGGTCCGCGGCCTGACCGTCGACCGCGACGATCGCCGCTACCAGCGCGAGCGCCGCGACGACGATCGCCGCCGCTACGAGCCACGCGACCGCCGCACCGACCGCCGCCACGACGATCGTCGCGATCACGACCACCGCTTCGAGTGGCGCGGCGGCCTGTACGTTCGCATCCGGTGACCGGCCGGTAGTGATATACGGCGGCGATGGGCAACACCCCCAACCGTTCGCCGACGCATCGTGATGTCGACATGAACCGGCTCGCCGGCCTGGGCATGGAGGTCGAGGAGCTGGCGGAAGGCGGTCCGCTGACCACGGACCGCCTGCTCCGCTATGCCGAGGAGCAAGGCAAGCCGGTCTCCCACTACTACGCCGCGGTCGCGCTCGCGACCGAGCTCGAGCTGCCCGCCGACGCCGGGCCCGCCGGGGTCACGGCGGTCTTCTGCGCCGGCAAGTGCCAGAGCTGGGGCGCGCTCGACGCGATCGACGAGGCGGTCGCGCAGTGGGAGAGGCGCGGTGGCGGCTTCGCCATCGGGGTGAGGAGCTGCCTCGACCGGTGCGAGGAGGCCGCGGTGTGTCAGATCCGCACCCCTGCGGGGACCGCCACGCTGGTGCGCGTGAAGCCGGAGGAGGTCGCACAGGCCCTGGACGAAGCGCTCGCGTGAGCGCCGGGAATCTCCTGGGCGCGCGGGCGGTTATGCAGTAAACCGGACTCGCTGTGCTTCGTCTCCAGGGGATCAACAAGTACTACCAGGTCGGCAGCCACCGGCTGCACGTCCTGCGCGACGTCGATGTCGAGGTCGGAGACGGCGAGCTCGTCGCCATCATGGGCGCCTCGGGCTCCGGCAAGTCGACCTTGCTCAACATCCTCGGCATCCTCGACGGCTACGACAGCGGCGAGTACTGGCTGGGCGACACGCTGGTACGCGACCTCTCGGAGACGCAGGCGGCGCGCTACCGAAACCGCTTCATCGGGTTCGTGTTCCAGTCGTTCAACCTCCTGCCGTTCAAGACCGCGGTCGAGAACGTCGCCCTGCCCCTCTACTACCAGGGCGTCTCGCGGCGCGCCCGCAACCGCACCGCGATGCAGTACCTCGAGCGCGTCGGGCTCGCCGAGTGGGCCGAGCACCGGCCCAGCGAGATGTCGGGCGGCCAGAAGCAACGCGTGGCCATCGCCCGCGCGCTCATCGCCAAGCCCAAGATCATCCTCGCCGACGAGCCGACCGGCGCACTCGACTCCGCCACCAGCCAGCAGATCATGGATCTCCTCGCCGAGATCCACGCCAGCGGCATCACCGTCATCGTCGTCACCCACGAGGCGGACATCGCCGCGCGGGCGCAGCGCGTGATCCGCCTGCGCGACGGCCAGGTGGAGGCGGCGGCCTAGCCGCCCGCGCCTCCATGTTCTCGGTCGACCGCTGGTACGAGGTGCTCTCGACGCTCGCGCGCAACCCGCTGCGATCGTTCCTCACCGCGCTCGCGGTGGCGTGGGGCATCTTCATGCTCGTGGTCCTGCTCGGCATGGGCCAGGGCCTGCGCAACGGCACGGAGTCGATGTTCGCCGACGACGCCGCCAACAGCGTCTGGATCTTCGGCGGCTCGACGTCGCGCCCGTACGCCGGTCTCCCCGTCAACCGGCGGATCGTGTTCGACAACGAGGGCTACGCCGCGCTCCGCCGGGTCGACGGCATCGACAAGCTGACCGGACGCTTCTTCGCGTCGGGCGGGGGGTTCGGCAACGAGCTGCAGATCCGGGTCGGCGCCAAGGTGTCGTCGTTCGACGTGCGCGCGGTCCACCCCGAGCACCTGTACCTCGAGAAGACGATCATCGTGGCGGGCCGGTTCCTGAACGATCAGGACGTCGCCGAGAAGCGCAAGGTCACGACGATCGGCGTGCCGGTCGCCGAGTTCCTCTGGGGCCACACCAACGTCATCGGCGAGAGCCTCGCGGTGAACGGCATCACGTTCACGGTCGTCGGCCTGTTCACCGACGAGGGCGACGCCGGCGAGCTGCGCAAGCTCTACATCCCGATCTCGACCGCGCAGCTCGCGTTCAACGGCGCCGACCGCGTGAACATGCTGATGTTCACCGTCGGCGACAAGGGCGTCGCCGAGACCAAGAAGCTCGTCGAGGAGGTGCAGGCGATCCTCGCCGAGCGCGAGCGCTTCGATCCCGGCGATCCGCAGGCGACGCGCGTCCGCAACAGCCTCGAGCAGTACGCGACGTTCCAGGAGATCTTCTGGATCATCGAGATCTTCATCATGTTCATGGGCGCGTGCACGCTCGTCGCCGGCATCGTCGGGGTCTCGAACATCATGATGATCGTGGTGAAGGAGCGCACCAAGGAGATCGGCGTGCGCAAGGCGCTCGGGGCCACGCCGTGGACGATCGTCTCGACGATCCTCCAGGAGTCGGTGTTCCTCACCGCCGTCGCCGGCTACATGGGCCTGGTCGCCGGCGTCGCCCTGCTCGAGCTGCTCGCGGCGCTCCTGCCCAAGAGCGACTTCTTCTCCAACCCGTCGGTCGATCTCGGGGTCGCCCTCTGGGCCACCGCCATCCTCGTGGTCTCGGGCGCGCTGGCCGGGTTCATCCCCGCACGGTCGGCGGCGCGCGTGAGCCCGGTCGTGGCCCTGAGAGACGAGTGATGCTCGACCCCGACTTCTACCAGGAGATCGCGCAGAGCCTCGGGCGGCACAAGCTGCGCACCGCGCTCACCGCGCTCGGCGTCTTCCTCGGCATCTTCATCTTCGTCCTGATGGTCGGGTTCGGGCCGGCGCTCGAGGGCGCGATGAACAAGCGCATGGCCGGGTTCGCGACCAACGCGGTCTTCATGTGGGGCCAGCGCACGTCGCTGCCGCATGCCGGCATGCAGCCCAACCGCGCCATCTCGTTCAAGAACGACGACATCGCGCCGATGTCGCGGCTCGACGGGATCGAGCACCTCGCCCCGCGGAACCAGCTCGGCGGCTTCCGCGCCGGCGCCGTGGTCAAGCGCGGCAGCAAGACCGGCAGCTTCCAGGTCTCGGGCGACTACCCCGCGTTCCAGCACATCCAGGTCCCGGTGATGCGCGCGGGGCGCTTCGTCAACGACGCCGACATCGCCGGGCGGCGCAAGGTCGCCGTCATCGGCGAGGAGGTCGCCAAGCAGCTCTTCGAGGGCGAGCCCGCGATCGGCGGCGCGCTCGAGGTCAACGGCATCCACTTCGAGGTGGTCGGCGTGTTCGGCTCGAAGGCGAGCGGCCAGCAGGGCGACCAGCAGGTGCGCCAGGTGATCCTGCCGTTCACCACGTTCCAGCAAGCCTTCCACTTCGGCGACCGCGTGAGCTGGTTCGCGATGACCGCGAAGCGGGGCACGAACGGCGCCGACCTGGAGAAGCGCGCCCGCAAGCTGCTCGCCGAGCGTCACCGCATCCACCCCGAGGACGAGATGGCGATCGGCGGCTGGAACGCCGCGGAGCGCTTCGCCAAGACCGAGAAGCTGTTCTCGGCCGTCGGGATCATCCTCGGGGTCGCGGGCCTCTTCAGCCTGCTCGCCGGCGCGATCGGCGTCTCGAACATCATGCTCATCACCGTGCGCGAGCGCACCAAGGAGATCGGGGTGCGCAAGGCGCTCGGGGCGAGCCCGTCGAGCGTGGTGACGATGGTCGTCGCCGAGTCGGTCTTCCTCACGATGGTCGCGGGCTACATCGGCCTGGTCGCCGGGGTCGCGATGGTCGAGCTCGGGGCGTGGGCGGTCGAGAAGGCCGGCGACAAGATCCCCATCGGCGCACCGTTCGTGTCGGTCGAGTTCGCCGGCGCGGCCACCATCATCCTCATCGTGGTCGGCGCCTTCGCCGGCCTCATCCCTGCCCTGCGCGCCGCCGCGATCCAGCCGATCGAGGCGCTGCGCGACGAGTAGCCCCGAGCGAGCGAGCACGATCATGAAACGCCTCACCCCAGTCCTCATCGTCCTCTTCTGCGTCGGCGGCGCGCTCGGCACGCTGTACTTCCTCTGGTCGAAGTCGCAGAAGCGGCCCGAGCCGGCGCGCCTCGAGCTCCCCGAGGTGCGTGACATCGTCAAGAAGACGGTGGCGACCGGCGCGATCGTCCCCCGCGAGGAGGTCGAGATCAAGCCGCGCGTCTCCGGCGTGCTCGAGGAGCTCTTCGTCGAGGCCGGCGCGCCGATCAAGGCCGGCGACCAGATCGCGCGCATCCGCATCGTGCCCGACGCGGCGTCCCTGCAGCGCGCGCAGTCGGCGGTCCAGGCCGCGCGCATCGCCAACGACACGGCGAAGCGCGAGCTCGACCGCAACCAGGCGCTGTTCGCGCAGGGCGTGATCTCGGGAGCCGAGCTCGACAAGTTCAAGACCGAGCTCGCGCTCAAGCAGCAGGAGCTGGCGTCGGCCAACGAGGGTCTCCAGATCGTGAAGGAGGGCCAGAGCCGCGGCGCCGGCAAGGTCAGCAACGTGGTGGTCACGTCGACGGTCGACGGCATGGTGATCGACGTGCCGGTCAAGGTCGGCTTCAGCGTGATCGAGTCGAATAACTTCAACCCCGGCACGACGATCGCGATCGTCGCCGACATGAGCGACATGATCTTCCAGGGCCAGGTCGACGAGAGCGAGGTCGGCAAGATCAAGGTCGGCCTGCCGCTCGACATCAAGATCGGCGCGCTCGAGAAGGAGGTGTTCGAGGGCAAGCTCGAGCACATCGCGCCCAAGGGCAAGGAGATCGACGGCGCGATCCAGTTCGAGATCAAGGCGTCGGTGACGCCCAAGAAGGACGTCTTCGTGCGCGCCGGCTACAGCGCCAACGCCGACGTCGTCCTCGACCGGCGGACGCAGGTGCTCGCGGTCCGCGAGGCGCTGCTCCAGTGGAAGGACGGCAAGCCGTACGTCGAGGTCGAGACCGCCAAGGGCCAGTTCGCGAGGCGCGACGTGAAGCTCGGGCTCTCCGACGGCATCTACGCCGAGGTGCTCGAGGGCGTGAGCACCGACACCAAGATCAAGCAGCCGAGCAACGCCGGTCCGCCCGACATGGGCGGCGGGCGGCGCGGAGGCCCGCCGCGCGGCGGCCGGCGCTGACGCGCGCGCGTCGCGGCGTGGCGCGCGGCGCTACTGAGGACAGGGGCCGCTCGCGCCGCAGCAGACCGCGCCGCACCCGTCGGGACCGATCGGGCCGGCGGCCTCGCAGGTGTCGCCGGCGCCGCAGGCGGGGTTGGGACCGCACCTGCAGACGCCGTTCTCGCAGCGCTCGCCCTGTGCGCAGCAGGTGAGGCCGCAGGCGGGCCCCGTCGTGCAGGTCCCGTTCGGCGTGCAGGCGGTCGGCGCGTCGGGCATCCCGCCGTCGAGGCACGCGATGAGCGTACAGGCCACCTGGCCGTCGTCGCAGGAGCACCCGTTGCAGCCGTCGCCCGCCGGGAACCGTTCGCCGTGCGCGTACGTGCGCCCCATGTACTCGCAGTCGCGCATGTTCCCGCCGTCGTCGCCGCCGCCGAGCAGGCACGACGTCATCGCCGCCGCAGCGAGGAGCACCGCCACCATCGTCACGATCACATGTCGCCCCATGAGCGCATTGTACCGGGCGACGCGGCGTCCCGAGACGACCCGGGCGTGGCGACGATCACGCGGCGAAATAACCGCGCGGAGGCGCGCGTTCGCGCCGCATGGAGACCACGCAGCCGACGCTGCGCCGCCAGGCGCAGCGCGTACGCCATCGTCATGCCTGGTGGATCGCGATCGCGGCGGGCGTCGCCGGCAACGCGCTGCTCGTGCTCGCGATGTGGGCGGCGGCGCCGCGGCCCGCGCCCGCGGCGGTGAGCGTCATGCCGGCGCACGCGGCGCCCGCGCCCGTCATCGTGTCGCCGCCGATCGCGCCGCCGGTCATCGTCGTCGTGCCCGCGGCCGGGGTGGCGACGGCGCCCGCACCGGCGGCGTTCGGCGATCTCGGGCCCTGCCCTGCGCCGCACAAGGCGCGCCCGTCGGGCGCGCTGCGACCGCCGCGGCTCGACGGGGCGATCGCCGGCTTCGCGGGCGCGCCGACGGACAGCCGGCGCGTCGCGGTGTGGACCGACGAGGAGGTGCACGTGAGCGCCGACGGCGGCGGGTCGTGGGACCGCGTGCTCGACGGGCCCGGCGCGGTGCTCGGCGTCTCGTTCGACTGCCACGGCCGCGTCCTCGCGCTGCGCGACGGCAACGGGCTCGGCATGCGCGACGGCCCCCGCGAAGCCTGGCGGTCGGTGCCGGCGATGTCGATGCGGGTGAGCGACGAGGCGGCGCCGCGCTACGCACCGAAGGTCGTCGGCGGGGGGCGCGCCGTGGCCGTCGTCGGCAACCGCGAGGGCGATGACGGCGAGGCGTGGGCCGCGCTCTCCGACGACGGGGGCGCGACGTGGCGTCACGTGTCGCTCGGCTGGTACGAGGGCGTCTCCTCGGCGGCGTGGCACCGGGACACGCTCCAGGTGGTCCTGCCCTGGACCGACTGCCGTGACGAGGGCATCCGCCTCGTGACGGTGACCCCGCGTGGGGTGCGCGCCGAGGAGATCGAGGAGTGGGCGCAGCAGGTGGCGCTCGACCGTGGCGCCGTGCTCGGCGTGTCGTGGGAGTGTCCCGCGCCCGCGCGCGACGCGCTCGAGGTCGAGCACCAGCTCTGCGCGTGGCGGGACGGCGTCGGGTGGCGGTCGCTGCTGCTCGGGCCGGTGGCGGACGACGGCGGCGACGCCGGGTACGCGCTCACGCTCGTCGATGGACCGACCGACGTCGTCGTGCACGGCGCGAGCGTCCAGACCATCGGCGCCCGGAAGCTCGGCCGCGCCCGCGCATGGCCGCTCGGCGCGGACGTGCTCGGGACCGACCTCGCCGGCCGGCTCTGGGGCAAGGACGCCGACGGGTCGCTGATCCGGCGCTGAACCTGGCGCTGACCCGGCGCTGGACGTGCTAGAAGGCCGGCGTCGTGCTGGCCTTCTCGAACGTCACCAAGCAGTACGGCGGGCAGCTCCTGTTCGTCGACGCCAGCTTCCAGATCAACCCCGGCGAGCGCATCGGGCTGGTCGGGCCCAACGGCGCCGGCAAGAGCACGGTCTTCCGCCTCATCCTCGGCGACGAGGACGCCGACGACGGCGTGATCGAGCGGCCGAAGAAGCTGGCGATCGGATGCTTCCGCCAGGACGCGGGCGACGCGCGCGGGCGCAGCATCCTCGAGGAGACCATCGCCGGCGCCGGCGAGGTCGCCGCGCTGGGCGAGGAGCTGCACGAGCTCACCGCGCGGCTCGAGGCGGCGGGCGACGACCTCGACCAGGTCGTCGAGCGTTTCGGCGAGGTGCAGGCGCGGTACCAGGACCTCGGCGGCTACGAGCTCGAGGCCCGGGCCCAGGAGATCCTCGCCGGCCTCGGCTTCGGGCCCGAGCGCACCGGCGACGACGTCGGCACGCTGTCGGGCGGCTGGAAGATGCGCGTGGCCCTCGCCCGCATCCTGCTGGCGCGCCCCGAGATCTTGCTCCTCGACGAGCCCACCAACTACCTCGACCTCGAGTCGATCATCTGGCTCGAGGGCTTCCTCCGCGACTACCCCGGCACCGTCGTGATGACCTGCCACGACAAGGACATCATGAACCGCGTCGTCGGCAAGATCATCGAGATCGACGGCGGCGCGATCCGCACGTACGGCGGCAACTACGACTTCTACGAGAAGGCGCGCGTCGAGGAGACGGCGCGGCGCGAGGCCGAGTACGCGCGCCAGCAGGCGATGCTCGCCAAGGAGAGCCGCTTCATCGAGCGCTTCAAGACCCACGTCGCCAAGGCGGCGCAGGTGCAGAGTCGGCTCAAGAAGCTGGAGAAGATCGAGAAGATCGCCGAGCCGCGGCGCATCGTGGAGCGCACGTTCGAGTTCCGGGCGCCGTCGCGCTCGGGCGACGACGTCGTCAAGGTCGAGGGCCTGCGCAAGGCGTACGGCGAGCGCGTCGTGCACGACGACCTCTCGCTCATCATCCGCCGCGGCGAGCGCTGGGCGGTCATGGGCGAGAACGGCGCCGGCAAGTCGACGCTGCTCAAGATGATGGCGGGCGCGCTCGCGCCCGACGCCGGGACGGCGACGATCGGCGCGTCGGTGACGCTCGGCTACTACGCGCAGCACACGATGGACGGCCTCACCGCCGACCGCTCGATCCTCGAGGAGCTGGAGGCCCACGCCCCGACCGCCAACCAGGGCACGCTGCGCAACCTCGCCGGCGCGTTCGGCTTCCAGGACGACGACGTGTTCAAGCCGGTCCGCATCCTCTCGGGCGGCGAGAAGGCGCGGCTCGCGCTGGCCAAGCTCATGTACGACGCGCCCAACCTCATGATCCTCGACGAGCCGTCGAACCACCTCGACATCGTCACCAAGCGCGCGCTGACCACCGCCCTGCGCGACTACACCGGCACGCTCGTCTTCGTGTCGCACGACCGCATGTTCCTGCGCGCCCTCGCCACCCGCGTGCTCGAGCTCGGCCCGACGGGGCCGCGCGTCTACGGCGGCAGCTACGACGAGTACGTCGCCTCGACGGGCCGCGAGGCGCCGGGCATGCGCGCCTGACGGTCACGGTCCGGTCACCGTCGTGTCCCGGGATCGGCACCTTGCGGCGCCGAGTTCCCCGGGACCCAGGGCGCGCCCAGCGTGATATCAAGATCTCGAGGGAAGTCGTGACTCGCACCATGCTCGGAGCCATCGATGCCGGATCGAACGCGATCCGGATGGTCGTGGCGGAGCTGACGCCGTCAGGGCTGGTCCGTATCGAGGCGGAGCGGGTGCCCGTGCGCCTGGGCCACGACGTGTTCACGCGCGGTGACCTCGACAACGACACGATCGAGCAGGCGATCGCCGCGTTCGCTCATTTCCGCCAGGTGTTCGACAAGCACGGCGTGACCGTCTACCGCGCGGTCGCGACGTCCGCGGTCCGCTCGGCCGAGAACCGCGAGCTTCTGTGCCACCGCCTCCACCACGAGGCCGGCATCGAGCTCGACGTCATCGACGGCGACGAGGAGGCGCGGCTCGTCCGCAAGGCGGTGGTGAGCGCGTTCGGCTCGAGCGTCCCGCCGCGTTGCGTGCTCGACCTCGGCGGCGGCAGCCTCGAGATCAACCTGCGCGACGGCAGCGGCGCGGCCACGAGCTGGCGCGGATTCTCGATGCCGATCGGCACGGTGCGCATCGTCGAGACCTTCGGTCTGCACGGCGCCATCAGCGACGCGGAGGCCGGCATGGTGCGGCGCTACACGGCCACCGTGGTGCACTCGGTGCTGCCGCCGCGGGTCGACGTCGCCACGGCCGCGGCGTGCGGCGGCAACGCCGAGGCGCTCGCTCGCCTCCTCGGCGACGGGCACCCCACCCAGCCCAGCTTCGAGCTCGCCGCGCTCGAGAAGGCGCTCCCCGACATCATCGGCGCCGACGTGAAGGGCCGCATGGAGAAGCTGGGCGTGCGCCAGGATCGCGCCGAGGTGCTCGGCGTGGCCGCGTTGCTCATCGCCACCGTCGGACGCCAGCTCGGCATCCAGAAGTTCATCGCGCCGGGCGTCGGCATCCGCGAGGCCGTGCTGCTCGAGCTGGCCGAGGCCGCGGCCGAGGAGAAGGCCCGCGCCGAAGGTGCCCATGACAAGGCGCTGCTCACCGCCGCGCGCACCTTCGCCAACCGCGTCGACCACGACACGACGCACGGCGAGCAGGTCCGCCGCCTGTCGCGCCTGCTCTTCACGCAGCTCCGCGATCTCCATGGCCTGCCCGAGGAGCTGTGCGTCCTGCTCGAGGTCGCGGCGCTCCTGCACGACGTCGGCGAGGTCGTGCACACGCGCGGGCACCACAAGCACAGCGAGTACATGATCCGCTGGGGCCGCATCCCCGGCCTCGACGGCGAGGCGCGCGAGATGGTCGCGCTGCTCGCGCGCACCCATCGCAAGCAGACCTCCGACGCGCGCAAGCTGATCGCCGAGGCCGAGCTGCCCAAGGACCGCCGCGCCCAGCTCCGCAAGCTGTGTGCGCTCCTGCGCCTCGCCGACGCGCTCGACTCCGGTCACCGCCAGCGCATCCAGAACCTGGTGGTGTCGCGCGCCGGCGACGCGATCGTCCTGGACCTCGAGACCCGCGACGGCCCCTCGCCCGACGACGCCTCCCTCCTGCGCAAGTCCGACCTCTTCGAGGAGGAGCTCGGCCACGCGCTCCGCATCACCGTCGGCCGCGCCGTCGCGCCCGCCGCCGGCGCGGGCGGCCAGATCCCGACCGGCGCCGGCCAGGCTGGCCCTCTGCACCGCGCCCACGCCCGCCGCCTCCTCCACTGACGGCCGCGCGCGCCCGGGCGCGCCCTCGAGCAGCGCCCCGTAAAGTTGTCAAAGTTGACACCGTCCCCAAATAGAACGTGTTCCATTTGGGGACGGTGTCAACTTTGACAACTTGCGGGGCTCCGACGCGGCACCGGCCCGCGCGCCCTCAGAAGGCCTGGCGGTAGCCGGCGATGAAGCGCGGCGGCCAGACGCCGTACTCGACGCCACGCACGGTGTACGGCGTCAGCGGGAACGCGAGGTCGAAGCGGAAGACCTCGGGCGAGAGCTGCGGGCCCAGCGCGCGGATGCCGATGCCGGCGTTCTGGTAGAGCTTCACGTCGTCGACGAGCTGGTCGGCGCCGCCGACGTCGTAGAAGAGGAGCGCGCCCCACCGGCTGCCGAGGAACAGCCTGGCCGAGCGGGTGCGGAACTCGGCCTGCGCGACGAGCCGGCGATCGCCGGCGAGGTAACCGACCGGATAGCCGCGCAGGCCGTTGTCGCCGCCGAGCACGAAGAACGAGTTCGACGCGTCGCGGAAGATGCCCGAGCCGCGGACCTCGCCGACCAGGCGGCCGATGCCGAGGTTCGGCGACACCACGCGCCCGGAGAGTGACGCGATGCGATCGACGAACTCGCCGCCCTCGTAGCGGGTCGAGAGCGAGCCGCCGATGGTGGCGAGCCCGCCGCCGCTCCACGGCGCCGTCCAGCCGCCGGCGACCGTCGCGCGCCCGAAGTTCACGTCGGAGCCGAGCACCCGCAGGCCCGCGCCGAGCGTGACCTCGACGCGCGGGCCGAGGCGCGTGTCCTCGGCGAGATCGTAGCTGTCGATGTCCTGGTACTCGCGATAGCGCGCGGTGAAGACCTCGTAGCCGGCGTAGAGAATGCCGGTGCGCTCGCTCCGCGGCAGGACGTCGGCGATGAAGTCGGCGCGCGCCTCGGGCGAGCCGGCGAAGTTCGACAGCACCTCGGGGCGCTGGCTCGCGAGGTCGTACGCCCCCTTCACGCGGTGCTCGTAGTCCTCGCCGAAGGCGCGGGTCACGCCGCCACCCACCGACCACCGGCGCTGGCTGTACTCGTACGGCAGCATGTCGTCCTCGGGCGTGGACGGCGCGTCGTACGTGCGCAGGTCGCCGCCGACGAACGAGCGCTCGACCGCGAACCGGTGATCGGCCTGCACCGTCCACGACCACTCGCTGTCGAGCGACCACAGCGGGCGCGACACCGACCACGAGCTCTCGCTACCCTCGAGCGAGTAGTCCGAGCGCTTGAAGATCGGCCCGCCGCGCATGCGCAGGTCGTGGCGCGTGCCGAAGAGGTTCTTGTCGAGGTAGAGCGGCCCCGTGTAGAAGGTCGCCTGGTTCATCAGGAACACCGCCGCGATGAACTTGCGGCGGCCGAGGAAGTTGTTCTCCGAAAGCGAGAGCGTGAGGAAGGTGAAGCGGCCGTCCTGCAGCTCGTAGTTCGAGTTCATGCGCAGGCTGAAGATGTCGCGCGAAACCGCGAGCAGGTCGACGGTGCCCGGCGGCGCGTCCGGCCCGGGCAACACGGGCACGACCACGGCGAGCGTGGTGAACAGCGGATCGCGGAGCTTGCGCTGGGTCTCGTCGATCGTCGCCTGGCTCCACGCCTCGCCGGGGCGGAGCAGGATCTCGCGCTCGATGACCGACTCCTTGCTCGAGATGTGGAAGAAGTTGGCCCAGCGAAAGATCTTCTCGTCCTCGCCGAACACGGGTGCGGTCCAGACGTGGATCCGCCCCACGGTCTTGCCCTGTGGCGCGGGATCGATGGCGAGGCCGCGCAGGACCAGCGCGCGCACCAGCGCCTGGCGCTCGAGGTGGCCGAGGACGAGGAGGCGATCGCAGGACGGCAGGTCCTTGGCGCAGGCCTCGCGCATCACCGCCCGCTCCTGCGCCGACAGCCTCGGCATCCGTCGCAGCTCGTCGGCGGTGATGCCATCGGGCGCCGGCGGCGCGGCCTCGTCGGCGGATGCCTCGGACGGCCCACCGATGGCGGCGGCTACCGCAACGATCACCACGAACAACCACGGTCGGGACACGTCGCCAGGGACATCCTAGTACAATCGGCGGGCGTGTACTGTCCGCTGTGTCACTCCGAGTACCCGGACGGCTGGAAGCGCTGTCCGACCGACGAGGCGGCGCTCCTGCGCGCGGCCACGATCGGCAAGTACCGGGTCGACCGCCTGATCGGCGCCGGCGGCATGGGCGCTGTCTACCGCGCGATGAACCCCGACACGCAGTCGGCGGTCGCGCTCAAGATCCTGCACGGCTCGGCGGCCGGCGTCGAGGCCGCGCGCACACGCTTCCAGCGCGAGGCCGCCGCCGTCGCCGCGCTCAAGACGCGGCACGTCGTGTCGATCTTCGACTTCGGCGCCGACGACGACGGCACGCTCTACCTCGTGATGGAGCTGATGCTCGGCCATAACCTCCGCAAGGAGATCGCCGAGCCGCCCGACACGATGCCGCTGCCGCGCGTGAACCTCATCTTCGACGGCGCGCTGCGCGGGCTCGGCGCCGCCCATCGCGCCGGCATCGTCCACCGCGATCTCAAGCCCGAGAACATCTTCATCGCCGAGACCGACGACGGCGAGGTCGCCAAGCTCCTCGACTTCGGCATCGCCCGCAAGGGCGGCGGCCCATCGCTCACCCACTCGGGCGCGCTCATGGGGACCCCGGCGTACATGGCGCCCGAGCAGGTCGCCGGCAACCGCGGCGACATCGGGCCGTGGAGCGACGTCTACGGCATGGGCGTCATCCTCTACGAGATGCTCTCGGGCAAGGCGCCCTTCGCCGCCGACTCGATGACCGAGGTGCTCTCCCGCGTCCTCACGCGCGAGTTCGCGCCCCTGCGAAGCATGCGCGCCGGGTTGCCTGAGGCCGTCTACCTGCTCGTCGATCGCTGCCTCGCCGACGAGCCGGCCGCGCGCTTCGCGAACGCCGACGCGCTGCGCGACGCCTGGGACGCCGCGTTCGACGCGTTCCCGCAGGAGGTGCGCAACGCGACGGTCCCGCGCTTCCGCGGCGCCGCCCGTTCCGGCCAGGACCTCGGCAGCGCGCCGACGAGCCACGCCACCGCCAGCGGTACGCCGGCGCCGGGCACGCCGTCGCCCGCCGGCGGCCCGTTCACGCCGAGCACCGGCGGCCAGCGCGCGGCGGGCAAGCAGGCGAGCACGACGTCCTTCGCGGCGACCCAGGCGACACCGTCGCAGATGGCGGGCGAATCCACGCCGTCGCCGGGTGACGCGCCCCGGAAGTCGCGCGGGCTGGTGCTCGCGGTCGGCGGGGTGGTCGCGCTCGGCGCGGCGGCGGTCGTCGTCGTGCTCGCCTCGGGCGGGAGCAAGTCGCAGGCGGCCGCCGACGGCGGCGTTCCGAGCGCCGACGCGGCGATGGTCGTCACCATCGACGCCGGGCCGGCCATCGACGCCGCCCCGGCTCAGCTCCCCGGCATGGCGCTCCTGCCCGGCGGCACGTTCACCATGGGCGCCGATCCCGCGCTCGCGGCCGGCTTCCCCGACGCGCTGGCGCGCCAGGACACGCAGGTCGCGCCGTTCTACATCGACAAGCTCGAGGTCACGGCGGTCGCGGCCAAGGCGGCGCTCGGCTCGCCGCCGTCGACCGGCGACAAGCCCGGCGTCCCCGCGCGCTCGATCACGTGGGCCGACGCGGCGGAGGTGTGCAAGCGGCTCGGCAAGCGCCTGCCGACCGAGGCCGAGTGGGAGTTCGCGGCGCAGCGCAGCCCACTCGCCACCGACGACGCGCAGCTCCGGCGCCCCGGCGAGAAAGTGTCGCCCTCGGCGGTCGGGACGCATCCCGGCGACTGCACGAAGGACGGCGTGTGCGATCTGCTGGGCAACGTCATGGAGTGGACGTCCGACGGATCCGGCGGCAAGCGCATCGCGCGCGGCGGGTCGTACGTGGCCCTCTGGAACTCGGGGTGGGTCGCGTCGATCCACGCTCGCCTGCCGGCCGACCCGAAGAAACCCGACGACGAGATCGGGTTTCGT
This sequence comes from Myxococcales bacterium UBA2376, assembly GCA_002344285.1. Lineage (GTDB taxonomy): Bacteria > Myxococcota_A > Polyangia > Haliangiales > Haliangiaceae > UBA2376. Next base: position 189,695 of record DDTA01000048.1, read on the forward strand.
TGCGCCATGGATGGAGGCCCCTGGTGAGCTCGCTCCGCCTCGCGGTGTTGGTATCGCTCGTCGCGTTCAGCGCCGGGACGGCGTCGGCCGCCGACCGCAACTGTCCGCGCGGGCAGACGTGGAACCCAGGCCAGGGCGCCTGCGTGAAGAAGGTGGTCGCGCGCAAGCGCTCGCCCGAGGAGGCGTACTACCTCGCGATCGACAAGCTCGAGGGCAAGGACGGCAAGGTCGACGCCGCGAAGGCCGCGTCGCTCCTGCAGGGCGCCTGCGGCGCGCGGCATGCGGCCTCGTGCCAGCTCCTCGGCTACCTGCACGAGGGCACGCGGCTGGGCGCGGCCGATCCCGAGCGGTCGCTCGAGCTGTACGTGCGCGCGTGCGAGCTCGGCGACGGGGACGGGTGCATGTCCGCCGCGAACGTGTACAGCCGGGGGCTCCTGGGCAAGCCCGATCCGGCGGCCGCGATCGCGCCGCTCACCCGGAGCTGCGACCTCGGCAACGGCGCCGGCTGCGTGCACCTCGCCGAGAAGTACGAACAGGCGCTCGGTGTGGAGCGCGACGAGGCCAGGGCGAAGGCGCTCTACCAGCGCGCGCACGAGCGACTCGCCGCGGAGTGTCCGAAGAACGGACAGAGCTGCTACGCGCTGGGCCGCCTCTACGTCTTCGGCAACGGCGTCGCCGTCGACTACAAGAAGGGGCGCGAGGTCTTCGTCGCCGGATGCGACGCGGGCTCCGGCGCCTCGTGCTACGCCGTCGGCTACCTCCTCCAGCGCGGCTTCGGCACCACCGCCGACGCCGACGCCTCCCTGCCCTTCTACAGCCGCGCCTGCGAGCAGTACGACAACGCCGACGCCTGCGCCGAGGCCGGCATCATCCTCACCAACGGCGGCTCGACCGACGCGGCCCGGCTGACGGCGCTCGCCGATCGGGCCTGCGACCTCTCGACCGCGCAGTGCAGCCTGCAGGCGTTCCTGTATGCGACCGGCCGCGGCGGCACGCGCGACGAGCGCAAGGCGACCGAGACGTACGTGAAGGCGTGCCAGGCCGGCAACGCGCTCTCGTGCTCGGCGGCGGCGTCGCGGATCGCGCGCGGCGAGGGCGTCGCCGCCGACGGTGTCCTCGCGACCCAGATCTGGGAGCGCGCGTGCGAGACCGGCTCCGGCGAGGATTGCTTCCAGGCCGGCCTCGCTCACCGCGACGGCGAGCTGGTGAAGCCGAATCTGCCGCGGGCGTTCGAGCTGTTCTCGTCGGGCTGCGTGCGCAAGAGCGCCGGCGCGTGCGAGGCCGCGGGCGACATGGCGCTGACCGGCGAGGACGGCACGGGGCGCAAGGTCCCCGATCGCGCGCTGGAGCTGTACGCAACCGGCTGTCAGCTCGACGGCGGCGGCGAGACGTGCACCCGGCTGGGCGACGTGCTCCGCACCGGCGAGGGTCTGCCCGCCGATCCGCACAAGGCGGTCGCGGCGTACACCGCCGGCTGCAAGGCCGGCGACGGCGCGGGCTGCGCCGCGGTCGCGCGCATGCACGAGGGGCGCGACGGCGGGAAGCGCGACCTGCAGGCCGCGCTCGCCGAGCACGCGTGGGCCTGCCAGTACGGCGAGGGCAACAGCTGCCACGCCATCGGCCCGCTCGCCGACGCGACCAACGCCGACGCCGAGCTGCGCCAGAAGGCGGTGGCGCTCCTCCAGGGTCAGTGCGAGAACCCCAAGCGCCGCGTCGAGGACGCATGTCAGGCGCTGGCGCTCGCGTACGCCGGCGGCAACGGCCTGGTCGAGAAGGATGCGCGCAAGGGGTTCGAGCTGGTCAACGAGAGCTGCGGGCGCAACCACCTGTCGAGCTGCCTCGTCCTCGCCAACTTCCTGACCGAGGGCGTGGGCGTCGTCCCGAACAAGGACGCCGCGCGCGAGCGCTACGCGTCGCTCTGCGACAAGGCGATGCCCGAGGCGTGCTGGCACCTCGGCAACGTGTACATCGACCTCGGCAGGTTCGACGAGTCGACGCCGCTCTACCGCCGCGCGTGCGAGGAAGGGATGGCGCCCGCCTGCAACAACCTCGGCTTCAACCTCTACACCGGCCAGGGCGCGACGTGGAGCGCCGCGGAGGCCGCCGTCGCCTACCAGCGGGCGTGCGACCTCGGCGATCCGTACGGCTGCGCCAACGTCGGCGAGCTCACCGAGTACGGGATCGGCGTCCCGCCCGACGACACCAGGGCGGCCGCGCTCTACGAGCAGGCGTGCACCGACGACGCGCTCCCCGGGTGCCCGCGCCTCGGCGTCATGCTCGAGGAAGGCCGCGGCGGGAAGGCGAAGGACGTGAAGCGCGCGCGCGAGCTGTACGCGCGCAGCTGCGTGGCGGGGAGCCCGGATGGCTGTCGCTCGCTGGCGGCGCTCGCCGAGCGCGAGGGCGAGCCACGCCAGGAGGTCGCCAAGCTCGCGCTGCGCGCGTTCGATCTGGCGAAGGCGCAGGCGAAGCTGAACCCGTACTACGCGTACGTCCTGGGCACGCTCCACCGCGACGGCGTCGGGACGCCGGCCGACGCGAAGGAGGCGGTGGCCTGGTTCGATCGCGCGTGCGAGGGCCGCGATCCGCTCGGGTGCATCGCGGCTGGCGAGGCGCACCTGGCCGGCGCGAGCGGCGCGCGCGACGTCACGCGCGCGGTCGCCATGTTCGATCGCGCGTGCGCCGCCGGTGTCGATCGAGCCTGCGCGCGCGCGAACGAAGCGAAGACGCTGCCGATGTCGGGCGGCAAGGGATGCGCGTGTCGCGGCGCGGGCGCCGGTGACGCCGGGGCGACCCTGCCGCTCGGTGTGGGGCTGGTCGCGCTGGTCGCGCTGCGTCGGCGGCGCGCCGCGGCCTGACGCCGCCGGCTCGCCGGCCGCGGCCAGGCCGCGTGCCCGGCACGGACGGGTGCGGCCACGCGGACGCCCTCGCGGGATCAGCCGCTTACGCGTGGTCCGGCGCTTGCTGGGACGGCGGTCATGAGCGACCTGGCCTACCTCGAGCATGGTCACGCGCAGGCCGGAGAGCCGCGGCGCGAGCGCGACGCAGCCGCCGGCAAGCGGGCCCGCACCGACGCGCTGGGGCCGCGCCGAGCGGAGGCCGGGAAGGTCGCCGCCGAGCACATCGCCCACGGCAGCCGCGACGAGAACAAGCTCACCAACGAGGTCTTCTGGTGGCTGGAGCCCGCGCTGCGCGACGTGAAGCTGACCGCCGGCACGGACGCGGCCGCCGAGTGGCTCCAGGTGCGCGACGAGGTCGTACGGCCCGCGCTCGCGGGAAACGGGGGTGGCGGCCACGCGCGCGAGATCACCGGCGGCGAGCTCGCACATCACGCGGAGACCGCGGCCCCGCCGAACGCGGTCGTGGGACCGTCGGGCGACCCGTCGATCGACAGGCTCCTCGCGCAGGTGCCGCCGCGCGGCTCGACCAACCAGATCGAGGCGACGTGGCTCCTCGAGGCGCTCGGGACGAAGCTGTTCGGTGCCTTCGACTCGACGATCGGTCAGCTCACCCAGCTCTCGCGGGGCGAGACGCTGCTGCGCACGTCCGACGGCGTCTCGGGCCGGGACGCGATCGAGCGCGGCGTGGCGGAGCTCGAGCGGCAGAAGATCCACACGCAGCACGTGGGCGCGAAGGGCGGTCGGATGCAGTACGAGGTCGACGGCGGGCACCTGCCGATCCTGGCCGTGATGATCGACCTCGCCGCCGGCCGCCTGCGCGAGTTCGTACGCGGCGGCATGAAGGATCGCCGCGTGCTGTTCCGCTTCGGAGACATGGTGCGTGCCGACGTCGACTACGCGAACGCCGGCAAGCACAGCGCGCACACCAGCGGGAACGCGATCGACCTCGGCATGAACCTGCGGAGCGAGGCCGACGTCGTGAGCGTCCTCTCGGCGCTTCCGCCCGGCAAGATCAGCCAGGTGTTCCCCGACGGTGGCGTGGGCAACATCCCGGAGCACGTCCACCTCGCGCTCGGCGACGACGGTCTCTACGAGCTCGGCATCTCGTTCACGCCGCAGTTCTTCCAGGTGTCCGACAGCATCTTCAGCCGGCAGAAGGCGGCGCAAGACGCCGCCGGCGGTGCGGCGGCGGAGGTCGGCAAGGTCATCCACGCCGAGGGCCTCGTCCAGTGGCACCCGGCCTGGTATCGGAGCACGGGCACACATCTCGGCGGCGGCAAGTGGGACTGGAAACGGGCGTACAAGGGGCCTGCGCGCCCACACCTCGCCAGCAGCAAGCTCAAGGCGCTGCTCGACACGCTCGACTCCGGCAAGAAGCGCGACGTGTCGGTCCACGCCGCGAAGGAGGATGGCGTCGATCCCCGGAAGATCGAGCATTGATTAGTATGGCGGGGTGGGGAAACGACAGGACCAGCTCGAGCAGTGGACGGTCTGGCTGCGCGACGCGCTCTCGGCGCGCGGCAAGCCGGCGCGCGTCGCGTACGACGACAAGCTGGGCGGGGACGTCCTCGTGCTCGCGGTCGAGGCGACCGAGCGCGAGAAGCTCGTCGAGGTGACCGTCACGCGCCGGCCGAAGGGGCGCGCGCACCTGACGGTCGCGGCGACCTCGCCGGAGGGTGTGGCGTCGGCGCGCGAGGCGTTCGACCGGATGCACCAGGAGATCTCGCGGCTCGCCAACGCCAAGCGGAAGTTCGTCCACCGCATCGAGCGCATGCTCGCGGAGCTCGAGCGCTCGTGGAGCGCGCGGGTCGCGCAGGCACCGGCGGAGCGCGAGGCCGCGCTCGGCTGGCTCGACGGGGCGTTCCCGCAGGCCACGCCCATGTTCGGGGTCGGGTTCCACACCGACGTCGTCGGCGCGGACGACCACCACACGAAGGAGACCTACCCGTCGGTGTTCGGCGTGGCCATCGAGCTCGACGGCCGCTGGCGCGGGCTGGCGTGGGACCCCGACCGCAAGCGGTGGTTGATCCGGAACGGCACGTTGACGGCGCTCCAGAGGGCGAGGCCGCAGCTCGATCTCGAACAGAGCGGCATCACGCTCGTCGACGCGATCGTGGTCGGCGCCGCGGCGGTCGGCGCGGCCGCGATCGCCGCCGACATCAACGAGGAGGTGCAGCGCAAGAAGCAGGGCGACTCGAGCTGCGATCTCGGCGACGTGCTCGATCCGTGCGACATCCTCGACTGCTCGCTGTCCCTCGCCGACCTCGGCAACTGCGTGCCCGACTGCGACCTCGGCGGCCTCGACTGCGGCGGACTGGATTGCAGCCTGTGAGCGCCGCGCGACGCATGCTCGTCGGCGGCATCCGTGCCTACCGCCGGTGGCTCTCGGGGCGGGGCCCGCTGCGCCGCGTGCGCTGCACGTTCGACGCGGGGCACGGAGGCGAGAGCTGCTCGGCGTTCGGCCTGCGCGCCGCCGAGGAGGCGCCGGGCGTGCGGGTCGCGCTCGGCCGGATCCGCCGGCGCATCCGGCGCTGCGGCGGCGTGTCGCTCTTCGCGCTGGATGCGCCGGACGGCACGCGTGCGCTGGGCTGGGGCCACGACCACGACCGCCCGCTCGCCGAGCTCGTCGCCGACGGCGAGGGCGAGGCCGCGCGTTCGCTCGTGCTCTCCTCCCGAGAGGTGGCCGCGCGCTGGCGCGGCCACCTCGCCGACATCGCCGCGGCGCGTGCGCTGCGCAGCGACGCCGCACCGCTCCGGCCGGCGCTGCGCGGGATGCCGCCGCTCGCGCTCCTGGCGCGCGCGCTGGCGTGGCGCGTCGTCCTCGCGGCGGCCGTCGTCGCGCTCT
>DDTA01000054.1 GCA_002344285.1 Myxococcales bacterium UBA2376
CGACGACCGCGACGCGCTCGCCGGCGTGAAGGAGCTCAAGGCCGTGTTCGACATCCGCGAGGGCGACGGCAAGGCCCTGCTCAATCGCCTCACCGTGATCGACGAGACGCGCGCCTCCCTCATCGCGCAGGGCGTGAAGCCGCGGCTCGTCCTCACCTTCCGCGGCCCGGCCACCCGGCTCGTCCAGACGGACCCCGCGAGGATGCGCCCGGAGGACCGGGCCCTCGCCCCGGTGATCGCCACCAGGCTGGACGAGCTGCGCGATGCCGAGGGCGTGGAGGCGATCGAGCTGTGCGCCATCGCCATCCGCGGCCAGGGCACCCGGGCCCAGGATGCGATTCCCGCCGTGAAGGTGGTCGGCAACACCTGGATCTCGCAGATGGCCTACCAGGCGCGCGGCTACGCCTTCATCACGCCCTGAGGGAAGGCGCCGGAGGCGGCGGCCGACTGTGGGATAATTGCCGACTTTCCGTGCCCGCCCCGAAGGACCGACCGTGAAGAAACTCGCCTCCCTCCTCGCCTCGCTCGTCCTCGCGGCCGCGGCCGCGCCCCTCGCCGCATGCGTCACCAGCCCGATCTGGGGCGACGAGCCCACACGCCGCGATCCCATCGACTTCACCGGCGTGGTGTCGCGCGCCAGCGCGCCGGTCCGCGTCCAGGCATGGAACCACGGCACCAGCACGTTCGACACCGTGCGCACCTTCAGCGCGAGCACCACGCGGCTCGCGACGTCGCCCGACATCTACGGCTGGTCGACGTACGGCGTCTCGCTCGCCGATCGCTACTGGGTGCCGCCGGGCGCCAGCTGCCGCGACGGCGGCATGGCCAACCTGCGCGTCCAGGAGCAGGCCACGAGCGGCGCCTGGTCGGATCTGGCGACCTTCGACGCCGCCGGCGAGGCGTGCCTCTACGATCGCATCGGCGACGGCGAGCATCCCGTCGCCGCCGGCAACGCGTGCAAGCGGTCGCAGGCGACGATCGTCCTGTTCGCGCCGCCGCAGTGCGTGATCGCGCCGGCCACGGACGCCAGCGCGCCCGTCGCCACGATCCGGCTCTCCGACGGCGCCCGCGCGTGGCAGACCTCGAGCGAGGCCGGCGCGGCCGACGTCGACGCCGGCCGCCGGCCCCTGCCCGGCGCGCTCACCGCGCAGGCGCTGGTCCGTGATCGCGACGGCGGCGTCCGCCGCGCCGAGCTCGTCGGCGACACGGTCGTGACCTGCCGCTTCACCGACGGCACGATGACCGCGCTCGCCCTGCCCGTCACCGCCGTGGCGACCCAGACCGTGGTGCCCGGCGCCCAGGTCCAGATCGGCCTCGACGCCACGCGCGCCATCGACGTCACGCGCCTGACCACGAGCACCTGCCCCGCCGGCTCGGCGTTCGTCGGCGTCGCGGGCACGCTCCTCGCGACCGGCACCAACGGCGCCGGCACCACCGTCACGTCGCGCGCGCTCCGCTTCCGGCTGTGAGCCGTATGATCGCGCCATGATCGAACGCATCGTCGATGCACGGCAGTTCTCGGCGGGGTCGATCCGGACGGCGCTGGCGGCGCCGGTCGGCCCCGAAGGCGCGCCGCGCGCGATCGGCCCGTTCGCGGTCGTCGCCCACGCGCTGCCGCTCGCCACGCCGCCGGGGGAGCTACCGCCAGACTTCGACGTGCGACCCCACCCGCACATCGGCCTCGCCGCGGTGACCGCCATGCTCGACGGCCACGCGACCCATCGCGACTCGCTCGGGTCGCGGCAGGAGGTCGGCGCCGGCGGCGTGAACTTCATGATCGCCGGGCGCGGCGTCGTGCACTCGGAGCGCTTCGAGCGGCTGCGCACGCTGGGCGGCACGCTCGAGCTGCTCCAGATCCTGCTCGCGCTGCCCGACGGACACGAGGACAGCGAGCCACGCTTCGCGCACGTCTCGTCCACCGACGTGCCGCAGACCATCGAGGGCGGTGCGGTCGTGCGCCGGCTCGCCGGCGACGAGACCACCCTCGCCTTCCCGGCGCCGATGTTCCTGCACGACGTGCAGCTCGAGCCCGGCGCGCGTTTCCACGTACCGGCCGGCTACCGCGAGCGCGCGGTCTACGTCCTGTCGGGAGCGATCGAGGTCGACGGCGTCGCGATCGGCAAGCAGCAGACCGCGCTCGTCGCGGCGGGCGACGCGACGCTCTCCGCCACCGCGCCCGCGCGCGTGCTCGCCTTCGGTGGCGAGCCGGTGGGCCCGCGCTACCTGTGGTGGAACTTCATCCACTCCAGGCGCGAGCGGCTCGAGGCCGCCCGGGCCGCCTGGCGCGCCGGCGACTTCACCTTGCCGCCCGGAGACACCGAGTCGTTCACGCCCGCGCCTCCCGACCACGGCCGCCCGCTGCAACACCTCAACGCGTCGTAGGCACTCACGAGGCGGAGGTCGGCGCGAGATACCGCGCGAGCTCGCGGAGCACCTCGATCGCGACGGGGTCGGCCTCGACCAGCCACACGTCGCCGCCTCCCGCCCGCGAGAATCGATAGAGCCACGACCCGTCCTCGCGGTTGTAGATCCGCTCCTCGAACCGCAGGAGCTGCTCGCGCGCGAGCGCATGCTCGGCGGTGCGGAAGCCCTGGATCACGCGGTAGGTCGCGCCGGGCGACAGGGTCTCGGGAACGAGCGACATCGCGGTGGCCTCCTCGGCGCCGAGGAGCGCCGCCAGCACGGCGCCGGCACGTGCGACGATCGCGCCGGCGTGCGCCGCGGAGCTGCCCGGGCTCTCGATGATGAGCTCGCCGTCGCGCAGCTCGCAGCGCGTGGTGTCGACGAGCACGGGATCGCGGCACAGCTCGAGGGCGCGGGCGACGTGCGCCCCGGCGATCCGTCCGGCGCCTTCGAGCACGAACGGCGTCGCGGCGTCGCGGCGTCGGTACAGGCGCAGCTCGCGCGGCAGCCGGTCCGTCGCCAGGGTACAGATCGTCCGATCGTGACGGCCGAGGTCGACGATCCCGACGACGACCTCGACGCGCACGCGCACCCCGTCGCGCACCCCGTCGAGGCTGCCGATCGAGAAGCCACGGCCGCCGCGGTGCACGAGCCCGAGCCGGGCGGCGAGCGCTGCCCACGCCGTGCGCTGCCGCCGGCGCCACGCCCAGACGGCCCCACCGACCCCCGCGAGGAGCGCGAGCGCGAGCGCGATGTCGAGGAACGGCCGCAACGTCGCGGATCATCCCTCGCCGTCGCCCCCGCGGGAAGTCCGGCGGCGGTTCACCGCGACCTCAGCGCGCGTCGCCTGGCAGCGCATCGCCGAGCGCGGCGTCGGTGAGGTCGGGCGCGAGCTGCCCACGCGCCTTGGACACGAAGATCCAGACGCGCCGCGTGACGCGGTCGCCGAAGACGCGCACCGACACGACGGTGCGCGCGCCGTGGTGCGGGAACACGAAGCGCAGCACGCGGTCCTCGCCGGTGGCGTAGCCCTGCTCGATCGCGTCGGCGAACTCCTTCACCAGGCTGCACGGGGCGATGTCGGAGAACCTGGCGCCGATCACGCTGGGCGGGAAGAACGATGCCGCCCGAGCCTCGAAGCTGTTGAACTGATCGATCCGGCGATCGCCGTCGAGCCGGATGGCCCCGAACGGCAGCTCGTCGAGCTCCGCGCGCGACAGGTCGGCGAGGCGCATCAGATCCTCCACCGAGAGGCGGCGGACATCGCCCTGCCAGACGCCGCGGGTCTCGGCCTGGTGGAACGCCTCGATCAGATCGAGCAGCCGGCGCACGTCGAACGGCTTGCGCAGGCACGCCGTCGCGCCGTGGCGGAACGCGTCCTTCTGCCAGCCCGTCGACCGCGCCGACACCACGAACACCGGCGCGCGCACCGACAGATCGGCCAGGACGCGGAGCACGCCGCCCCCGGAGAGGTCCTCGAGATCATCGTCGAGCAGGACCAGGCCCACGCCGCCAGCCGTCACCAGCCGGATCGCCTCGAACCCGTTCGCCGCGCGCGCGACCCGGTAGCCCTCTCGCTCGAGCACGAGGGTCAGCGCGAGCGCCAGATCCTCGTTCTGCTCCACCACCAGCACCTTGTCGTCCATCGCCACCACCACGAGGACGGTACCGCATCCGACCGCAGGCGACGAGATACCCCTCCTCGAAGGGGGTCCCAGGCCCGTCTGATTGTTTCGGAGTTCTCCGAGGTTATCGACTGTACGGATTGTTCCGCCGACCTGCACGCCCTGCAGGTGAGGAGAACAACCGATGACCCTTCCGCAGACGATCGACGAGAACAAGCTGCACGAGTTCCTTGGCAAGGTGGTGACCGACGTCGGCGCCGCGATGAGCGCCGCGCTGGTCGTGATCGGCGACGAGCTCGGGCTGTGGCGCGCGCTGGCGTCCGCGCCGTCGCCGCTCACCGCCGTTGACCTCGCGCGCCATACCGAGACGTCCGAGCGCTACGTCCGCGAGTGGCTCGACGCGATGGCGTCGGGTGGCTACGTCGTCTACGACGCGACGGCCGAGACCTACCGGCTCGAGCCGGAGCAGGCGGTCGCGCTCGCCGACGCCGACAGCCCCGCGTTCGTGCCCGGGCTCTTCCAGGTGACGGCGGCGATGTGGGCGAGCCGCGCCAAGATCGGCGCGAACTTCCGCACCGGTGCGGGCCTCGAGTGGGGCCACCAGCACCCCTGCCTGTTCGAGGGTACCGAGCGCTTCTTCCGCTCGGGCTACCTCGGCAACCTGATCCAGTCGTGGCTGCCGGCGCTCGACGGCGTCGTGGAGAAGCTCGAGCGCGGCGCCAGGGTCGCCGACGTCGGTTGCGGAGTCGGCGCTTCGACGATCATCATGGCCAAGGCCTACCCGCGGTCGCGCTTCATCGGCTTCGACTCGCACGCCGCGTCGATCGAGCTCGCGCGGCAGCGGGCGCGCCAGGCCGGCGTCGCCGATCGCGTCACCTTCGAGGTCGCGAGCGCGACCGACTTCCCCGGCGATGGCTACGATCTGATCGCGCACTTCGACTGCTTCCACGATCTCGAGGATCCGAGCGGCGCGGCGCGGCACGCGCACGCGGCGATCGCACCCGACGGCACCTGGCTGCTGGTCGAGCCGTTCGCGAACGACCGCCGCGAGGAGAACCACAACCCGGTCGGGCGCGTCTTCTACTCCGCGTCGACGATGCTCTGCGTGCCGCACTCGCTGTCCCGGGGCGGGCCCGCGCTCGGCGCGCAGGCCGGTGAGCTCCGCCTCCGGGAGCAGGTGGTCAGCGGCGGGTGGCGCACGCTCCGCCGCGCGACGCAGACGCCGTTCAACCTCGTACTGGAGGCCCGGCCGTGAGCATATGCTCCGCGGATGGTGGCTGACGACGCGCGACGGCTGAGCGGGCGACGCGGCGAGCTCGCGGCCATCGCCAGCGCGCTCGACGACGCGCGCGCCGGTCGGGCGCGCACGCTCGCGCTCGTCGGCGAGCCGGGCATCGGCAAGACGCGGCTCGCCGGCGAGGCCGCGGCCGTGGCCGCCGCCCAGGGCTTCTCCGTCCTGTGGGGCAAGGCGTGGGAAGCGGGCGGCGCGCCCGCGTACTGGCCGTGGCGGCAGCTCTGCGAGCCGCTGCCGCGCGACGAGCTCACGGCGCTCTGGACCGGCCGATCCGCGCCGGCCGCCGATCCGGACCAGGCGCGCTTCGAGCTGTTCACCGCGGTGGCGCGCGCGCTCACCGAGCACGCCGCGCGAGCACCCACGGTCTGCATCTTCGACGATCTGCACGCCGCCGACATCCCCTCGCTCGAGCTCCTCGCGTTCGCCGCGCGTCACATCCAGGCGCCCGTGGTGTGGCTGGTCACCTGGCGCGACGCCGAGGGAGCGCGCGCGCCGGTGCGAGACCAGCTCGTGCGCATCGCGCGCGAGGCGACGATGCTGCCGCTGGCCGCGCTCTCGGACACCGACGCCAACGCGATCATCGATCAGGTCCTCGCATCCGCGGACGTCCCGCTCCGCGAGCAGCTCGCGCGCGCGACCGGCGGCAATCCACTCTTCCTGGTCGAGACCCTGGGCGCGCTCGCGACCGGCCACGCGATGTCGCGCGACCAGCTACCGCTGGCCGAGGGCATCGCGGCCATCGTGCGCGGACGCCTCGACCTCGTCTCACCCGAGATCCGCCGGCTCGCCGAGGCCGCGTCCGCGGTCGGCCGCGAGGTCGACCTCGATCGCTGGTCGGCCGCCGCTGACCGCCCGCGCGACGACGTGCGCGCCGGCGCCCGCGAGCTGGTGGCGGCCGGGCTCCTCCGCGAGGCGGCGGCGGGATGGCGCTTCGATCACGACCTCGTGCGCGAGGCGATCTACCGCGCCGCCGGAGACGGCGTGCTCGCGTATCACGAGCGGATCGCGCTGCACCTCGACCAGGCGATCGCGCTCGGGGACCCGAGCATGTCCGGCGCGCGCGCGCACCACGCGCTCTCCGCCCGCAGCCCGCGGGCGATCGACTGGGCGATCGCCGCCTCGACGCACGCGTGCCACCAGTGCGCGCACGAGGAGGGCATCGCCATCCTCGAGCGGGCGATCCGCGAGCTCGGCCCCGCCGCCGCCCGCGATCCCGCGCTGCAGATCGCGCGCGGGCGCGCCTACCTCGGCTGCGGCGACGTCTCGTCCGCCCGCGAGGCGCTGACGTCGGCGATCCGGCTCGCGCGGCGGGCCGACGACCCGGTGCGCTTCGCCGACGCGGTGCTCGCGCTCGGCACCCACTACGTCTTCGGCGATCAGCCCCACGAGCTCCTCGCCCGCATCGACGAGGCGATGGCCATCCTGCCCACCGGCGAGCGCGACCGGAGAGCCCGGCTGCTCGCGCGCAAGGCCGCGGCGCTGACGCCGGCCGCCGATCCCGCGCCCGTGCTCGACATGGCGCGCGAGGCGATGCGGCTCGTCGCGAGCTCGCCCGACGACGCCGCGCGGCTCGAGGTCGCCGTCGCGGCCGGAGCCGCGCTGGTGGGCTTCACCTCGCCGCGCGAGTGCATCGCCGTCGACGAGCTGGTCGTCGAGCTCGCGCGCCGCCTGGGCGACCGCGCCCTCGAGCTGCGCGGCTTGTCGCGGCTGGTCACCACGCACTTCGAGGCCGGTGACTTCACCCGCGCCGAGGCGCTGCTCGCCGATCGCGACACGCTCGGGCGCGCCTTGCGCCAGCCGCGGTTCGCGTGGGCCGAGCACGTCTTCCGGTCGCTGTGCGCGTCGATCCGCGGCGACCTCACGCGGTGCGACGACGACATCGCGCGCGCGCTGGCGCTGGCCGGCGACGATCCGAACTGCGTGCGCGCGTGCGCGGTGCACCGCACGTGGCTGCTCCTGCACGCCGATCGCATCGACGAGCTGCGCGCACACGAGCCGACCGTGCTGGCCGCGATCCGCACGATGGAGCCCATCCTGGCCACGGTGATCCGCGCGGTGATCCGCTGGCGCAGCGGCGAGCTCGCCGAGTCGCGCCGTGAGCTCGACGCGCTCGATCGCGAGCTGGCCCACGGGCGCGCGCCGGTCATCCTGGCGACCCTGGCCGAGCCAGTCGTCGACCTCGGGCGCGCCGAGCTGCGCCAGCGGCTCTACGACCTGCTCGCCCCCGACGCCGATCGGTTCGCCTGCTTCGGGATGTTCGGACCGGCGTGCGGCCCGCCGATCGCGATGTCGCTGGGCGCCCTCGCCGGCGCGCTCGGCGACCTCCAGCGCGCCCGCGCGCACTTCGAGTCCGCGCTGGTGATGTCGACCCGCGCTGGCGCGGTGGTCGCCCGCGTCTGGACGCTCTACCACTACGGGCGCACGCTCGGTCGCGGCGGTCACGCCGACGGGCCGCGCCTGCTCGAAGAAGCCGCTCGCGAGGCCGAGCGGCTCGGCATGAGCCGGCTGGTCACCCGCTGCCGCGAGGCCGCGATGGCGCCGCCGACCACCGCGGCGGCGGCGGTCGAGCGCTCCCGCACCGGGCCGGTCTGGACCCTGACCCCCCACGCCGGGGCCTGGCGCGTCGCGATCGCCGACCGCAGCTTCCTCGTCCCGGATCTACGCGGCATGGCGCTCCTCGCTCGCCTCGCCGCCAACCCGCACGTCGAGGTGCACTCGCTCGAGCTGGTCGCCGGCGACGCGCCGCCCGACGGCGGAGACGCGGGCGAGCTGCTCGACGACAAGGCGCGCGCGGCGTATCGCAAGCGGCTCCAGCAGCTCGGTGACGCGCTCGACGACGCGCGCGAGCGCGGTGACGGCGCGCGCGTCGAACGGCTCGAGCGCGAGCATGCCGCGCTGGTCCAGGAGCTTTCGCGCGCTGTGGGCCTCGGCGGGCGCGTCCGGCGCGCCGGCGCGACCACGGAACGGGCGCGGATCACCGCCCAGCGCCGGTTGCGCGAGGCGATCCGCAAGATCGGCGAGCTCGACGCCGACCTCGGGGCACACCTCGACAGCGCGATCCGGACCGGCACGTACTGCGTGTACCGCCCGTGATGGCGGTGTAGCTTCGCGCCGTGGCGAAGCTCTATTTCCGCTACGGCACGATGGACAGCGCCAAGACGCTGAACCTGCTCGCCGTCGCCCACAACTACCGGAAGCAGGGCAAGCGCTGCCTGCTCCTCAAGCCGCGCGTCGACACGCGCTTCGGCGCCAGGACGATCGCGTCGCGCTCGGGGCTCGAGGCGGAGGCCGACCTCGTCGTCGACGAGACCAGCTCGCTGCCGCCGGAGACGTTCGCCGGGTACCACTGCGTGCTCGTCGACGAGGCCCAGTTCCTCGCGCCGCGCCTGGTCGAGGATCTGCGGCGCGCGACCGTCGACCCCGGCGTGCCCGTCATCTGCTACGGGCTGCGCACCGACTTCCGCACCCACCTCTTCCCCGGCGCGCAGCGGCTCATGGAGCTCGCCGACCGGATCGAGGAGGTGAAGGTCACCTGCCAGTACTGCAACGGCAAGGCGATCTGCAACCTGCGGCTCGCGGGCGGCAAGGCGGCGCTCGACGGACCGACGGTGCAGCTGGGCGACACGGAGTACCACCCGGTCTGCTGGCGGCACTACGACGAGGCCGTGAAGGCGGCTCGTTCGTAACTGGCTCGCTACAACTCGATACGAACTACGACCATGAAATGACAAAAGAAGATTGGCTCGATCTCGTCGCGAGTCGTAGCGTAGCCGACACAAAGGACCCACCATCTGAGTGCCTGGTCCTGGAGGAAAGAACGACCATGAAGAAGATGATGACGATCCTCGCCCTCGCCTCGGCTCTCGCCCTCGTGGGCTGCAAGAAGAAGGAAGAGACCCCGGCGGCCGGCTCGGCCACCGCGACGGCTGGCAAGGTCGATGACAAGGGCAGCGCCGCGGCGACGGGCGCGGAGCCCGGTACGGCGGCGGCCACCGGCGCGGGCGCGGCGACCGGCACGGAGCCGGCTGGCGGCAGCGCGGCCCCGGCGGCGACCGGCACCGGCTCGCCCGAGTGCGACGAGTACCTGAAGACCTTCGACGACGTCGTCGCGAAGTGCAAGGACAAGCTCGGCCCGGCGCTCGATGCGATGCAGCAGAGCCGCGACGCGCAGGCCGAGGCGTTCAAGCAGTGGGCGTCGCTCGACGAGGCCACCAAGAAGGCGGCCGTCGAGGCTGCGGCGACCGGCTGCAAGTCGGCGACCGACGCCCTCAAGCAGAGCGCGACGTCGATGGGCTGCACGCTCTGATTCGAGCGAGCTGACCATCACGCAAGGAACGCCGGCCGCGAGGTCGGCGTTTCTGTTTTCGGCCTAGCGCGCGGCCTGCGTCGGCGTGAGGAGCTTGATGTCCTCGACCTTCTTCGGCGCATCCTGGCACTTCACGATCGGCGTGACGGCCTGGCCGCGAAGGGACGCGCGCCGCGGCGCCGCCCAGAACGCGTCGAGGGCGGCGGCGCCGAACAGGACGAGCGCGAGGCTCCAGAGGAGGAACCCGCGCTCGAACGCCGGCGGGCGCCTCGATTCACATCGTAGTACCGGCAGTGGCTCGCTCATGCGGATCTCCGGGACGTAGCCGAAGCATAGCCCAGCCTCGACGGCGCGCGACGCCGAAAACACGACGCGGCCCGTCGGGCCGCATCGGTTCCATCGCAAAGGAGCGAATCAGGCCGTCATCAGCACAGCGGCTGGTCGGGCGGGCACTTCAGCTTCACGCCGGCCTTGACCTTGTCGAGGCGGGCCTGCGCCTCACGCTGCTGGCGGCGAATCTCCGCCTGGCGCGCCGCGACCTTGTCGCGCTCCGCCTGCGAGCTCGCCGCGGCGAGCTGACGCTCGGCCTCGCTCATCTGCTTGTCGAGATCCTTCTGCGCCGCGATGAGGGCATCGACCGTCGCCTTGAGCTCGGCGGTCTCGCGCTCCTTCTGCTCGCGGAGCTCGCGATCCTTCTCGGCGCGGAGCTCGGCCTCCTGCCGCTTCTTCTCGGCGGCTTCCTTCTCGTTGCTGCGCTGGATCATGAACAGCACGGCGCCGACGGTGATCGCCGCGAACACGAGCATCGCGACGACCAGGGCGACCGGGCGCTTCTTCGACGCCTCGGTCTTCCGGATCTCCATCTCGTGGGCGAGGCGCTGGGCCTCGAGCTGCGCCTGGTGCTCGGCGCGGGCGCGCGCCTCGGCCTCCTGGATGCGCAGCTGCTCCTCGCGGACGCGCGCCTCGGCGGTCTCCTTCTCGAAGCGCGCGGCCTCGAGCTGGCGCTGCCGCTCGGCCTCCTCGGCCTCGCGCTGCCGCCGTTCCTCGTCCATGCGGGCGCGGATGCGGGCTTCCTCCGCGGCCTTGGCCGCATCCTCTTCCTCCTTGACGCGGCTCTCCTCGATCGAACGGAGCTCGCGCAATGAGAAAAGAACCGAATTCTCTCGCTTCTCGGACTGGGCCATCGATCCCTCGGGTTCTTCGATCTGTACCACGCACGATCCGGCCGGGCAACGGCAACGCCGGGCTCGCCCCGACGAAGACAGCCGCCGCGTCGCGCTGTTGCGAGCCCGCCATGCGTGCGATACATCCGCCTGGCGTGGGCTTCGTCGATCTCCACTCGCACGTCTTGTTCGGGCTGGACGACGGTGCGCGCGACATCGGGACCTCGCGGGCGATGCTCGGCGCGCTCGCCGCCCTCGGCTTCACCGAGGTCTACGCCACGCCGCACCAGAAGGCCGGGCAGTTCATGCCGTCCCGGGGGGCGATCGACGAGGCGTTCGCCGCCGTCCGGGCGGTCTGCGCTCCGGAGGTCCGGCTCGGGCTGGCGGCCGAGAACATGTGGGATGATGTGTTCTACGCGCGACTCCAGGACGGGACGATCCCGGCCTACGACGGCGGCGACGCGTTCCTGGTCGAGCTCCGCCCGCCAGAGCTGCCGGTCGGCGTCGTCGACCAGCTCTTCAAGCTGCGGATGAGCGGCAGGTCGCCGGTCCTCGCGCACCCCGAGCGGTACGAGCCGCTGTGGCACGACGACGGTCTCGTCGAGCGGCTGCGCGCCCAGTGCGCATTCGTCTGCGATCTCGCCGCGCTGGCGGGGTACCACGGCAAGCAACAGCAGAAGATGGCGCGACGGTTCGTCGAGGAGGGGATCGCCGTCGCGGTCGCCTCCGACGCCCACACGGTCGAGGACGTGCGCTCGGCCGCCGAGGGCATCGCCTGGATCCAGAAGCGGCTGGGCAAGGCGGCCGTGACCCGGCTCCTCGACGACGGCCCGCGCATGGCGCTCCTGGGCGAGCTGTAGACCGATGAAGCTCGCGATCAACCTCGGGCTCTCGCTCGTCATGCTCGCGCTGTCGCTCTGGCTCGTGTGGCCCAACGAGACCGCCAGGGAGGCGCTCGGCGCGGCCTTCGATCACCTGGCGTTCGCCGAGCTCGCCCCGACGATCGTCCTCTACATCGCGATCGTCGCGGTCGTGCACTTCTGCCGCGCGTACCGCTGGAACCACCTGCTCGCCCCGATCGGGGTCCGTCTCGGACTGGGACGGCTCATGGCCGTGTCCTCGGTCGGCTTCATGGCGATCCTCGTCCTGCCGGCACGCCTCGGGGAGTTCGTCCGCCCCGCGCTCATCCGCCAGAAAGGCCACGTCTCGGCGTCGGCCGCGCTCGGCACCGTCGCCGTCGAGCGCATCATCGACGGGCTCGTGGTCTCGGTCGTCGTCTTCGGCACGTTCATCGCGCTGCACGACGCCGGCTCGCCGGGCTGGATGATGCCGACCGCGTACGTCTCGTTGGGCGTGTTCGCGGTGTGCCTGGTCGGCCTCCTCTTCGCGCTGCGCTGGCCGGCGTGGACGGTGCGGACGTTCCTCTCCGTCACGCTGCTCGCGTGGCTGGCGCCGCGCGTCGCCCGCAAGCTCGAGGAGAAGCTCCACCAGCTCATCCGCGGCTTCGCCGTCCTGCGCGATCCGAAGAACCTCGTCCCCTTCCTCCTCTGGACGCTGGCCTACTGGTTCATGAACGGCCTCTCGTGCTGGGTGCTCGCGCGCGGCATGGGCCTCGACATGTCGCTCGTCGGCGCGTTCGCGATGATGGGGCTCGTCGCCGTCGGCATCACGCTGCCCAACTCGCCGGGCATGATCGGCCAGTACCAGTGGCTCACGATGCTCGGCGTGTCCCTCGAGCTCGCGGCCAACGTGCTGACCAAGAACCACGCCGCGTTCGACGCGGACCTGTTCGGCAAGGTGCTCGCCTACGCGATCTTCCTGCACGGCCTGCAGGTCATCTGGTACGTCGGCGCCGGCCTGGCCGCGGTGGCGACGCCGCACGTCTCGTTCTCCGAGCTCTGGGCCGCCCGAAAACTGGACCCCGAGCCGGTCGCGGGCGACGCTCCAGCGTCGTGAGACGTCTCGGGATCATCGTCACCCTCCTGGCGCTCCTGCTCGCGGTGCCAGCGCCGGCGGTGGCGAAGAGCGAGAAGACCGTCGTCTATGCGGTCGAGAAGGTGTACCCGGCGGCGGTGCGCTTCCTGCGCGTCGATGAGGGCGTGAAGATCGTCGAGAAGGACGCCGACGCGGGC
This sequence comes from Myxococcales bacterium UBA2376, assembly GCA_002344285.1. Taxonomy (GTDB): domain Bacteria; phylum Myxococcota_A; class Polyangia; order Haliangiales; family Haliangiaceae; genus UBA2376. Next base: position 12,924 of record DDTA01000054.1, read on the forward strand.
TACGTGATGTTCGAGCTGTCGCAGGACGGCAAGACGTTCCCGGGCGCGCTCGAGCTGGTCGTGGCCGAGAACGCAGGGCGGCCGGCGGTGAAGCTGGTGCTGCGCATCGAGGACCGGCCGTCGTACGTCGAGACCGCCATGCTCGAGCGGCTGGAGCGGAAGCTGCGGGCGGAGCTGGGCAGCGAGCCACCGCCGGTGCAGAAGGCGCCGCCGATGAAGCCGGCTCCGGACGAGCAACCGAAGAAGTAGCCGGGCACGGTGTTAGAGTCGGCGCGTGATCGACCTCCGGTCCGACACGGTCACCCGCCCCACGGCCGCGATGCGGCAGGCGATCGCCGGCGCCGAGGTCGGCGACGACGTCTACGGTGAGGATCCGACGGTGCGGCGGCTCGAGGAGACCGTCGCCGACCTGCTCGGCACCGAGGCGGCGCTGTTCGTGCCCAGCGGCACGATGGCCAACCAGCTCGCGTTGCGCGCGCTCACGCGCCCCGGCGAGGAGGTGATGATCGGCAAGGACGCGCACTGCTGGATCCACGAGTCGGGCGCGCTCGCCGCGCTCGCCGGCGCCCAGGTCCAGCAGCTGCCGGGCGACGGCCGCTTCGACGCCCACGCGGTGCGTGACGGGTACAAGCCGGCGGTGTCGTGGCTGTCGCCGACCACGGTGGTCTCGGTCGAGAACACCCACAACATGGGCGGCGGCCTGGTGTGGCCGAGGGCGCAGGTCGACGACGTGCTCGCCGCGGCGCGCGCGCTCGGGATGAGCGCGCACCTCGATGGTGCGCGCATCTGGAACGCGTCGGTGGCCACCGGGCTCCCGGAGAAGGCGCTGGCCGCCGGGTTCGACACCGTGAGCGTCTGCCTCTCGAAGGGGCTGGGCGCGCCCGCGGGCTCGCTCGTCGCCGGCGCGCGCGACGTGATCACGCGCTGTCACCGCTTCCGCAAGATGTACGGCGGCGGGATGCGCCAGGCCGGCGTGCTCGCCGCCGCCGGCCTGCACGCGCTCGCGCACCATCGCGACCGGATCGTCCAGGATCACGACCACGCGAAGCTGCTCGCCGGGCGGCTCGCCGGCGCGCCCGGGCTCGACGTCGACCCGGCGCGCGTCGAGACCAACATCGTGATGATCGACGTGGCGGCGCCGCGCTCGGCGCAGGCGCTGGTGGCGGCGTGCGGCGAGCGCGGGCTGCGCGTCTCGGCGATCACGTCGCGGCGGCTGCGCCTGGTGACGCACCTGGACGTCGATCGTGCGGCGTGTCTGCAGGCCGCCGAGATCCTCCTCGAGGTCGCGCGGTCCGCGTGATGGCGCCGGTCGTCGCGCGTTCGGTCGGGGTCCTCGCGCTGGTCGCGGCGTGCTCGGCCCCCGCCCTGCCCGCGGAGCTCGGCCGCGCATACGAGCTGGAGGCCGCTGGCGACACCGACGGCGCGATCGCCGCGTACCGCCGCGCGCAGCGACCGTGCCGCGAGCCGACGCCGACCCGGCTCCAGCGTGAAGACTGCGCGCGGGCGCTCATCGGCGAGGCCGAGTTGCTCGAGCGGGCCGGCCGCATCGACGAGGCGATCGCCGCCTACGCCGCGATTCCGGACCGCACGGGCGGCGCGCCTCCGCCGTCGGCGCAGGCCTTGTGGCGCGCTGGTCGCCTGGCGTACGACGCCGACCGCGTGCCCGAGGCCGCAGGGTTCCTGTGGCGGCTCATCACCGAGCTACCGGACGAGGCCTTCGCCGCCGACGCGGTCGGCTTCGTCGTCGCGCGCACGCGCTCGGTCGACGTGAAGGCGCTGTGGGGGCGGCTCACGGCCCTGTACCCGGGCCTCGATCACACCGCCGTGGCGGACAACCTCCTGTGGGCGCTCGCCGACCTCGCCGAGCACGAGCTCGGCGATCCCGGGGCCGCGCGCGAGCTCTACGACCGCATCCCGCGCGACCACCCCGAGAGCGGCCTGCGTGACGACGCGCGCTGGCACGCGGCGCGGATCTCGCGCGAGATCGGAGACGCGGAGGGCGCCGCGCGGCGCCTGCGCGACCTGCTCGCGACGCGCGAGGTCGCGATCGGCGCCGGCTCGTACTTCTCGGTGTGGCTGGACGACGCGCAGCTCGAGCTGGGACGCGTCCTGCGCGACGACCTGCACGATCTGCCGGCCGCCGCGAGCGCGTTCGCCGAGCTGCCCGAGGACTACCCCAGGTCGATCCTCGTCGACGACGCGCTCCACGAGCTCGCCGCCACCGAGCTCGCGCGCGGCAACGCCGCCGGTGCCTGCCGCGCGGCGGCGCGGCTCCTGAAGCACGATCCCGAGTCGCGCCACGCCGCCCGCGCCAGGGAGCTCGGGGCCGGATGCTAGCGAGGCGCCCGGCGTGATCGAGCTGCGCGACGTCGGCGTTCGCTTCGGTGCCCGCGCGGTGCTCGAGGGCGTGACCCTGACCGTGCCGCGCGGCGCGCGCGTCGGCATCATCGGCCCGGCGGCGTCGGGCAAGAGCGTGCTGGTGAAGCTCATCGCCGGCCTGGTCGCGCCGACCAGCGGCCGCCTCGTCATCGACGGCGCCGACGTCACCGGCATGTCGGAGGAGCGGCTCGCGCCGGTGCGCGCGCGCATCGGCATGCTGTTCCAGAACTACGCGCTCTACGACTTCCTCACCGTCGAGGGCAACGTCGGCTTCCCGCTGGTCCGGCGCGGCGAGGCCGCCGACGTCGTCGCCCAGCGCGTGCGCGACCGCCTGCGCGCCGTCGGGCTCGCCGGCAGCGAGGCCAAGATGCCGTCGCAGCTGTCGGGCGGGATGAAGAAGCGCGTCGGCATCGCGCGCGCGACCATCGCCGCGCCCGAGCTCGTGCTCTACGACGAGCCGACCGCCGGCCTCGACCCGGTGACCACGTCGAAGATGTACGATCTCCTGCGCGCCGATCACGACCGGAGCGGCGCGACCGCGATCGCGGTGTCCTCGGACGTGGCGGCGCTCGTCACGTTCGTCGACACCGTCGTGTTCGTCTACCAGGGCCGCGCCCACTACCAGGGCCCGGCGAAGACCGTGGCCGACGCCCCGGACCCGGTGGTCCGCCAGTTCGTCCGCGGCGCCCTCGACGGCCCGCTCGTGGGATAGGCTCGCGCGGAGCGAGTAGCACCATGCTCGGGGAGAACGCGATCACGAACATCGGCAGCCGCGCGGTCGCGGTGAGCCGCGAGCTCGGCGGCATCACGATCCTGTTCGCCCAGATCCTGCGCGCGCTCGTGCCGCCCCGGCTCGACACCCGCGAGCTGGTGAAGAACCTGCACAAGATGGGCAACCGCTCCGTGCCCATCGTGGCGCTCACGGCGTTCTTCACCGGCGGCCTCATGGTCGTGCAGGCCGCGCCGTTCGTGCAGCGGCTCCAGGCGACCTCGCTCGCCGGCTGGGCCGCCGGCTACGCGGTCCTGCGCGAGGTCGGCCCCATCCTCATCGCGCTCATGTTCTCGGGGCGCGTCGGCGCCAACAACACCGCCGAGCTGGGCACGATGACGGTGACCGAGCAGCTCGACGGCCTGCGCGCCCTGGCCATCGATCCCATCCGCTACCTCATCGTCCCGCGCGTCGTGTCGATGATGGTGATGCTCGTGTGCCTGACCGTGATCGGCGATCTCATCGCGCTCCTGGGCGCGATGCTCGTCGCCAAGGCGGTGCTCGACATCGAGTTCGGCATCATGTACGCGAGCTTCGTCGAGAACCTGGCGCCCGAGGACTTCCTGCACGGCGTCTACAAGTCGCTCGCGTTCGGGCTGTCGATCGCCGTCACCTCCTGCTACTTCGGCGTCACCGTGCGCGGCGGCGCCGTCGGCGTCGGGCGCGCGGTCAACGCCGCGGTGGTCGCGGCGGCGGTCTCGGTGATGCTCCTCGACTTCTTCCTGACGTACCTGAACGTATGAGCTTCGTCATCGATCGCATCTTCGGCACCATCTCCGCGGTCGGCGCCTACGCCATCGGCGGCGTGCGCGCGGCGCTCGAGCTGTGGATGGTGTTCGTGGGGACGATCGCGGGCATCTGGCGCATGTACGGGCGGCGCGGCGCCAGGCGGCCGGCCGGCGCCCTCGTCGAGCAGATGCACATCATCGGCAACCGCTCGCTGCTCTTCATCGTCGTCACCATCGGCTTCATCGGCATGGTGATGATCTACCAGGCGTGCCTCCAGTTCTCGCGCGCCGTCGGCGACCTGTCCCAGGTCGGCGTCCAGTTCCTGCGGCTCATCGTCTCGGACCTGGGGCCGACCCTGACCGCGATGATGCTGTCGACGCGCGTCGGCGCCGGCATCGCCGCCGAGATCGGGTCGATGAAGGTGACCGAGCAGGTCGACGCGCTCCGCATGTCCGGCGTCCTCCCCGTCGACTACCTGCTGGTGCCGCGCTTCCTGGCCTCGATCGTCATGACGCTCGGCCTCTCGATCCTCGGCTGCGCGATCATGTACGGCGCCGGTGGCCTCACGGCCTGGCTCTCGTTCGAGGTCAACCCGCGCGTCTTCTTCGACGTCTCCATGGTGCGTCCGCGCCACCTGATCCTCGGCCTCATGAAGGCCCTCGCCTACGGCGCCGCCATCCCGATCGTCAGCGGCTTCTGCGGCCTGCGCGCCCGCGGCTCGAGCGAGGGCGTGGGCTGGGCGACCACCGCCGCCGTCGTGGGTAGCTCGTTCGCGGTCATCTCGATCGACTTCTTGCTCTCGGTCGGCGCGCTGTGGCTCCTGGGAGGCGACCTGTGACCGCGCCGGCCTCGCTCATCGAGTTCCGCGACGTCCACAAGGCGTTCGACGGCAAGCCGGTGCTGCGCGGCATGACGCTCTCGGTCGGCAAGGGCGAGATCCTCTTCATCATCGGCACCTCGGGCGTCGGCAAGTCGGTGACGATCAAGCACCTCGTCGGCTTCCTGCGCATCGACCAGGGCGAGATCTGGTTCGACGGCAAGCGCGTCGACCAGCTCGACGAGAAGGGCTTCTACGCCGTCCGCCGCCGCATCGGCATGGTGTTCCAGAACGCGACGCTCTTCGACTCGATGACGCTGGCCGAGAACGTCGCCCTGCCGCTCCGCAAGCACAAGAAGCTGCGGCAGGCGACCGCGCTGGCCGAGGCGATGGGCCGCCTCGAGCAGGTCTACCTGACCGGCTTCGCCGATCGCTTCCCCGCCGAGCTCTCCGACGGCATGCGCAAGCGCGCGGCGATCGCGCGCACGCTCACCATGGATCCCGAGGTCGTCCTCTTCGACGAGCCGACCACCGGCCTCGACCCGGTCAACGCGCGCCGCATCGATCGCCTCATCCTCGAGCTCTCCCGCAACCTCGGCGTCACCGCGGTCGTCGTCTCCCACGACCTCGCGTCGATCTTCTCGATCGCCGATCGCGTCGCCTTCCTCTACCAGGGCCGCGTCCACGCCGTCGGCACCCCGGCCGAGATGCGCGACAGCCCCGACCCGATCGTCCAGCAGTTCATCCAGGGCCAGTCGAGCGGCCCGATGGAGACGCCGGGGTTCTGAGCCGCGCCCCTTTCGTTCAGCGCCCCAGGCGGGCGAGGAGCTCGTCGCGCCAGCGGTCGGCGCCGCAGCTCTCGTCGGTGGCGGCGATGACCTCGGCGGCGTGGGCGAGCTCGTGGACCAGGGCCGGCGGCAGCGCCGGCGTCTGCTCGACGTAGAGCGTGAGGATGAAGTAGGCCAGGCTGTCGGCGATGACGGCGGCCTGCGCGGCGGCCGACGACGCCGGGCCGCGCGCCGCCCAGTGCGCACGCAGCCACGGCAGGACGACGCCGGGCACGAACGCGACGCCGCGCGCCGCCCACGCCGGGTACGCGGCGTGCTCGGGCAGATCGGTGACGTAGGCGAACGCGAGCGGCGCGACGGCGTGCGTCGCCCGCAGCCACGCGTCGACGGCGTCCGACAGCACCGCGCGATCCTGGTTATCGAAGTGCTTGTCGAAGCGATCGGCCGTCCCGGCGTAGAGGAAGTCGCGGCTCCACGCGAGCTCGTGGCGCAGCGCCGGCGGCACGAGCGCCACCAGGGCGTCGCGGTCACCGGGCGCGACCGGCGCGGCGAAGAACAGGCCGCCGCCGACGTTCCTGCGCAGGCCGCCGTGGGTCGGGGCGCACAGGAGCGGGAACGGATCGGCGGTCACGGCACCGCCGGCGTCGTCCCGGGCTCGCGCCGCGGCGCCCGCGTGGGCAACCCCTCGCGGTCATCGGGACGGCCGATGATGCGCCAGGGCGAGCGCTTGAGGATCTTGCCCAGGTCCTTGGCGTCCTCGGGGAACTCGGGGTCACGCGACAGCTTCATCAGGCTGCCCTCGCCGCGGTCGACGATCGCCATCAGCTCCTGCGTCCCGGCGAGGAGGTGGTCCACCTTCGCCATCACGCGATCGCCGTCGGCGAGCACGGCGCGCAGGCGGCCGATCGCGTCCGGCGCCGCCGCGGTCGCCTGGCGCTCGACCCGTTCGAGGTCCGCGCGCAGCGTGTCGGCGGCGGCGCGGACCCGGGCGACGGCCGCGCGCGCCTGCGCGATCGACCCGCGGGCGCGCGCCGCGAGCGCACGGAGCTCGGCCGGCGTGGCGCCGGCGGCGTCGAGCGTGCGTCCCAGCTCGCGGGCCTCGCGCCACAGCGTCGCGAGCTCGACGCCCAGGGTCGCGTAGGCGCCCGGGGTCGGTTCGACCGTCTCGATCGTCGTCGACAACCTGGCCAGCGCCGCGCGGAGCGCGTCCAGCTCGGGCTCCACCGCCTCGAGGAAGGCGCGCGACCTCTCGAGGTTGTCCCACGTGCGCTGGAGCGCCCGGTCGAGCGACGGGGGATCGATGCCCTTGATCTCGTCGCCGTCTCGCACCGGCCGGCCCGGCTCGCGCGCGGCGCCCGGCGGCGGCCCGACCTCGAGGTAGCGATCCGAGAGCACGCCCTTCGACGAGATGAAGAAGTCGCCGTCGACCGGCACCATGTGCCGGTACGCGTTGTCGACGCGCACGAGCACGATCGAGCCTCCGCTCTCCGACAAGGCGATGCTCTCGACCTTGCCCGCGGTCCGGCCGGCGACGATGAGCGGCGCGCCCTCCTTGAGCGCGCCGCTGTGCCCGAACACCACGCGCACGCGGACGCCGCCGGCCAGGTCGAGGCGCGGCAGGATGGCGACGACGAACACCGCCGCGGCGAGGATGACGCCCAGCATGATGGCGCCGACGCGCTGCTGCGCTCGCTGGTCGCCGCCCGGGATCATTGCTGTTTCCTCGTGCCGGCGCGCGCGAAGACCCGCGCGGTCGCTTCGTCCTCGGGGGTCACGCCCCTACTCCTTCCAGAAGAACTTCCAGGGATTGCGCTTGAGGTCGCGGATCAGCTCGCGGACGTCGACGTAGACGTCGTCCTTGGTGAGCAAGGCGCCGGCGGTGCCCTTGCCCTTGCGCAGATCGGTGACCATGCCGTCGACGTTGTCGATGAGGCCGCCGGCCTTCTGGGCGGCGGTCGCCGCCTTGTCGGCGACCGTGATCGCGCGCTCGACACGATCCTCGGTGACGATGCCGGTCACGCGGCGCCCGTCCTGGAGGAGCGCGACCGCCTCGGGCGTCACGGTGTCGATCGCCTTCTTGCCGGAGACGAGGAGGGCATCGGCGTCGCCGACGGTCTTCCTCACCATCGCCGGATCGAGCCCGGCGTTGACCTTGGACAGCGTCTCGTTGGCCTCGGCGGCCAGCTCGCTCGTCGACGTGATGAGGCGCCCGACCTGCTCCTTGTTCTCGCGCAGGAGCTGGTCGACCGAGCCGACCGCGCTCGCGCTGTTCTGGAGCAGGTTCTTGATCGTGTCCCGGTCCTCGGTGAGCACCTCCGACAGCGAGTCGAGGACGTCGTAGAGCCGCGACAGCACGAGGTCCGTGCGCGGCGGGTTCCGCCCCACGACCTTGCTCCCGGCCGCGAGCGGCGGGTCGTCCCAGTTCCTCCCCGGCACGATCTCCAGGTACTGCTCGCCGAGCACACCCGCGGTGTTGATGAAGAACTCGGCGTCCTTCCGGATCGACTCGCGCGCCTGGTTCTCGATCCAGGCCTCGACCCGCACGTACACGCGCCGCCCGGCCTTCTCGTCGAGCTTGCCGCCCATGAAGCGAACGTCCTCGATCTTGCCGACCTTGATGCCGGCGACCTTCACGGGCGCGCCCGGCTGCAGGTTGCCGCTGTAGTCGTAGTCGACGTAGAGGGTGTAGCCGCTGGACAGCGAGAAGTTGCCCAGGACGAACACGAACGCCACGAGGATCACCGCGGCGACGATGATCAGGAGTCCGACCCGGAACTCGAGGCCGCGCTCACGCATGGGTTGCGCGAACCTAACACGGTGCGGCAATGGCGGCCTACGGCCGAGGCTGTGAGGCTATCGCCTTACAGCGGCCTCGGGCCTCGGAGGCTGTGAGGCTATCGCCTCACAGCGGCCTCGGGCCTCGGGCCTCGGGGGTCAGATGGCGTCCGGCTCGGCGTCGGTCGGGGCGTCGACGGCGGCATCGACCGCCGCGTCGATCATGGCGGCGTCGATCATCGCGCCGTCGATCACCCGGGCGTCGATCATCGCGCCGTCGGTCTCGGCGCCGTCGGTCTCGGCGGCGTCGACCGGCACGTCGGGCGCGTCGACCTCGACGGCGTCGGCGGTGACGTTCCCGGCGCAGACCGGCGGGCTCGCGCCCAGGTCGCAGACCAGGCCGGCGGCGCACTCGGCCGAGGCGACACATTCCTCGCCAGCGGCCTTCAGCTCCGATCCGCCACACCCGATCGCCAGCACGAGCAGCGCGATGGTGTACCGCATGGGCCCGAGCTTAACGTAGATCGGGCCTCAGGTAGCGAGAGTTCGCCCCTGAGGGGCCTACGGGCGGACCAGATCGGCCGGCGCCGTCGCGAAGTTCAGCTCGACCGAGATGCCGTCGACGAAGCGCTTCTTCCCGTTGCTGTCGAGCGCCTCGCTGCACTGCATCGTGGGCGTGTCCTGGATCACGGTGCCGTCGCCGTCGATGCAGGTGTCCACGACCTGCGTGTTCGGGTCCCCGTCGAGGTTCTTGTCACAGAACGCCTCGAGGCCGTCGCGATCGACGTCGATGTCGGGCGTGCGGCAGCCGGCGTGCGGGCTCGACGGCGGCAAGGCCGGCAGGGCGAGCAGCGGGCCGAGCACGTTGGCGAAGACGGCGTCGAGCAGCGAGTTCTCGGGGGTCAGGCTGATCTCCGGGACGTCGAGGCCGCGGATCGTGTCGGCGGTGTTGGCGTCGATCACGCCGCCGAGGCGGCCGTTCATCGCGACCACGCGACCGCCGGCCATCGCGATGTCGGCCTCGACCGTGGTGCCCGTGATCTTGAGCGTCAGCTCGATGCCGTCGGTGACCGGGACCGAGACCTGGAACAAGGACGGTCCGGCGACGAGCTTGAGCCCACCGGCCTGCGACGTCACCTCGCCCGAGGTGAACGCGATGAGCGGCGCGCCCGCCGTGTCGAAGCCACGCGGATCGAGGCGGATCGTGTCCGGCGTGTCATCGTACGGATTGCACGCGGTGACCACGCCCTGCGCGTTGGTCGTGCGATCCGCGACGCCGTCGCAGTCGTTGTCGTAGCCGTCGCCGCAGATCTCGGCCATGCCCGACTTGATCATGTTGTTGGTGTCGTCGCAGTCACCCTGGGCGATCGACTGGCCGTCACCGTCCATGTCGCCGTCGTCGGTCGACGGGGTCTGGTTGGGCCCGTCGTTGAGCTCGTCGGCGAGACCGTCGCAGTCGTCGTCGATGCGGTTGTTCGCCACCTCGGCGCCGGGGATCGCTCCGTTGTGGTCGTTGCAGTCGCCGCCGTCGACGGCGGTGTCCTCGCCGTCCTCGTCGAGGTCCTGCTTGTAGAGGCCGAGGTAGAGCGCGAACTTCACGCACGAGTCGGCGCCCGGCGTCGCGAAGTCGAACATCTCGAGCGGGATCAGGATGTCGTACTCGTTGAGCGAGTCCTGGATCGCCTCGCGCGCCAGCGAGCCGACGCCCGCCAGCTTGTTGTCGGGATCGCCGTCGCCGTCGAGATCGAACCCGTCGGCGAGATCGCCGATCTCGAGGAACGAGATCAGCTGGCGATGCTGGCCGTTGAGCACCGAGATCGATTCGCCCATGCACTCGGGCTTGGGCTCGAACAAGGGTGGCAACGAGGTATCATCACCGCCGCAGGCGCTTGCCATGGCAAGCAGGCCCGCCGACGCGACCCCCCAGAACGACAGGGATAGGCTACGCAACATGTCTCCTCCTCGGCGCGCAGCATATGCGGGTCGCTGACCGTGGGTCAACGACCGCGTTTCGCGCCGTGGCTGCGTTCACACTCGGCGCGATGGGGGCGGCGAGCGCGATCATCGCCACGTCGCTGGTCGGGATGCGGGCGGCCGACGCGCACGTCGCGGCCTCGGTGGACGAGAACAATCGCTACCTGAAGCTCACGCCGATGGGCGACCGCGTGCGGCTCGCCTACACGATCTTCCTCGGAGAACGCCCCGGCGCCGCGCTACGGCGACGCCTCGATCGCGACCGCGACGGCCAGCTCGACGACGCCGAGGCCGCGGCGTACGGCCGCGAGATGGCGGCGCTCGTCCACCCGCGCGTGACCGTGACGATCGACGAGCAGCCTAGGAAGATCGCGTGGACGACGCTCGACGTCGGCCTTGGTACACCGTCTGTCGCGGCCGGATCGTTCTCGGTCGATCTCGTCGGCTGGATCTGCGCCGAGGGTGACGCGCATCGCATGGTGCTCCACGACACGGTCGACCTCGAGAAGCCGGGCGAGACCGAGGTCCGGCTGGAGGACGGGCCCGGCGTTCGCTTCGGCGCGCGCTCGCTCGGTGGCAACGCGATGGACAAGCTCGAGCACAAGTGGACCGGCGCAGGCGGACCGCTCACGCTCGGCCTCGACGTCACCTGGACGGTCGACGCGGCCGCAGCGCGGCCCGCCGACGGACGCTGCGGCGGCGGGACCGCCGAAAACCAGGACGCCCCACGCTACTGGCTGTGGGGCGTCTTGCTGGTCGTCGTCGCGCTGGTCGGCGCCGCCGGTGGGCGGCTCCTGCACCGTCAGCGGAACGTGAACGGATAGCTGAACGAGCCGCCGTTCTGCGTCTTCGCGAACGTCGCCTTCTGCACCGCCGACGCGACGCAGGAGCCGAGCGCCGAGTCCGGGCTCTCCTTCACGGTCACGCTGGAGACCGCGCCCGAGCCCGCGACCTTCACCGACACCTTCACGGTGCCCTTCGCGCTCGACTTCGCCGCGCAGCCCTCGACGCGGCTGCGCACCTTGGAGATGCCGGCGGAGATGTCGGCCTTCTGCAGATCCTCGGGCAGGTTGCTGCCGCCGCCGCCCGACGGCTTCGAGCCGCCGCCGCCACCACCACCGCCGCCGCCGCCACCACCACCGCCGCGGTACTTCGAGCAGCACGCCGGCGGCTTGTCGGCGAGGAGGCACGCCACCTCGTCGAGGCACTTGCCACCGCCACCGCTGTCGCTCGACCCGCCGCTGCTCGAGCCCTTGCTCGAGCCGCTCGAGCCGCCGCGATCGCTGCTGCTGCTACCACCACGGCTCGATCCGCGATCCTCCGGCGGCTTGGCCGACGCCGAGCCCGAGCCCGGATCGGCCGCCGACGCCGAGCCGCTGCCGTCGCCGCCGCCCGCGTTGCTGCCGGGATCCGCGCCGCTGGCGCTCGCGCTGCCCGAACCCGGATCCGTCGCCGACCCGGCGAGGACGTCGTTCGAGCCCTTGCCGGTCGCGCGATCGCTGCCGCTCGCGCCGCCCATCGCCACCTGCCCCTCGCCGCCGCCCTTCTTGTCGCCCGTGACCAGCACGACGACGACGATGACGAGGACGATCGCCAGGAGCGCGACCGCGCCGAGCAGCGCGTACATGAGCTTGTTGTCGCGACGGCCCGCGCCGACCGACGGGATGATGACCGCCGGCTCGCTGAACGCCGCCGTCGAGAAGACGGGCAGATCGTCGATCGAGCCGACCTTGGGGCCGCCCGCCGCGGGCGCGGCGCCGCCGCCCTTGGACGCGCCGAGGTAGGCCGACGCCATCGAGCGGATGTCGATGAGCCCCGAGCCCTCGCCGCCGCCGTGCTGCGCCGTGCCCGAGGACGAGCCGCCGCTGCTGCTCGCCGCCGCCACCGGCGCGGCCTTGGGGCTGTCGCTCGCGAGCGCGGCGAGGTTGTTGAGCGAGAACAGGACCGAGTTCTCGCTGCGCTGCCCCTTCAGGTTCGACGGGCTGGCCGCCGAGGCTGCGGGCGACGCTGCCTTGCCGGCGCCGAAGCCGGCGTCGGCCGCCTTGCCCTTCCTGGCGCTCTGGCCGAACAGGTCGTCGGCGCCCTCGTCCTGCTCGTCGGCGGCGGCCTTCGCGGCGTGCGCCGCGAAGACGTCGTTCGGATCGCTGCGCGACGTGCCACCCTCGTCGAAGTTGGTGGCGCCGAACATGCTCGACACCGCGTCGGCGCCGGCCGATCCCTGGGACGACGCACCGCCGCCCGCGACCACCGAGGCGAAGTCCGGGACCTGCGAGAGCGGCAGCCAGTCGGCGAAGCCCTCGCGCCAGATGTACGTCTCCGCGTCGATCTCACCCGCGGCGAACTTCTGCGCCACCTCGGCGACGCTGATCGGGCCGACCTGCTCCTGGTCGATGACGACATGCCAGACCGCGTCGTCGCCACCCGGCGGCGCCTCGCCACCCTCCCCCCCGCCGTAGTCGTAGACGCGGGTCTCCTTCTGATCGAACTGCTGGCCTACCGGGGCGGGCTCCTCGGCCGCCGCGCCGGCGTTGCCACGCACGACGATGATGTTGCTGCACTTCTTGCAGCGGATCTTGAAGACCTTGCCTTTGACCTTTTCGTCGGCAATCGAGTATTTCGCGGAGCACGCATCGCAGACGATCTTCATGAGCGATTTCCTGTCCTCGTGGGCGATCCAGACGGCGCCCCGACGGCGCCTAGCGGCGATCGACACCGGCTTGGACCCCCAGGTCCCCGGGTCAGCTTGGCAAAAAATGCTACCACCCGGGTAGGCACAAATGCCAGCACCGGCGACCAGTTACGCGGCAAACGGGTCGCGCAGCACCATCGTCTCCTCGCGATCTGGCCCCACCGAGACGAGGTAGAACGGCACGCCCGCGAGCTTGCCGACCTGCTCGACGTACGCGCGGGTCGTGGCCGGCAGATCGTCCCAGGCCCGCACCCCGGCGAGCGAGGCCCAGCCCGGGTAGCGCGCGAACACCGGCTCGGCGCGCGCGATGTCGTCGAGGTCGGTCGGCAGCTCGTCCAGCTCGTGGCCGTCGAGCTTGTAGGCGACACACACCGCGACCTCGGGCAGCCCCGCGAGCACGTCGAGCTTGGTGAGCGCGAGCCCGTCCATCCCGGAGAGGCGGACGCCGAGGCGCAAGGCCGGCAGGTCGAGCCAGCCGCAGCGCCGCGGGCGACCGGTCACGGCGCCGAACTCGCCGCCGGCCTGGCGGAGCGCGTCGGCGGCGTCGCCGTGCAGCTCGGTCGGGAACGGGCCGCCGCCCACGCGCGTCGCGTACGCCTTGGTGATGCCGATGACGCGATCGATCTTGCTCGGGCCGATGCCGGTCGACTGGCACGCGCCGGCGGCGATCGTCGACGACGACGTCACGTACGGATAGGTGCCGTGATCGATGTCGAGGAGCGTGCCCTGCGCCCCCTCGAAGAGGACGTGCTTGCCGGCGGCGATCTTGTCGACGACGAAGCGGCTCGCGTCGCGCACGAACGGCTTGAGCCGCTCGCCGGCGGCGAGCGCGTCGGCGATCCACTGCTCGACCTCGGCGTCGGTCGGCACCTCGCCGCCGAGGTGACGGACCACGGGGTTCAGCTCCTCGAGGTTGGCGGCGACGAGCTCGCGCAGGCGCTCGGGCCGGAACAGATCGCGGATGCGCACGCCACGACGGCCGACCTTGGCCTCGTACGCCGGGCCGATGCCGCGGCGGGTGGTGCCGATCGCGCCCGCGGTGCGGTCCTCGCGCACGCCCTCGATGCGCTTGTGGTACGGCAGGATCACGTGGGCGTCCTGCCCGACGACGAGCTCGTTGTTGAGGAGCAGGCCGCGCGCCTGGAGCTGATCGATCTCCTCGAGCAGCGAGCGCGGATCGATCACCATGCCGTCGCCGAGCACGCACGGCTTGTTCGGGTGGCACACCCCGGACGGCACCAGCCGCGTGATCAGCTTCTGGCCCTTGATGACGAGGGTGTGGCCGGCGTTGGCGCCGCCGCCGTAGCGCACGATGGTGTCGGCGCGCTCGGTGTACAGGTCGACGACCTTGCCCTTGCCTTCATCACCCCACTGCGCGCCTACGACGATAACTACGCTCATCAGGGCCTCCGGTTGCCGAACATACGGGAGAGCGCGTCGCCGTCGCCATCGACGGCGGCGGTGATCGCCTGCGGCGAGATCGCGGCGATCGCGCGGGTGCGCGTGTCCTCGAGGGTCGGACCGGCGAGATCGAGGACGTGCGTCCAGCCGGTCTCCACGGCGTAGCGGATGCGTGTGGCGTCGGCCGCGACCGCGTCGCCGAGATCGATCGCCGCGCGGACGCCGGCGGCGCGCAGCGTGGCCGCGACGGCCGCCGCGCGGGCGCCGTCGTCGCGGGTCGCGATCACGAGCGCGCCGGGCGACGGCGTCGGCGGCGCCATCCCCGCCGCGCGCTGGGCCTGCGCGATCGCCTCGATGTCGACGGCGAAGCCGACGGCGCGCGCCGGCCGCCCGTAGCGCCCGACCAGCTCGTCGTAGCGACCGCCGCGCAGGACCGCGTCACCGGCGCCGCGCGCGTAGCCGGCGAAGCGCAGGCCGGTGTAGTACTCGAACCCGCGCACCTCGCCGAGGTCGACGGTGAACTGCGCGCCCGGCTGGAGCCGCGCGGCGCCGGCGAGCGCCGCGGCGAGATCGTCGAGCGCCGCGTGGACGTCGTCGGGCCACGGCAACGCGCGCGCCCGCGCGAGCACCTCCGCCGCCGGGCCGGCGAGCCCGACGAGCGCCTCGGCGAGCTCCGGCACGGCGCGGTGCGCGACGTCGGCCGGTCCGCCCGCGGAGTGCGCCGCGGCGCGCGCCACCGCGCGGCGATCCTTCTTGCCGAGCGCCGCGGCCAGCGCCGCGCGCGCCGGCTCGGTGACCGCGGCGAGCACCCAGCGCGCCGGCGCGACGTGACCGACGTCGAGCGGCGCGGCCTCGACGCCCAGGTGCGCGAGCGTCGCCGACGCCACGGCGAGGGCCTCGGCGTCGGCCTCCGGTCCGCCGGCCTCGATGAGCTCGATGCCCGCCTGGAGGATCTCGCGCTGCGCGAGCGGGCCGCGGGTCGGCGAGGTCAGGCGGTTGACCGCGCCCTCGTAGCAGAGGCGCAGCGGACCGGCGACGTCGGCGAGGCGTGTCGCCGCGATGCGCGCGACCTGCGGCGTGAAGTCAGGGCGGAGCGCGACGACCTCGCCCGAGCCAGGCTCGACGAAGCGGAGCGCCGCGGCGCGCGCGTCGGCCCCGAGCCCGCGCTCGAGGACGTCGGCGCACTCGAAGACCGGCGTGACCAGCCGCGTGTAGCCCCACGCCTCGAGCTCGCCGAGCACGCGCTCGCAGATCGCGCGACGGCGCGCGGCGGCGCGGGGGAGGAAGTCACGCACGCCGGCGGGCAGACGAACAGGACTGGGTGGTGTCGACATGGTTCGAGAGCTCGGGGTCAGATCGGCGTCGGCACACCGACGAAGTGCACCGACAGCGACGGGAACTGCATGCGCAGCTCGTCGGCGACGCGCTGCGGCCCGAACACCTCGGTCGCGTAGTGCCCGGCGGCGACGAGCGTGATCTGGAGCTCGCGCGCGAGCTCGGCGGCGCGCTCGGCGAGCTCGCCGGTGACGTAGAGGTCGCAGCCATGCTGGGCCGCCGCCTCGAGCAGGTCACCGGCGGCGCCGGTGCAGAGGCCGACCTTGCGCACGATCTCGGGCCCGTACGGGAAGACGAACGGCGCCGCGCGCTGCCCGAGCACCCCGGCGGTGATGCGCGCGATCGCCTCGTCACGCGCGAGCGGCTGCGGCCACGCACCGGCCAGGCCGAGGGCGTGGCCCTTCACGTCGCCGAACGCATCGCGGCCGTCGAGGGCGAGCCCGATCGCGTCGGCGAGGCCGGTGTTGTTGCCCAGCCGCGCGTGCTTGTCGAGCGGCAGGTGATACGCGGCGAGCGAGACGCCGTTGGCGAGCAGCTGGCGCAGGCGCGCGGCGGTGGGCCCGGTGACGCGGCCGATGCCGCCACCCCAGATGAGGCCGTGGTGGACCACGATCAGGTCGGCGCCGAGCTCGAGCGCGCGCTCGAAGAGCTGGGTGTTGGCCGAGACCCCTGTGACGATCGTGTCGACCTCGGGCGCGCCCTCGACCTGCAGGCCGTTGGGCGCGTAGTCCTTGAAGCGGTCGATCTCGAGCGTCGCGTCGAGGTACGCCACGACGTCGCGGAGGTGGACGGTCACGCCGCCGGCCGGTATAGGACCTCGTTACGCGGACGTCAAGCCGACCAGGAGCCCGCCGTCGACGCGGACCGCGCGCCCCTGGCTGAACCCGCCTCCTTCGAACACGCTGGCGGGGTAGGACGGTCCGGTGACCCGCACGTGGAAGCCCTCGACGAGGAGGCCGGCGATCTGCTCGGCGGCGACCTCACGCGCGGCGTAGACGTGAAGCGCGATCGTCGTCGCCGGCCCCTCGGGGCCGAGGATCGACGCGATGTCCGACCAGTCCGCGACGGGCACCCAGATCACCAGCTCGACCGGCGAGCGGTCGAACCCGACCACGCCGCGCGGCGTCTGACGGCCGGCCGCCCACCGTCCCTGGAGCGACGGCGGGATGGCGATGCGTTCACGAAGCGTCGACAGGTCGCTGCAACCCCGTACGAGCACGAACGGGAACCTGTCACGATTCCCCCAGTTCCGCTATCACCCCGCCGTGGTGATGTCCCGCGTCTCGACGCATCCGTGGTAGAGCGACGCATGGCGTCGATCGCGCGTACCTGCCACGTCGTCGCGGCGCTGGTCGCGCTCGGCCACGCCGGCTGCGGCGGCGAGAAGCGCAAGCCGCCCACGACCGGCGGCGGCGACGCGGGCGCGAGCGCAGACGCAAACGCGGACGCAGGCGCAGACGCAGGCGCAGGCGCGGGCGTGGACGCGACGTCAAGCGCAGACGGCGTGGGGAACGCGCCCACCCTCGAGCCGTTGCCCGCGGGGACGAAGATGCCGGGCGGGATGAAGCCCGGCTCACGGCTCGTGGGCGGCGGCCGCTTCGTCGACGCCGAGGGCGACAAGACCGTGTACCTGATCGAGCGCGCGAGCCGCGATCGCGCGAGCGTCGCGCTCGACGTCGTCTTGGAGCTCGGCGGCGACCGCGTCCGGCGGCTGAGTCAGCTGCGCGACGACGTCGAGCGGTGTCGGGGCCCGTCGCCGGCGGGGTTCGTGGGCCAGAGCCTCGAGCTCACCGATCTCGACGGCGACGGCGTCGCCGAGGTCGGGCTGGCGTGGCGGGTCGGCTGCGGCACCGACGCGGCGCCGGTCGTCGGCAAGCTCGTCCTCTTCGAGGGCAAGGACGCGTTCGTGGTGAGCGGTAAGGGCCCACTCGACGGCGTCGCGGCGCCGGCGGCCGACCAGTGGCCCGACGGATGGCTCGCGCACGCCCAGGCCCGGTACGAGGCGCTCGCCACGGCGGACGCACCGAGCCCACCGGGCCCCGCCGGCGCAGGGGTCCTCACCGGCGCGGACTTCGCCGTGATCACCGTCGAGACGCCGGGCGAGCCGCCGGGCAAGGTCTCGTACCCCGATCTCGCGCCGCTGCCGGCGCCCCTCGAGACCGAGCTGACCACGCGGATGAAGGAGCTCCTGCTCGGCGGCAGCGGTGGCAGCGGCGACGGCGAGTGCCAGGTCGGCCTCGTCTCGCCGGAGCTCGTGAGCATCGGGTGTCGCCGCGGCGACACCCGCGCCGCGTTCACCTACTGGCGCGAGGTCGGCCTGCCGTCGATCGATCCCGCGGAGCTCGTCGGCGCCGATCGCCTGAAGCGCCTGTGCGGCGACGGCGCGCGGCCGCGGGTCGTCTTCGACGCCGGCGGCCTGCGATGGGTGCCCGACGACAACCACGCCGCGCCCGCGGGCTGCGTCGACGGCGTCGCCTGGGCCGACATGGAGCCGGCGTCGCCGCGCGCCCGCGCGTTGATCGCCGGTGTTTCCGCAGCGCGCCGGTGACGAGTGTTCGGCGGCGCCGACGCTCATGGCCCCTGATTTCGTGCCATGATCGGCGCGACCGATGCAGCGGATCGTCGTCGACGCGATGGGTGGTGACCTCGCCCCCGAGGAGATCGTGAAGGGGGCGGCGGAGGCGTCGATCGCCGTCGCCGACGCCGAGATCATCCTGGTCGGCGACGCCGCGGTGCTGGGCGGCATCCTGCCCCGGCTGCGCCACGACGGCGCGCGCGTGCGCGTGCACCACGCGAGCCAGTACGTCGAGATGGACGAGAAGCCGGCGGAGGCGATCGCCGCCAAGCCGGACGCGTCGATCCTCGTCGCCGCCGAGCTCGTCGCCGCCGGCGAGGGCGATGCGATGGTGTCGGCCGGGAACACGGGCGCGAGCGTGCTCGCGTGCGCGCGG
>DDTA01000021.1 GCA_002344285.1 Myxococcales bacterium UBA2376
TGCCCGGGATCGCGCCGGCCGCGCGCGGGGTCGCGGCCGCGCCGGGGCCACCGACCCGCGGCCGCCTCGGCCGTGGCGGCTCGGGCGGCGGGAGTGGCAGCGGCACGGGCCCCGGCGATGGCCCCGGCGCGGCCCCCGTGGTCACGACCTCGGTCGCGTCGATCAAGACCCCGGCGGAGGCCAAGGAGGGCTTCGACTACTTCGACGCCCGCAAGAGCTACCCGGCCGAGGCCAGGCGCCTGGGCATCGAGGGCAAGCTCCGGGTCCGGCTCGTCGTCGACGCCAGCGGCAAGGTGACCCAGGCCAGGCTGCTCGGCAGCCTCGGTCACGGCCTCGACGAGCTGGCCCTCGCCCGCGCCCGCGCGATCCAGTTCGTCCCGGCCAGGGACTCCGACGACAGGCCGGTTGCATCGGTGGTGATCTGGACGTTCACGTTCACCCTGCCCTCCGATACCTGACCCTTAACCAAGTCGATCGACGGGACCCAGCCGCCCGGGGTACCATCGACGACGATGAGATACCGGGGGTTGACCGCTCTCCTTGGTGTAGGTCTGCTCGCGCCCGCCGCGGCGCACGCGCAGCAGGGCGAGGTGCCGTACGACCCGGCGATCGATCTCAACCTGTTCGAGTACGCGATCGGCCCCAAGACGTTCTTCACGGTGGCCGACGCGACCGTGTCGGCGAAGCGGCAGCTCGCGGTCGACTTCCTCGTCACGTACTTCACCCACCCGTTCACGATCTACAACGTCGATGACGACGACGACATCATCACCAACGAGCGCGTCGACGTGGTGTCGAGCGCGATGGTCGGCGACCTCTCGGCGTCGTACGGCCTGACCGACAAGTTCCAGCTCGGCGTGTCGTTGCCGATCGTGTTCCAGATGGCGGGCGACGGCCTGATGCCGACGACGGCGCAGCCGACGGCCGAGGGCTTCAAGGCGACCGGCACGGGTGACCTGCGCGCCGAGGTGAAGACCAAGATCTGGCGCAAGAACGCGATCGAGCTCGCCGGCGCCGTCGGTGGCACGCTGCCGTCGAGCTTCGGCTCCGGCGAGGGTGCGTTCATCGGCGACGATCTGCCGTCCCTGCGCGGACGCTTCATCGCGCAGTGGAGCGGCTCGGACGGCAAGCTCGTCGTCGGCGCCAACGCCGGCCTCGCGTTCCGCAAGCCGCGCACCATCTACGCGTCGACCATCGGCCAGCAGCTCACGTGGGGCGTCGCCGGCGCCTACCGGCCGACCGAGCGCTTCTCGCTCGTCGCCGAGACCTTCGGCCGCACCGGCCTCGAGGGCTTCGACCTCGACGCGAGTCCGCTCGAGGCCGGCGGCGGCGCGCGCGTCGTGGCCACGAAGGCGGTCGCCGTCGTGATCGGCGGCTCGGCCGGCGTGGTGCGCGGCATCGGCTCGCCCGACTTCCGCGTCTTCGCATCGGTGGGCTGGGCCCCCGACACGCGCGACAGCGACGGCGACGGCATCCCCAACAACAAGGACCGTTGCCCGGTGGCGGCGGAGGACAAGGACGGCTGGGAGGACAGCGACGGCTGCCCCGACGACGACAACGACGGGGATCGCCGCGACGACGCGAGCGACAAGTGCCCGAACGAGGCCGAGGACTTCGACGGCTTCGAGGACGACGACGGCTGCCCCGAGCTCGACAACGACGGCGACGGATTCGCCGACCTCGAGGACACGTGCAAGCTCGACAAGGAGGACGGCAAGGACCCGTTCCCCAAGGACGGCTGCCCGTGGGACAAGCGCGACACCGACGTCGACGGCGTGATGGACAACCTCGATCAGTGCCCGAGCGATCCCGAGGATCAGGACGGGTTCGAGGACTGGGACGGCTGTCCCGACTGGGATCAGGACAAGGACGGCATCGCCGACGAGGACGATCAGTGCCCGCTGTGCGCCGAGGACAAGGACGGCTTCCAGGACGAGGACGGTTGCCCCGAGGTCGATAACGACAACGACGGCTTCCTCGACGCCGCCGACCAGTGCCCGAACGAGGCCGAGTACGTGAACGGCATCGACGACTTCGACGGCTGTCCCGACGAGGGCGGCGCGGTGATCGCCCAGCTCGACGGCGATCGAATGACCTTGCGCGCGCCGCCGACGTTCGACCGTGGGGGCCTGAACAAGGGCGGCAAGATCATCATCGACCAGGTCGCGTCGACCATGCTGCAGAACCCGCTGGTCACGAAGTGGCTGGTCGCGGTCTCGGCGAGGAAGCAGCGCGACGCCGACAAGCGCGCGGGCTGGATCAAGGACCACCTCGCGTCGCGCGGCATCGACACCTCGCGCCTCGAGCTCGTGACCAGCGAGGGCTCCGATCAGGTCGGCTTCGTCGTGCGGTCCCGCGAGGAGGCCCCCGCCGGCGGCGTCTGCCCCGCCGGCATGGAGGTGGTGCCGCGTCCGGCGCCGGCGCAGCCGGCGGTCAGCGAGCCCGCCCCCAGCGAGCTCCCCTGATCAGCGCAGCACGCGCGCGCCGGCCGCGGTCAGCTCGAGCGCCTGCGTCGGTCCGCCGTAGTGGCGGGCGAGGCCGACGTCGATCCGCCAGACCTTGCCGCCGCAGCGCTCGTTGACGCCGTCGGGCTGCGTGGTGTGACCGATCACCAGGCGGGCGACGCCGAGCTCGCCGAGCACGCGGTCGAGCACGTCGCACGGCACCTGGTCGAGGCCGAAGGTGCGATCCCAGACCGGGCCGCGATCGTCGTCGAGCACCGCGGGCGGCGGCCCCTGCCCCGCGAGCCAGCAGCGGGTGGCGTGGTTGGCGTCGTCGAGGCCGGCGGCGGCGCCGGGCGCCAGGCCGCCGTGGGCGAAGGCGGTGTCGCCGACGACGGCGATCACGTTCTGACCGGCGAGGACCTGCGCGTAGGGGCCGCCGGGGGCGAGCGCGGCCAGGCGAGCGCGCACGTGCGCCGGCGCCGACGCGAAGCGCTCGCGATCGAGGCCGGGCACGTCCTCGAAGTCGGCGAAGCCACCGGGCGTCACGTAGCGCAGATCGCCGGCCGGGTTCATCAGCTCGTGGTTGCCGTTGAGCCAGACCACGCGGCCGCCGGCGGCCGCGGCCTCGCCCTCGAGCCGCTCGAGATCGTCGAGGATCTGCTGCTCGTCGTCGCCGCGATCGAGGATGTCGCCGGTCTGCACCAGCCAGGCCTTGCCCCCGGTCCAGCGCAGGTCGGCGTCGACGAGCCCGGCGAGCTGGAGGACGCGCTGGAACGCGGCGCGGTCACCGTGGACGTCTCCGACGGCGACGACGCGCGCGACGGCGGGATGGCGCCACACCGCGCGCTCGAGGGTGCAGGCGGAGGCGGCCGACGCGGGAGGGGGCGCGGCGGCGGCGCCGCCGGCCAGCGCGTCGGCGGACGCCGGCCGTGGCGGCGGGGCCGCCTTTCGATCACACGCCGCGATCAGCGCCAGGGTCACGAGCGCGCGCATCGCCCACGTCATAGCAGATGATGTGAGCCGCCGTACGACATCCGATAACTCATGATCTCCGGGAGCTTGTCCACCTCACGGAGCGCGCGGACGCAAGCGGAGGTACCCTGTGACATGCGCCGCGAGCCCATCGTGTGGCCCTCCGAGGTCGATCCGGTCCTCGACAGCCGCGAGCGCCGCCTCGTCGATCGCTCGCTCGTGTGGCTGCGCGAGCACCGCCCGCGCGAGGCGGCGGCGCTCTGGGATCACGTGAAGCGCGTGGCGCGGCTCGGCGACGTGCTCGACCGGACGCCGACCCTGCCGCTCGGGGCGATGATGCGTGACGAGGACGTGCAAGAGGCCGAGCTCGTCGAACGCCTCGCCCATGCCGACCCGATGGGCCGCGAGCTCCTGCTGCCGGAGAAGGCGCACGTGGCGCGCGCGTTCCAGCTCGCCAAGATCGCGCTCCTGCGCGAGCTGCGGCAGGTCCTCGAGCCGGTGGGCGGCGGCGAGGCGACGCTCCACGCCGAGCTCCATAGCGAGCTCGCCCAGTCGGTGTACACGCTCATCGCCACCGAGATCCTCGTCGGGATGCTCTCCGATCAGCTGCTCGCCGAGCCGCACCGGCGCCGCGCCGCGCGCCAGCTGATCCTGCTCTGGGAGCGCGCCGCCCAGCTCGAGATCGACGACTTCTGTCCCGTGCTCGAGGCCGCGTGGCGGGCGCGCAGCCGCATCGGCGTGCAGTTCGGCGCGCTGGTCGGCGCCGGCGAGTACATGCGCCTGGTCGCGTCCGACTGCCCGGCCGAGTTTCTCGACTACTTCGTGCGCGACGACGCCGGCGACGACGAGGTCCAGGCCTTCGAGGAGTTCCTCTTCAACCTGCCGTTCGAGGAGCTCACCCGCCTGCGCGCCGCCTCGCGCGAGCGCGGCAGCGTGATCGATCGCGCCGCCGCCGAGCAGATCCTCGGGCGCTCGCTCGCGGAGTCGGCCTCGATCGGCGATCCCGACTCGGTCTACCGCTCCTACGCGCGCCGCCGCACCGCCGCCGAGCACCGCCGATGGGTCGGCGCGCCCGGCCCGCGCCGCACCGCCGAGGCCTACATCCTCACCACCGTCCTCGCCGGCGCCGACCGCTTCACCACCGCCGAGTTCCCCTCCCACAAGTTCTCGTCCTGATCGGCTGGATCAGTCGACGACCTCGTTGGCGATCATCACGGCGACGACGGTGACGTTGTCGTCGCCGCCGCGCTGGTTGGCCAGGTCGACGAGGTGCTGGGGCGCGCGGCGGAACCAGGTCGTCGACAGGATGTGCTCGAGCTCGTTGTTCTCGACGTAGTTGGAGAGGCCGTCGGAGCAGAGGAGGAAGCAGTCGCCCGCCTCGCACGCCACGGTGCGGCTGTCGGCGTCGACGTCGCGCTCGAAGCCGACCGAGCGGGTGATGACGTGGCGGTAGCGCGACGCCTTGGCCTCGGCCTCGGTCAGGTTGCCGGAGCGCACCTGCTCGGCGATCCACGAGTGGTCGTCGGTGATCTGGCGGATCGTGTTGTCGCGGAAGAGATAGCAGCGCGAGTCACCGGCGTGGACGACGTGCATGCGGCCGTCCTCGTAGAGCATCGCCGTGAGCGTCGTGCCCATGCCGCGCAGGTGCGGGGCGGCCAGCGCGGCGTCGAAGATCGCGAACGACGCCTCGCGCGCGGCGGCGCGGATGACCGACACCGCGGGCGGCGGCGGCGCGTCGATGAGCGGGCTGGTCGGCGTGTTCGCGCCCCAGCCGGTGTCGGTCTTCTCGGCGCCGTCGTCGGCGGCCTGCGCCTCCTCGAGGCGCTTCATCAGCTCCTCGCGGCGGGCCGCCTCGATCTCCTTGGCCGCCTTGNNGCGTGCTCGCCGCCCTGGTGCCCGCCCATGCCGTCGGCCACGGCGAACAACCCGAGGCCCTCGTCGACGAGGTAGCCGTCCTCGTTGTGGTCCCGCTTCTTGCCGGTGTCGGTCTTGGCCCAGGCGATGAGGCGCACGCTCGGTCGTCCCTCGGGGCGAGCTTAGCTCGTCGGCGCCGGATACTCGGCCGATTTCTCGCTGATGTTGCCGTCGTCGCAACGGAACATCTTGCCCTTGCCCTCGACCCGGGTGAGGAGGCTGACCGGGCGGGTCCAGACCTTGTAGAGCGACCGGAGCGTGTCCTTGGCCTGGCCCAGATCGAGATCGGTCCCGTCGTGGGCGTGGCGCAGGAGCAGCTCGCTCCGGTTCTCGAGGTTGGCGTCCTCGACGTAGATGAAGGGCTGGCCGCGGTTGGTCAGCATCCGCAGCATCTGGTCCTTCACCTTCTTGAACTCGCGCGACTGGATCTCCCAGTTGCCCGAGCGCTCGCTGAAGCCGAACGAGTAGAACTTCTGCTCGATGCAGAACTCGAGGGTGAAGTACTCGTCGAGGAAGGTGACGTCGTTGTGCAGCCGGCGCACCTCGAAGATCTTCTTGCGGCCGAGCCCGAGCCGCCGGTCCCAGTCCCGCTTGGCGTCGAGCGACTCGCACTCCTCCCATTCCTTGCCGAACTGGCCCTTGTTCCAGCGGCTCTCGATGTAGCGGAAGAGCTCGATGCCGAGCTTGTACGGGTTGAGCCGCCCCGGCGCGGTCGCGAGCACGCCGGCGGTGGCGTCGGCGTAGTCGATGATCTCGGCCGCCGACGCCGCCTTCTGCGTCATGATCGTCGAGTGCCAGTACGTGGCCCAGCCCTCGTTCATGATCTTGGTCATGGCCTGGGGCGCGAAGTAGTACGCCTCGTTGCGCACGATCTCGAGGATGTCGCGCTGCCACGAGTCGACCGGCGCGTGCTTGATGAGGAAGGCGAGGACGTCGCGCTGCGGCTCCTCGGGGAAGCGGCGGCGTAGCTTCTTCTTCTCCTCGTCCTTCTTCTTCTTCTGCGCCTCGAGGTACTCGGGCGGGTTGATGAACTTGTCCATGTACTGCTTGGCGCGCAGGCGCGGCACCCCGTTGCCGTCGTCGGCGTCGTCCTGGTCGCCCTCCTTGGGCGCGGGCGCGCGCGTGATGTACGGCGACATCGGGTCGATCAGGTTCTCGAGCGTCAGGCAGGTGTCGATGAAGTCCTCGACGACGTCCTGGCCATGGCGCGCCATGTGCCGGCGCACGAGCGCGGCATGGTTGGCCATGCCGTCGATCATCTTCCGGTTGGTCTTGGAGAAGTAGTAGTTGTTCTTGAAGAAGTCGACGTGGGCGCAGACGTGGCCCATGACCGTCTTCTGATCGACGAGCGAGTTGCCCTCGAGGAGGTAGGCGTACGCCGGGTTGGTGTTGATCACCATCTCGTAGATCTTCTGCAGGCCCCACTCGTAGCCCTTGGCGAGCTGCTCGTAGTCCATGCCGAAGCGCCAGTGCGGGTAGCGGGTGGGGAACCCGCCGTACGCCGCGACCTCGTTCATCGTCTTGTAGTCGAGGACCTCGTAGATGATCGGGAAGAAGTCGAGCCCGTAGGCGCGAGCGTGGTTCTCGATCTCCTCCTGCATGTCGCGCAGGTACGGCGGGAAGCGGCGCAAGCCAGCCACGTCAGCGGCCCTTTCCGAGGAACTCCTTGATGGAGTCCATGATGGCGTCCTTGCCCTTGATCTCCGAGGTCACGACGCGCTCGTCCTCGTCGAAGTGCTCGGACAGGTCCTTGATGAACTGNNGGCAGGATCTTCTGCTTGAGCAGCTCGACGCAGGCGTGGGTGTCGTCGATCGACCAGTTGTCGCCGTCGGAGAAGTGGAACGGGTAGATGTTCCACAGCTCGGACGGGTACTCGTCCTCGATCATCTTGGCGCACAGCTTGTACGCCGAGCTGATCATCGTGCCGCCCGACTCGCGGGTGCGGAAGAAGGTGTCGCGGTCGACCTCCTTCGCCATCGCGTCGTGGATGATGTAGCGGCTCTCGATGCCGTGGTACTGCGAGCGCAGCCAGGTGTCGATCCAGAAGGACTCGATGCGCACGATCTCCTTCTGCTCGTCGCCCATCGAGCCCGAGACGTCCATCATGTAGATGATGACCGCGTTCGACTGGGGCAGCGGATCGCTGCGCCACGAGCGGTAGCGCTTGTCGTCGCGGATGGGGACGATGATCGGGTTCTTGGGGTCGTACGTGCCGAGCGAGAGCTGGCGGCGCAGGGCCTGGCGGAAGGTGCGGCGGAAGTGGCGCAGGGACTCCGGCCCCGTCGTGCGGATGCCGGTGAACTTGTCCTTCCACGCGATGATCTTCTCGGTGCCCTTGGGCTGGATGCGCGGCAGCTCGAGCTCCTCGCCCATGATCTCGGCGAGCTCGGCCAGGCTCACCTCGAGCTCGACCATGTGCTCGCCCGGCCGGTCGCCCGCCTCGCCCTGCCCCGGCTTCTCCTGGCCCTGGCCGATCGCGTCGCCGACCTGCCCGTCGCCCTGGCCGACGCCGCCCGACTGCTTGTCGCCCCACTTGAAGCGCGGCAGGTCGACCTGCGGCAGCGGGATCGAGACCGTGTCCTTGCCCTTGCGCGCGATCATCTCGCCCTGGGAGATGTACTTGCGCAGGTTCTGCTTGATCTTGCCGCGGATGATCTGGCGGAAGCGGCCGTGATCCAGGTCGATACGCTGACTCATAGAGGGCGCGCTCCAATCCGCTCCTCGTGGGTGTTGCCCCCGAAGTGCTCGCTCCGCTCGCACCGACCCCACTTCGTCGCGGCGCGCGCCACTAGTACACCACCTCCGCGGCCTCACCGCGCTCGTTGACGAAGCACAGCCGGCCGCCGCCCGAGCGGCGCGACTTCTGCGCCATGTCGAGCAGCCCGAGCGCGCGCGAGAGCACGCCCAGGTAGTCGTCGGTCTCGAGCTCGACGCAGAGCCGGGCCAGGAGCTCGGCCAGCGTGGGGTTGAGCTCGATCGCGACGGGCGCCTTGCCGCGTGGGTCCATCAGCTCTTGACGTCTCCGCGGGCGAAGATCGACGCGACGTAGTTGAGCACGTCGGTGGCCGACACCTCGTCGTAGCCGAAGTTCTTGATGAGGCGCTGCTTGACCACGTCGATCTTGGCCTGGGTGTCGCGGTCGACGACCGACGAGACCAGCGACGTGAGCTTGATCGAGTCCTTCTGATCCTCGAACAGCTTGGCCTCGAGCGCCTTGTGCAGCCGCTCGTTGGTCTTGTAGTCGAACGTGCGGCCCTCGATCGCGAGCGCGCCGATGTAGTTCATGATCTCGCGGCGGAAGTCGTCCTTGCGCGACTCGGGGATGTCGATCTTCTCCTCGATCGACCGCATCAGGCGCTCGTCCGGCTCCTCGTCCTGCCCGGTGTACGGGTTCTTGACCTTCTCCTTCTGGGTGTACGCCTTCACGTTGTCGATGTAGTTGGCGCACAGCTTCTGGATCAGGTCCTCGTCGGCCGAGATCGCGCGCTGGACCTCGTTCTTGACGATGTCCTCGTACTCCTGCTTCACCACCTGGAGCAGCTCGCCGAACCGCTTGCGGGTGTCGTCGCTCGAGATGAGCGAGTGGTGGCGGAGGCCGCTCTCCAGCTCGTTCATCACCATGAACGGGTTGACCGCGCCGTCGCCCTTCTCGCTGACCAGGGCGTTCGAGATCTTGTCCTGGATGTAGCGCGGCGAGATGCCTTCCATGCCCTCGCGCGCGGCCTCCTTGCGCAGCTCCTTGATGTTGTCCTGGGTGAAGCCGGGCAGCGTCTTGCCGTCGTAGAGCTTGGCCTTCTGCAAGGGCGACAGGTTGCCCTTCTTGGGATCCTCGAGGCGCGTGAGCACCGCCCACAGCGCGGCCACGTAGAGCGTGTGCGGCGCGATGTGCTTGCCCACGCGGTCGGAGGTGTAGTCCTTGGCGTAGATCTTGGTCTCCTCGGAGACGCGGGTGATGTACGGGATGTCGACCTTCACCGTACGGTCGCGGAGCGCCTCCATGAACTCGTTGGAGAGGAGCTTCTTGTACTCGGCCTCGTTGGTGTGGCCGATGATGACCTCGTCGATGTCGGTCTGCGCGAACTTCTTGGGCTTGATGCGCTTCTCCTGCGTCGCGCCGAGGAGGTCGTAGAGGAAGGCGACCTCGAGCTTCAGGATCTCGACGAACTCGATGATGCCGCGGTTGGCGATGTTGAACTCGCCGTCGAAGTTGAAGGCGCGCGGATCCGAGTCGGCGCCGAAGACGGCGATCTTGCGGTAGTTGATGTCGCCGGTGAGCTCGGTCGAGTCCTGGTTCTTCTCGTCCTTGGGCTGGAAGGTGCCGATGCCGATGCGGTCCTGCTCGGAGAGGAGCAGGCGGCGCACCTTCACGTGCTTCATCACCTTCTCGAAGTCACCGCCGTAGTGGCGCATGAGCTCGCTGAAGATCATGCGGCAGGCCGGGTTGACCTCGCCGTCGATGCGGACCTTGTGGCTGTCGTTGCCCAGGCCCAGCCGCTTGATGGTCTCCTCGCGCCACTCGCGCGGGATGAGCCGCAGCGGCTCGTCGTGCATCGGGCAGTGGAAGACCTCCTGCCCGCCCGCGTGCTCGGCGAGCGGCCCGGGCAGCTCCCAGTAGTACGTGTAGAGCGCGCCCTCGGGCGTGCGCGAGTACTCCTCGGCGCCGCGCTTGAGCAGGCGCACGATCGTCGACTTGGCGGAGCCGACCGGCCCGTGGAGCAGGATGATGCGGCGCTCGGTGCCGTACCCCTGCGCCGCGCTCTTGAGCACGTTCATGAGCCGCATGAGCGGGACGTCGAGCCCGTAGACCGCGTCCTTGCCGCCGTGCCCCTCGTCGCGGAAGAACTTGTAGCGGACCAGCTTCTTCTTGTTGTCGATGTACTCCTCGACGCCGTGCGACAGCACCATGTCGTACAGGCGCTGGTACGCGGTCCGCGTGATCTGCGGCCGCTTGCGGACGAGATCGAGGTAGTCCTCGAACGAGCCCTCCCAGGCGAGCTCCTTGTACGAGGCGTAGTTCTGCAGCGAGGCGATCTGTCCCACCAGACTCATGGACCCGAGCGTACCATGGGGGGGCGGCAGAAGAAGTTCGGAGGAAGATCGACTACGTCGCCGTCTACCGCTGGTACTTGTCGACGGCGGCGTTGTGCTCGGCGTAGGTGCGGCTGAAGACGTGGGTGCGGGGCGTGTCGGCGACGAAGTAGAAGAAGTCGCTGCCGTCGGGCTTCATCGCCGCCTGCATCGACGCCTTGCCGGGGTTGCCGATCGGGCCGGGCGGCAGGCCCTCGTGCTGGTACGTGTTGTACGGGTTGTCCTTGTCGTCGAGCTGCAACCGGCGCAGGCGCTCGCAGCCGTCCGGCTTGCCCGCCTTGCGGCAGGGCTCGTTCCACGCGATGCACGCGGCGCTCGGCTTGACCGCGACCAGGCAGCCGTAGCGGATCGTCGGATCGGTCTCGAGCCGCTTGGGCTTGAACGTGGGCGACGTGAGCCGGTTGACGAAGACCTGCGCGATGCGCGGGCGCTCCTTCGGGTCCACCGCCTCCTTCTCGACGATCGACGCGAGGATGAGGACGTCGCGGTCGCTCCACTGCAGCCGCTCCTTCAGCTTGGCGAGCGACTTCGAGTGCTCGCGCGCGAGCTGGTTCCAGGTGCGGCGGTGGGCCTCGATCAGGCGCTCGAGCACCTTGCGCGGCGACGTCGGCACCACGAACTCGTACGTGTCCGGATAGAGGAGGCCGTCGACCGTCTCGCCGGCGATGGCGTGCTTGCGCAGGAACTCGGGATCGCGGGCGAGCACCTCGAGGTCGAGCGCCTTGGCCACGCCCGCCTCCTCGATCAGCGCGAACAGCTCGAGCATGTTCTTGCCCTCGGGCAACGTCACGCTCACCGTGCGCTCGGGCACGCCGGCGATGATCGTGTCGAGCACCTCGCGCGGCCGCATGTCGTCGCGCAGCGTGTACTCACCGGTCTTCACCGCCGTGGTGGCGCCGCGGCGCATCGCGTAGAAGCGAAACCACGACGGCCGGTCGATCACGCGCTTCTCGTGCAGGCGGGCGGCGATCTGCGGAAACGACATGCCGCGATCGATCTTGACCACGACCTCGACGCCCTTGCCGCCGCGCTTCGTCTCCGGATACTCGTAGAGCTGCCACCCGTAGTAGCCGGCGACGAGGAGCCCGATCGCCAGCGTGCCGAGCACGACCAGGAGCGCGGTGCGAAACGCCTTCTTGCTCATGATACGACCACCGGCCGAGAAGCCTACGGCATGCGGGCGCGACGTGCGTCGAGCCAGCCCTGCAAGATCACCGCGGCGGCCTGCTTGTCGATCACGTCCTTGCGCCGCGCCCGCGAGACGTCGGCCTCGAGGAGCACGCGCTCGGCGAGGGCGGTGGTGAAACGCTCGTCCTGCTCGTGTAATTCCACGCCGGGTGGCAGCGCCTTCGCGAGCGCCTGGGTGAAGACGCGCACGCGGCGCGCGCGCGGCCCGATCTCGCCCGACAGCTCGTACGGCAACCCGACGACGACCGCGGCGGCCTCGCGCGCTCGCACCAGCGCGGTGATCGCCGCGACGTCGGGCGCGGTGCCGCGGCGCGCGATCACGACCTCCGGATGCGCGGCCAGCCCGAGCTCGTCGGACACGGCGACGCCGATCGTCTTCATTCCCACGTCGAGTCCCAGGGCTCTCATCAACTGAACTCTCGACGCGCGTCCTACCACGTCCTCGCATGCCGAGATGTGCCGTACTCAGCGACGCTCACTCACGATTTGCCAGTGGCTACTCGAGTTGCCGCCGGTGCGACGAGCCTGGCGCAGTGCCTGGCGACTCCATCAGCCATTTCGTCAACGGGTGGTGACACGAGGTGACAAGACTGCAGAGGTTCGCTTCGTAAGCGCGCGTTTCGTGGACGTGTGATCTCGTGCAACGAGTTGGCTCGCAGGTTGCTCTAGTTTTCGTCGTCAGCGCGAGCAACCAACCCCGCGCTGACGCGTCTCAAGGAACGAGGAATCTCCCCCACCCGCTGCCGGTTGTTCAGGCAGACCCCGCATCCGCAGCTCACCACGCCTCGTCACTCCCCGCCCACTCTCCGTAACTCTCCCCAGAGGAGCCCCCACCCCTACACACGCGCGACATAGCGAGAGAAAATTTCGACTCGGTGGCGCCGACTTGGTCTCCCTCCCCCTCATCCCCTGTCGGCATCCCCCTCCCACCTGAGGCAACTAGTATCTCGTCGTGATCAGCGCCCGGCGCTGCATGGTTCCCCCCACTGCAGCGCCTTCTTTTTTTCGGCAACGTTTGCGCGTCACCGCGCCGTTGCTCGGTGACCGCGGGCATCGTTTGCGGAGCCCGCGGCCCCCACGCGGCACGAGCTGGCAATCCGGCTCGGCGCTCGTACCGTTGGTGTGATCCGCTACCGCGAGAACACGACGCCGAAGTTGAAGAACGCGCCCATGTCCCACGGCGACGGCCCCGTGGGCGTGTCGCACGGACCCGCGCACATCGGCGGGACGTTCTCGTTCTTCGCCGGGTCGCGCGCGGCGAGCCCGCGGAAGGCGTAATAGAAGCCGACGTAGTTGGGCTTGTCGCGGCCGATGCGCACCGTCATCTGGCCGCCGGCGCCGAACGCGAGGTCGCGGCGCGAGAGCTCGCCGCCGCCGTGCCACTGGACGAGCTGGTTGCCGACGCCGCCCTCGAGCCAGAAGTCGCCGCGGATGGGGACGTCGCGGCCGCCGAACGCCGCGATCGAGTAGCGCACGTTCGCGCCCAGGCGGTGCATCACGCCGCGGATCGGCGCCTCGTGGTCGTACGAGCTCTGGCCGTGCGACAGGAAGTCGTACTCGCCGAGCAGCGCGACCTTGCCGGCGCGCACGCCGCCGTCGAGGTGCATGCCGATCGCGGCGCCGCTGACGGGGCCGACGCTGTAGCCGCCGGCGAGGAGCCCGAACGCGCCCTCGAAGCGCGGCTTCTCCCACGCCTTCGCGCGCGCGTCGCGGCAATCGGAGTCGTAGCAATCGGCCGCGGCCGGGGACGCGGCGGTGAGCGCGCAGAGCGCGAGCGAGGCAGCTACCAGGGAGCGCATGGGACCTCCTGACGCACCAACGCGCCGGACGATCCAACTTTTCAGTCTTCGCGGTGTCGCCCGCGCCGCTTGCGGAGCCAGCCCACGCCGAACCAGACGACCACCACCACGCCGAGCGTGAACAGCGCGACGGTGGTGTACGTCGTGACCAGGCGCTCGAGGCGCGCGTAGTTGGCCCCGAGCGCGGCGCCCGCGGCGAACAGGAGCAGATTCCAGAGGAGCGCGGAGAGCGCGCCATAGAGGTAGACGGCGCGCCGCGACATGCCGGCGAGCCCGGCGGCGACGAAGAACGCCGAGCGCACACCGGGCACGAAGCGGTTGAGGACGAGGTAGACGGCGCCGTGCTTCCGGAAGCCGGCGACGAGCCGGTCGAGCTGCCTCGACTTGTGCCCGCGCTCGTCGCGACGCTTCGCCCACCTCACGCCGAGCTCGAAGGTGAGCGCGCAGCCGACCACCGAGCCGAGCATCAGCGCCGTGAGCACGCCGTACCAGCTCCACGCGGCGGCGATCACCAGCGACGCGGCGAGCACCGTGACGACGTCGCCGGGGAACGGCGGGAAGACGTACTCGATCGTCGCCGAGCCGGCGAGCGCGAACCAGCCGAGGAGGCTATCCTCGTGCCCGACCCACGTGGTGAGCGTATCGACGATCGGCATGGTGCGCCCGCCCGCGCTCGAGCAAGGCGACCTGATAGGCGTGTGCGCTCCCGCGGGCCCTGTCAACCCCGATCGCTTCCGCGCCGGCCTCGCGCTGCTCTCGCGCCACTTCCGGGTGAAGGTGCCCGACGGCATCGACGCGCGCGCCGGCTTCCTCGCCGGCTCCGACGAGCGCCGCGCCGCCGAGCTGCAGGCGCTCCTCGACGATCGAGACGTGCGCGCGATCATCTGCGCGCGCGGCGGCTACGGCGTCACCCGCATGCTGGCGCAGGTCGATCCGGCGCCGCTCGCGGCCGATCCCCGCCCGCTCGTCGGCTTCTCCGACGTGACGGCCCTGCTCGCGTGGTCGGCGGCCGCCGAGGTCGCGCCCATCCACGGCCCGATGGTCAGCCAGCTCGGCGACCTGCCCGACGAGGACCTCGCGTGGCTCGTGCGGATGCTCACCGACCCGCGGCCCGCGGGCGTCGTGCCGTGGACGCTGTCGCCGATCGGCGCGCCGCCGGCGCCCGGCGCCGAGGCGGTCACCGCGCCGCTCGTCGCCGGCAACCTCTGCCTGTTCGCGCACCTCGTCGGCTCGCCGTGGCGCCTCGATCTCGACGGCGCGGTGATGGTCACCGAGGAGGTGACCGAGAAGCCGTACGCGATCGATCGTTACTTCACCCAGCTGGCGCACGCCGGCGTCCTGCGCGGCTGTCGCGGCGTCGTCCTCGGCGATCTCACCCGCTGCACCGATCCGCCGACGCCGCAGGGCGCGCCCGACGACCCGGCCCCGGCGCTGGCCGCGATCGACGAGCGGCTGCGCACGTTCGGGATCCCCGGCCTCGCCGGCGCGCCCATCGGTCACGGCAACCGCAACGTCGCCCTGCCCTTCGGCGGGCGCGCCGTCGTCGACTTCGCGCGCGGAACCGTCGAGCTGCTCGACGCCGCCGTGTCTTAGCCGCGCTTGCGCTTGCCGCCGCGCTTGCGCTTGCCGCCGGGGCGCGAGCCGCTGGCGCCCGCGTCGTCGCTCGACGGCTCGTCGCCCGCGCCGTTGCCGTCGCTGGCGCCGCTGACGTCGGCGTCGGCGGCCGCGGCCTCGACGATCGCGTTCACGTCGATCGCCGACATCACCATGGTGCGCCGGCCGTCGTCGACGAGGTTGGGGTCGCTCGCCTCCTCGGCCGCCGCCGCCTCGATCGCCGCGAGCGTCTCTGGATCGACGGCGGCCATCACCTCGGTCCGGCCCGCGTCGGGCTCGACCTGCGCCTCGGGCACAGCGTCCTTGACCGCGGCCATCACGCGCTCGACCTCGACCGTGGACATGGTCAAGGTCGGCTTCGCCACCACGCCCTCGCGCGGATCGGTCGCGCAGTGCGCGCGCCACCAGTCGGCGGTCGCGCCCGCCAGCGCCGGCTCGACCTGCATCCCCGGCGTCTCGGTCGAACCACCGACCTGCTCGTGCACGCGGCGCACGGTCACGGCGATCTCGAGCCCCTCGTCCGTCCTGAGCGCGAGCTGGGTGCCCACCGGCATCGGCGTCGTGTGATCGATGTACGCCTCGCCCGCGCGGAACCCGTGCAGCTTGACCCGCTTGCCGACCTCGAGCCCTCGCCACGTGACGTCGACAAAAGCCTCGTTGCTCACGATTCGACGCTATCACGCCGTGGTACAAGGTGCGCGCATGGGTGTGACGGACTGGATCCGGCGCCGTCTGGACAACGCCGTCGAGGATCGGCTCGGTGACGACGTCGGCGCCCGCACGCGTGCGCTGGTCTTCCGCGGCAACGAGTACGGCTACGACGCCTACGGCCTCGGCCGCGATCACCTGAAGGTCGCGGCGCTCCTCGCCGGCTGGGTCTACCGCCACTACTTCCGCTGCGTCGCGCGCGGCGTCGAGCACATCCCGCCCGCCGGCCGCGTGCTCTTCATCGCCAACCACTCCGGACAGCTCCCGTACGACGGCGTCGTCATCGGCTCGGCCTGCTTCCTCGAGCCGCCGCAGCCGCGCCTCGTGCGCTCGATGGTCGAGCACTTCGTGCCGACCGTCCCGTTCGCGAGCTACCTGCTCCAGCGCTGGGGCCAGATCACGGGCACGCCGGAGAACTGCCGCCGCCTGCTCGAGGAGGACGAGGCGATCCTGGTCTTCCCCGAGGGCGCGCGCGGCATCTCCAAGCCGTTCTCGCGCCGCTACCAGCTCCAGCCGTTCGGCCTCGGCTTCATGCGGCTGGCGCTCGAGACCCACACGCCGATCGTCCCGGTCGCCGTGATCGGCGCCGAGGAGCAGGCGCCGGCGGTGAACGTCAAGCCGCTGGCGCGGCTCCTGGGCGCGCCGTCGTTCCCGGTGGTGCCGTACCCGCCGTTCGTGCCGCTCTTGCCCCTGCCCGTCAAGTACCGCCTCTACTTCGGCGAGCCGATGACGTTCTCCGGCGACCCCGACGACGACGACGAGGTCCTCGAGGAGAAGGTGCGGGCGGTGAAGCACCGCATCGAGTCGATGATCCACCTCGGGCTGCGCGAACGTAAACATGTCTTCTGGTGAGCAGGTCGCGCCGCGCCGGCGGAAGGTCGTCGTCACCGGCATCGCGGGCCGCCTCGGCCGCGTCGTCGCGCGCGCGCTCCACCACGACCCGCGCTTCGTGATCGTCGGCCTCGATCGACGGCCGTTCCCCGAGAAGCCCAAGGACATCGTCCACCACCAGGTCGACCTGCGCAGCAAGAAGGCGCGCGAGGTCTTCCGCGCCGGCGACATCGACGCGCTCGTGCACATGGGCATGATGCACGACCCGCGCGCCACGGCCGCCGAGCTCTACTCGTGGAACGTGGGCGGCACCTCGCGGCTGCTCGAGTACTGCGCGACGTACGAGATCCCCAAGGTCGTCGTGCTCTCGTCGGCCAACGTCTACGGCCCGCGCCCGGAGAACCCGCAGTTCCTCACCGAGGAGGCGCCGCTCCTGGCCGCCCAGCGCTTCCCCGCGATGCGCGACCTCGTCGAGATCGATCACCTCGCGTCGACCTTCTTCTGGAAGGCGCGCGACATCGAGACCGTCATCCTCCGTCCGGTCCACATCCTCGGCCGGGTGCACAACGCGCCGTCGAACTACCTGCGCCTCGATCCGATCCCGATGCTCCTCGGCTTCGATCCCATGGTGCAGGTGATCCACGAGCGCGACATCGCCGAGGCCGTCACCTGCGCGCTCACGCCCGGCGCCCGCGGCATCTACAACATCGTCGGCCCCGGCGAGGTGCCCCTCAGCGTCATCGTCCGTGAGCTCGGCCGGCGCACCCTCCCGGTCCCGCACCCGATCGCCAGGCCGCTCTACGCGATGGCCTTCCGGCTCGGCCTGTCCGGGTACCCGGTCGCCGAGCTCGACTTCATCCGGTACGTCTGCATGGTCGACGGCGCCCGCGCCGAGCACGAGCTCGGCTTCCGCGCCCGCGCCACCCTGCGTGAGACGATCCGCGCGGTCGACGACCCCGCGTAGGCCCCGCCGCCCGCCCCCACAGAAAACCACACGGGGTGTGAACGGCTTGCTACACCCGACCGTATCCGAACGTTGACGCAGACCGGATGACGGGCGGCGGACGTTGTGGACACTACGTCGGGAGGGAACGTGACCGATCGCGCGATCTGCCCCTGCCCAGTTGGGCTGGACAACGAATTCCCGGACGTTTGTGTCATAGGTCCGGCGCGGGCGACGGATTTCCACCGTCCCCGGTGCCAGAGACTGCCCTGATTCCGCCGCGTTCGATCCCGTTGCCAGACTGGCACGACGACTGCTTTGTGCTCGGACCACCAACCCACCTGCCCGCTCGCAAGCACCACCGGAGGACGTCATGAAGAAGCTGCTCGTAGCGATCGCCGTACTGACGGCGATCACCGTCTCGGGATGTACCCTGTACTTCGGAGACAGTAACGGCGGCGACGTCGTCGTCACCAACTACTGCGAGCCATCGTCCAACGGGACGGTCTGCTACACCTGCTACACGTACCCGGACGGCTGGCAGGAGTGCTTCCCGGACAACTACGGGTGCAACAGCGACAACGACTGCGCCACCGGCTGCTACTGCGACGAGTCGAGCGGCGAGTGCGAAGAGGCCGGCTGGTGCTCGAGCGACGCCGACTGCGGCGGCGGGCTGGTCTGCGACTGCAGCGGCTCCTGCGCCGACCCGGCGTTCGGCGCCCGCGACTGCAACAGCTGCCAGGTCCAGGGCTGCCCCGTCGGCTTCGTCTGCGCCGCGGACGGTAGCTGCGTGCCCGACCCGAACCAGCCCGGCTGCAACAGCGACGCGGAGTGCGCTGCCGGCTGCTACTGCCTGAACGGCTACTGCGAGGAGTCGTCGGTCTGCACCGCCGACAACCAGTGCCCCGCCGGCTCGTTCTGCGACGAGCCCCGCACCACCTGCGAGCCGTGCGTCCAGAACGGCGTCGACCTCTGCGCCCCGCCGCCGCCCCCGCCCCCGCCCCCGCCGCCCCCGCCGCCCCCGCTCACCTGCGGTGAGCTGACCACCCAGGCGG
>DDTA01000204.1 GCA_002344285.1 Myxococcales bacterium UBA2376
AGCGCGGCGATCGTCGGCGCGAGCAGAAACTCGCCGATGTGGCCGAGACGCCCCGGCGCGCGGGCGCGCGCGTACTCCTCGTGGAAGATGACCTGGCGGAGCAGCGGCGCGCCCTTGCCGCCGGCCGCGGCCGGCCAGCCGAGGCCGATCCAGCCGGCGGCGCCGAGCTCGCGCTCCCAGCCNNGTGGCGGAACGGGCCGTCGAGCCGCGCCTCGAGCCAGCTCCGCACCTCGGCGCGGAAGGCCTCGTCCTCGGCGGAGAAGCGGAGCTGCATCAGGCCGCCTCCGTCTCGTCGCCGTCCAGGATCCGGCGCGCGAGCTGCTCGCGGTGATGGCCCGGCGTGCCGAGCAGCGTCTTGCCGGCGCGCGCGCGCTTGAAGAAGAGGTGCGCGTCGTGCTCCCAGGTGAAGCCGATCCCGCCGTGGACCTGGATGGTCTCGGCGGCGCAGCGGAAGAAGCCATCGGCGCAGAACGCGGCCGCGCACGCCGCGGTCTCGTCGGCCTCGTCGGCGCTCGCGTGGTCGGCGGCCCAGCCGGCGTAGTACGCCGCCGAGCGCGCGGACTCGACGAGCACGAACAGCTCGGCGAGGTTGTGCTGGATCGCCTGGAACGAGCCGATGGGGCGGCCGAACTGGTGGCGGACCTTGGCGTACTCGACGCCGAGGTCCAGGCACCGCTGAGCGCCGCCGACCTGCTCGGCGGCGAGGGCGACCTGACCGCGCGCGATGGCCCGGGCGATCGCCGGCCAGCCGGACGACGCCGGGGTGCCGAGCCGCGACGCCGCCGGCACGCGGACGTCGGAGAGGACGACCTCGGCGAGCGCGCGCGTCGCGTCCATCGTCGGCAAGCGGTGGCGCCGCACGCCGGACGCGCCGGCCGGCACCTCGTAGACGGCGAGGCCGTCGGCGCCGGTCGTGCCGGGCGCGCGGGCGACGACGAGGAGGAGGTCGGCGCTGTGCCCGTCGAGCACGAAGCGCTTGCGCCCGTCGAGGAGGACGTGGTCGCCGGGGGCCGGGCGCGCCGTCGTCGTGATCGCCGCCGGATCGGGATCGCCGCCGAGCTCGAGCCACGCGAGCGTCGCGGTGACGTCGCCGCGGGCGAGCGGGGGCAAGATCGCCTGCTGCTGCTCGTCGGTGCCGCAGGCGAGCAACGTCGCCGTCGCGAGCACCGACGACGACAGGAACGGCACCGGGGCGAGCGCGCGCCCGAGCTCCTCCATCACGCCGATCACCTCGACCCAGCCGAGGCCGGCGCCGCCGCAGCGCTCGGGCACGGCCAGGCCGGCGAGCCCGAGCTCGCGCGCGAGCGTGCGCCACAGGGTCGCGTCGTGACCACCGCTGGCCTCCGGCGCCTGGGCGACGCGGCGCGCCGCCCCGACCCCGCCCGCGGCCTCGAGGACGCGGCGCACGCTCCTGCGCAGCTCCTCCTGCTCCTCGGTGAACGCGAACCTCACGGCCCAAAATAGAACATGTTTCAATCTGGGGCACAAGCGTGATATACGGCCACCGAGATGACAGCATTGCTCGACGGCCGGGTCGCGATCGTCACGGGTGCCGCGCGCGGGCTGGGCCGCGCCCATGCGCTGGAGCTGGCGCGCCACGGCGCGCGCGTCGTGGTCAACGACCTCGGCGTCGAGCGCGACGGCACCGGCGGCGCCACCGGCCCCGCG
This sequence comes from Myxococcales bacterium UBA2376, assembly GCA_002344285.1. Classification (GTDB taxonomy): domain Bacteria; phylum Myxococcota_A; class Polyangia; order Haliangiales; family Haliangiaceae; genus UBA2376. The sequence continues at coordinate 1,669 of DDTA01000204.1, forward strand.
GCCGAGGTCGTCGCCGAGATCATCGCGGCCGGCGGCGCCGCGATCGCCAGCGGCGACGACGTCGCCGACTGGAACGGGGCCGGGCGGATGATCGCGCAGGCGATCGCGACGTGGGGGCGGCTCGACGTGCTCGTGTGCAACGCAGGGTTCCTGCGCGATCGCATGTTCGCCAACGCCGCCGAGGACGAGTGGGACGCGGTCATGCGTGTCCACCTCAAGGGTCACTTCGCGCCGGCGCGCCACGCCGCGGCCCACTGGCGCGACGCCGCCAAGCGCGGCGAGACCGTCGACGCGCGGATCATCAACACGACCTCGGGCGCCGGCCTCCAGGGCTCGATCGGCCAGGCAGCGTACGCCGCGGCCAAGGGCGGGATCGCGGCGCTCACCCTCGTGCAGGCGGCCGAGCTCGGTCGCTACGGCGTCACGGCCAACGCGATCGCGCCGGCGGCGCGGACGCGCATGACCGAGGCGGCGTTCGCCGAGGCGATGAAGGCGCCCGAGCGCGGCTTCGACGCGATGGCGCCGGAGAACGTCTCGCCGCTGGTTGCCTGGCTGGCGAGCGCGCAGTCGCGCGCGGTGACCGGCCGGGTCTTCGACGTCTCGGGCGGCGTCATCGCCGTCGAGGACGGCTGGCGTCCGGGCGCGAAGGTCGAGCGTGACGCGCGCTGGGATGCGCGCGAGCTCGACGGCGTCATGGCCGACCTGCTCGCGCGCGCCGCGCCCCCGCCCAGGGTCTGGGGGACGTGATCCGGCGGTGGCGGCGACCTCCTCGCCGCGGGCGGCCTGCGCGCGCGTGATCACACTCCGAGATGGACGTGCTTGCCAGGCCCGGTGCGCGCGAGCGCACGGACGCGACGCGGGCAAGTAGCGTTTGCGAGGCGGGTCACGCCGCCGGCGACGTCTCGCCACCGGATGGCACGCGGGGTGCTCTGGTTAGGGGCATGGATGCTCTCGTCGTCACGGTGGTCATGGTGGTGGGGGCGTCGCTGTTCGGGCTCGGCACCCTGTTCGCCGCGCTCGCCGGACCCAACAAGCTCGTGGTCGTCACGGTGATGCTGATGATGGTGGCGATGTCGTCTCGGCCCGCGGACCTCGATCTCTGAATCACAGCCCACAGGTGCGAGCGTCGCCGCCGTCGAAGCCCCTGCGGAACGCGGCCACGCGCTGGCGCGACGAGCCGTGCGTCCAGGTCTCGGGCTGGATGTAGCCCTGGGTCTTCTTCTGGATCGTGTCGTCGCCGATCGCCGCGGCGGCGTCCAGCGCCTCCTCGAAGTCTCCGAACTCGAGGAGCTGGCGCTCGCGCGCGCTCGCGGCCCACACGCCGGCGAGACAGTCGGCTTGCAGCTCGGTCTCGACCGAGTCGATCTCCCCCCGGCCGAGCGCGCCCGCCTGGTTCTGCAGGTGGTGCCCGACCTCGTGCGCGATGACGTAGGCCTGCGCGAAGTCGCCCGGTGCGCCGAAACGTCGCTCGAGCTCGCGATAGAAGGCGAGGTCGATGTACGCCCTGTGATCGAGCGGGCAGTAGAACGGGCCGACCGCGGACGAGGTCGTGCCGCAGGCCGAATCGACGGCGCCGCGGAACACGACGATGCGCGCCTTCTCGTAGCCGGAGACCTCGCGCTGCCAGTACCGCTGGACGTCGTCGAAGACGAACCCGACGAACCGGACGAGCTCCTCCTCGGCGGTGACCCGGGTGTCGGTCACGCTGCTCGACCGCGCCGGATCCCCGCCACCTCCGCCGGCGCACAGGTTGCCGCCGAACATCATCAGCCCCACGACGACGACGCCGACGACGATCCCCTTCCAGCCGAAGCGGGAGAGGAGCGCGATCACACCGAGCAGGTTGCCGCCGCCCCGGTGTGCGCCGCGGGCGGGCCCGTACGCTCGGCGGTCCTCGAGATCGGGGCTCGTATGACTTCGATCCCAGCGCATGGTGATCCCCTGCGCTGCAAGGGCCCGGCCAGCGGACGCTCAGCGGGGCGGACGTGCCCGGGCGCGCAGCTCGTGCTTCAGCACCTTGCCCGATGCGTTGAGCGGCAGCGCGTCGACGATCTCGAAGCGCCGGGGCACCTTGAAGTTCGCCATGCGGTCCCGCGACCAGGCGACGAGCTCGGCCTCGGATGGCGTGGTGCCGGGGCGGGGGACGACGAACGCCACCCCGATCTCGCCGAGGCGCTGGTCGGGGGCGCCGACCACCGCGACCTGACCGATCGCCGGGTGCTGGAGGAGGACGGCCTCGATCTCGGCCGGGTAGGCGTTGAAGCCGCCGACGATGAACATGTCCTTCTTGCGATCGGTGATGCGCAGGTAGCCCCGCTCGTCCAGGACTCCGATGTCGCCGGTGCGCAGCCAGCCGGCGCGATCGACGGTCTCGGCGGTGGCCGCCTCGTCGTCGACGTAGCCGTGCATCACGTTGTAGCCGCGCACGACGACCTCGCCGGCGGTGCCGGCGGGCAGCGGCTGCCCGGCGTCGTCGACGACCGCGACCTCGACGCCGGGCATCGCGCGCCCCGAGGTGCTGGCGACGGTCTCGGCGTCATCGCCGTCGCGGCAGAGCGTGGCGCAGCCGGTGGTCTCGGTGAGCCCGTAGCCGGTCAAGACGGTGTCGAAGCCGAGGTCGCTGCGCATGCGGCGCACGAGCTCGACCGGGACGCACGCGGCGCCGGTGACGGCGAGGCGCAACGACGACAGGTCGGCGGCCGCGCGTGCCGGGTGGTTCAGCAACGACATGTAGAGCGTCGGCGGCCCCGGCAGCACCGTGATGCGCTCGGCGGCGATGCGCGCCATCACCTGCTCGACGTCGAACTGGGGCTGCGGGTGGACGACGGCGCCGACCTGGAGCGCGGCGAGCCAGCCGGCCTTGTAACCGAACGTGTGGAAGAACGGCGCGACCACGAGGTAGCGGTCGCCGCGGCGCAGCCCGACGAGCGCGCCCCAGTCGGCGAAGACCCGGAGCGACTGCGCGTGTGTCGCGGGGACCGCCTTGGGCCGGCCGGTCGTGCCCGAGGTGAACATGATGTCGCCGACGTCGTCCGGCGTGACCGTGGCGGCGATGCGCGCGACCTCGTCGGGCGAGACCCGCGCGCCGGCCGCGAGGAAGTCGTCCCAGGACACCTCGCCTGGGCCGAACGTGACGACGGTCTGGAGCGCGGGCAGCGGGACGCCTGCGTCGCGCAGCATTGCCGGGTAGCGCGCGCCGAGGAACTCGTCGACGGTGAAGAGCACGCGCGCGCGGCTCCGCTCGAGGACGTGGGCGGCCTCGGCGCCCTTGTAGCGGGTGTTGATGGGGACGACGATCGCGCCGAGCGTGTGCGCGCCGAGCGCGGCGACGATCCAGCGCCAGCCGTTCGGCGCCCAGATGCCGACGGCCGTGCCCCGGGTGACGCCGCATGCGACGAGGCCACGCGCGGCCGCGAGCGCGCGCGCGTGCAGCTCGGCCGTGGTGATGACCGTATCGCCGTCGGCGATCGCGACGTCGTCGGGGCGCTCGCGCGCGGCGCGCGCGAGCAGCTCGCCGATGGTCGTGGCCGGCGTCGTGGCGACCGGGGTCATGCCGCGGCGTCGGAGGCGAGGTGCTCGCGCTCGAGGTGCGCGGCGATCTTGTTGGCGAGGTCCTCGGCGGCCGGCAGGAGCGCGGGCCCGAGCATCGCGTTCACCAGCGGGCCGGTCGGGCCGCCGGCGTCCATGCGCAGCGTGAAGGTGAGCTGCGTGCCGCCTTCGGCCGCCGTCGGCGCGGCGAGGCGCCTGGGCCCCTCGCCGTGCATGCGGCGGAACATCTTGCGCGCCAGCCAGTCGAGGAAGCGCCGGCCGAACCAGCGCTTCTTCGGCGGCGGGGGCGGCGGTGCGTCGCTCACGAGATCCGCCATCACCAGGAGCCCGCCACCCTCGACCTTCTCGTTCAGGCCCTCGAGCGTGAAGGCGACGCGGTCGCGATCGACCCACTCGGTCACGTGCGCCTTGAGCCGCACCATGCGCGACAGGATCCCGACGTCGCCCTTGAGCGTCCAGATCGAGTCCTTGTCGTCGATGATCTCGTGCTGCTGGTAGCCGGTGAGCATCGGCGCCCAGTTGTTCATGTCCTTGACGAAGTCCCACACGAGCGCGCGGGACAGCGCCATCTTCGTCGTGTACTCGACCTCGGGCATCACACGCTCCTGCTGGCGGCGTGACGGCCGGCGAGGTAGCCGAACGTCATCGCCGCGCCGATCGTCGCGCCGGCGCCCGGGTAGCCGGCGCCGGTCACGCCCGCCATCACGTTGCCGGCGGCGTAGAGGCCGGCGATCGCCGTGCCGTCGGGCCGGAGCACGCGGGCGTCGCCGTCCGTGCGCGCGCCGCCCTTGGTGCCGATCGCGCCTGGATGGATCTGGATCGCGTAGAACGGCGCCTGTTCGATCGTGCCGAGGTTGGGGTTCGGCTTGTGGTCGGGGTCGCCGTAGAAGTGATCGTAGACGCTCTCGCCGCGGCGGAAGTCGGGGTCGACGCCCTCGACCGCCGCGCGGTTGAAGCGCGCGATCGTCGCCGCGAGCCCGCGCGCGTCGACGCCGATCTGCGCCGCCAGCTCGTCGAGCGTGTCGGCCCTGACCAGCCACTCGGGCACCGGCATGCCGGGCACGTACGTGAGGAGCGCGTAGCGCTCGAGGTACTGCTGGTCGATCACGATCCACGCCGGCAGGTTGGAGCGCTCGTACGCGACCGGGTCGAAGGCGAAGAACGCCTTCATGAGATCGTTGTAGTTGTGGGCCTCGTTGACGAAGCGCTGGCCCTTGCGGTTGACGATGACCGAGTGCGGCAGCGATCGCGTCGCGAAGTCGCCGCGGTGGAGCGGCCGCTTGTCGTACTCCTCGCCCGGCACCATCAGCGACGGGCACCACCACGCCTCGCTCATGTTGCCGAGATCGGCGCCGAGCGACATCGCCATCTTGAGCCCGTCGCCCTCGTTGCCCGGCGGGCTGTTGGGGTGCGTCAGCGGCCCGCCGAGGAAGCGGCGGCAGAGCTCCTCGTTCCACTCGAACCCGCCGCTGGCGAGCACGACGCCGCGCCGGGCGCCGATCAGGAGCTCCTTGTCGCCCTGACGGGCGCGGACGCCGACGACGCGATCGTCCTCGACCACGAGCTCGTCGGCCCCGGTCGACAGCATCGGCTCGATGCCGCGATCGAGGAGCGCCTTCAGGAGGCCACCGGAGAGGGCGCCGCCGTAGCAGACCAGGCCCTGCTTGAAGCGCTTGGCCAGCAACCCGAAGGGCAGGGCGGACGGCTTGGAGAAGACCCCCCAGTCGGTCGCCTCGCTGACCGACATCGCGGTCATGCCGAACACCGGCGAGCGGCGGAGCTTGTCCTTCCANNGTGTCGAAGAGGCCGGGATCGAGCGAGCGCCCGCCGGGACGGCCGCCGGCGAACTCGGGGTGGTAGTCGGGGTAGCGGCCCAGTGCCTTGAACGCGATCGGCGTCGCGCCCTCGACGAAGTCGATCATCTGCGGCGCGATCTCGAGGTAGCGCCGCACCAGCGCCGGATCACTGCGGCCGTCGGTCAGGCGGGTGACGTACGCCAGCGCGTCGTCGAACGAGTCGGCGATCCCGACCTCGGCCATGTGCTTGTTGCAGGGCACCCAGACGACGCCGCCCGACACGGCCGTGGTCCCGCCGAAGCGGTCGGTCTTCTCGAGCACGGCGACCCTGGCCTTGCCGGCGTGGGCGGCGAGCGCCGCCACGGCGCCGGCGGCGCCGCTGCCGATGACGACCACGTCCACCTCGAGCTGCCATTTCTGCGCCTTCTTGAACCACATGTACGCAAGGAATAGAACATGTTCTAGTTGGAAGGCGCAAGCGGAACTTGCCGTTCCAGCACGCGGGTGCGAGAGTGATGGGTGATGAGCACGCCGACCGAGAAGGAACGCAGCATGTTCGAGCGGATCTTCGACGTCGCGATCGCGCTCGCCGAGGAAGGCGGCTACGACAACGTCCGCCAGCGCGACGTCGCGGCCCGGGCGGGCGTGGCGCTCGGCACGCTCTACAAGCGGTTCCGCAGCAAAGAGGACATCCTCTCGGCGGCGCTGGCCCGCGAGACCGAGCGCCTCGAGCGCAAGCTGGAGAAGGGGCCGGTCAAGGGCGACACCGCCGAGGATCGGCTGGTCGCGTTCTACTCGCTGCTCACCCGCGCCCTGGTGCGGCGGCCCCACTTCGCGCGGGCCGTCCTGCGCGCGATGGCGTCGGGCCAGCCCGAGGTCGCGCGCCACGTCGTCGCGTACCAGGGGCGCATGAACGGCCTCATCATCGCCGCCCTGCGCGGCGTGGGCTCGCTCAGCTACGGCGACGCCGCCGCGGTGCCGCCGACCGAGCGCGAGCAGACGCTCGCCTTGCTCCTCCAGCAGAACTGGTTCGCGTCGCTCATCGGCTGGTCGGCCGGGCTCCACAACCAGGCCGACATCCTCGAGCACGTGCGCACCGCCGCCCGCCTCTACCTGAAGGCGATGGACATGGAGGCGAGAGAGCAGACGCGCGCCGCTAAAGCGGCCGCAGCTGCATCGCGCTGAGCGGCTCGGCCGGGGTGCAGCCGGCGCCGGCGCAGTGGCGCACCGACAGGCGGGCGCGCTCGAAGATGTTGAAGTACCAGAAGACGACGTCGAGCTCGGTCGGGCCGGCGGTGGCGATGTCGACGCAGCCCGTCGCCGGGCCGGCGGTCGCGGCCTCGTAGCCGGTCTCGGCGGTGGCGCTGCTCGCGCCCGCGACCCACACCTGCCCGCAGCCGTTCCGGCCGTTGATGATGTCGGTGCCGGTGGCGCCGATGTCGACGGAGAAGCAGTGGGCGCCCGCCTCGAGGTGCACGGTGCCGCGGAAGCGGACGCTGAAGCGCCCGGACTGCGCGCTCGGCCAGTTGGGCATGAAGCCGTAGGAGACGTGGTTGTAGCTGTCGGCGTCGGTGTCGAACTCCCAGCCGGCGGTGACCACCTGCTGCTGCACCGGCGGGTCGAAGCGGTCCGTCATCTCGGCGCGGTCGTCGAGCGCGCCGCAGCTGCCGGTGACCTCGGGGCGCTCGCCGATCGTCGCGGTGAGCCCGGGTGTGCCCTCGGCCACGTCGATGGCCGCGTCCGTGATCTCGGCCGCGTCGACCGCGCCTCCGGCGGGAGCGTCGACGGGCGGCTCCGCGATGTGCTCGCCGATCCGGCACGCGGCGACGACGAGCACGACGATGAACGCTGCGCGCTGAATCCTGGTTGCCTCCCGCGGTGAAACATGTTCTAGTCCGGCGCGCGAGTCAAGGGGGTTTCCGATGCGCTGCTGGGTTCGTGTCCTGACTGTTGCGATCATGGTCAGCGGATGCGAGCAGGACGGCATCGCGGGCAACGACGGCGTGGACAGCGGCGGGGTGGACGGACCGAGCGGGCCGGACGCCGACGTGGGCGACCAGCCGTGTGACATGACCGGCCGCTGGATCGGCGAGCAGCACACGGTGTCGGTCGCGCTCGGCGCCAACCAGAACACGACCAACTGGTACTTCTACGAGTTCACCCAGACCGGCGACCGCTTCACCGCGACCCGGGCCCTCAACTGCGGCTTCGTCGTCGACGGGACCACGACGGTCACGCTCGACGACGCGACGCTCGGCGCCCTGGCCGAGCAGGAGATGGCGGGGCCGGGGCGGGGCGGCACCTTCAAGCTGTCCAACGACGGCCAGAGCTGCGAGTTCGTGCTCGACCGCATGTACAACCTGCGCGGCGCCAGCAAGGCGATGTACCTGGCGGCCTCGTGGAGCGTCGGTGACCCCGACAAGCCGCTCTCCGAGTTCCCGGCGCTGCCCACCGCGCCTCCCGGCATGGAGGACTGGGACGCCGACAACATGCACGGCATCACGCTGCGCAGCGGCCTGGGCAACCGCTACGTCGCGCAGCGGGACTACAACGAGCACTCCGGGCGCGTCCCCAGGTTCGCCGCCGAGTTCGGCGGCCAGGGTGTCATCTCCGTGGTCTGGGACTCGCAGGAAGGCATCTCGACGCAGACCGCGCCGCTCCTCCGCACCACCGCGACCCCGTCGGGGAACGGCTGGGCTCGCTACGCCCGCGCCGACACGCTCACCGTGGTCGACAGCGGGCCCGACGCCGCGCTCCAGACCTGCCGCAACGTCCAGCAGCTCGCGATGCAGACCTGGTAGTAGAACATGATCCATTCGCGCATCGGCACCCTGATCACCGCGGCGGCGCTCGCCCTGCCGTCGGCCGCCGCGGCGTCGCCGCTCTTCGAGCTGGTCGGCGATCCGAGCGGGCAGGGCGGCCTCACCGCGCGCGTCAACGCCGACGGTCCGGCGGCGGCGTACTTCAACCCGGCGCTCCTCGCCGACGCGGCCGACGGCTTCGCCCTCGGGGTCTACATCGTCGGGCAGCAGCTCGGCGTCATCGTCGACGGCCGCGGCACCTCGGCGCTGTGCGCCGGCGGCGCGTGTGACGTCCCCGCGGTCGACGGCCGCGGCCCCGAGTCCTTCCGCCACGAGGCCACGGGTCAGGGCATCGCCGATCCCACGCTGCCGACGGCGTGGCTGCAGAACGGCAACGACACGCTGGCGCCGCGGCCGCGCCAGGCGGGCGGCTCCGGCGATCAGACCCGCGCCTACCAGACGGTCGGCCTGGTCGCGCCCATCTTCAAGAAGCGCGTCGTCCTCGGCCTGTTCGCGATGATCCCTCTCGGCGAGTTCACGACCGCCAAGGCCTTCTACAACGACGAGCGCGAGCAGTACTTCTCGAACAGCGTCCACCCCGAGCTCTACGGCGATCGCTTGACCGCGACGTCGCTCGCCTTCGGCGGCGGCGTCAAGGTGCGCAAGGATCTCTCGGTCGGCGCGACGTTCACGCTGTCGCTCGCCAACCAGGCGTCGGCGCCGGTCTACGTCTCCAACCTCAACAACCTCGACACGGTGCTGCTCGACTCCGACATCGCCGTGCAGGCGGCGGTGTCCCCGCACCTCGGCGTCGCCTGGGCGCCGGTGAAGAAGGCGCGGGTCGCCGCCACGCTCCACACCGAACAGGCGTTCCGCATCTCGACCGGCTTCAACTACACCCTCGCCACCGGCTCCGAGCAGTCGACGACGCTCCACTTCACGCACTCGTACATGCCGCTCACGATCGCCACCGGCGGCAGCTACCAGCTCACCGACGCGGTGGCCGCCACCGGCGTGGTGAGCTACGCCCGCTGGTCGCAGTACCTCGACCGCCACGACGACAACCCCGGCGGCGATTACGGCTGGTCCGACACGCTGTCCGCGGCGGCCGGCGTGCGCTTCCGCACCGGCGACCTGGCGGCGCGCCTCGATCTCGCCTTCGTGCCGACGCCGGTGCCGCCGCAGACCGGCCGCACCAACTACGCCGATAGCGATCGCCTGGGCGCCTCGGGCGGCGTCGAGACCACGTTCACGCTCTGGGGCAGCCGCTTCCGCGCCGGCGTCGACCTCCTCGCCCACCGCGTCTTCCACACCCACGCCACCAAGTTCATCGACCCGTCGAACCCCGAGCTCGTGGTCGACGAGGTCCCCGACGACGCGGTCGACGTGCTCGGCACCGCCGTGCCCAACCGCGCGGGGCTCCAGACCAACAACCCCGGCTTCCCGGGCTTCGCGTTCGGGGGCTGGATCCTCGGCGGCGGGGTGCGGCTGATGATCGAGTACTGAGGCGCGCCCGGTGCTCGCGATCGAGCTGGTCGGCGTGGGGAAGCGGTTCGGCGCGCGCGCCGTCCTCGGCGGCGTCGACCTGCGGGTCCCGCGCGGCGCGCGGCTCGGCATCATCGGCCCGGCCACGGCGGGCAAGAGCGTCCTGCTCAAGATCCTCGCGGGCCTCTACCGCCCCGAGGCCGGGCTGGTGCGCGTCGCCGGCAGGATCGGGATGCTGTTCCAGAACTGCGCGCTCTTCGACTTCCTGAGCGTCGCCGACAACGTCGCGTTCCCGCTGGTGCAGGAGGGCATCGTCGCGCCGCCCGAGATCGCGGCGCGCGTCGCCGCCCGCCTGCGCGCCGTCGGGCTCGCCGGCTCCGAGCGCAAGCTGCCGGCCGAGCTGTCGGGCGGGATGAAGAAGCGCGTCGGCCTGGCGCGCGCCACGGTCGCCATGCCCGATGTCGTCCTCTACGACGAGCCGACCGCCGGCCTCGATCCGGTGACCACCGCCAAGATCTACGAGCTCCTGCGCGCCGACCACGACACCCGCGGCTCGACCGCGGTGGTGGTGTCGTCCGACGTCGACGCGGTCGCCGGCTTCGCCGACACGATCGCGTTCGTCGACGACGGGCGCCTGCGCTGGGTCGGGCCGTCGGCGCGCCTGCGCGACGCCGACGACGCGCGCGTGCGCGACTTCGCGCGGGGGACGCCGTGACCCCGACGCCGCCGGCCGCCCCGCATGGGCTCTTCCGCGGCTCGATGTCGGCGATCGGCGGCGCCACGATGGCCGCGGCGCGCGACGCCGGCGGCATCGTCGTGCTCGCCTTCCAGGTCGCCCGCTCGCTCCTGCCTCCGTCCCTCGACGGGCGCGAGCTGGTCAGGAACCTCTACAAGATGGGCTACCGGTCCTTGCCCATCGTGACCATGACCGCGCTCTTCGTCGGGGCGCTCATGGTCATCCAGTTCGCGGCCTTCGTGCAGCAGTACGGCGCGCGCGGGCTGGTCGGCTGGGGCACCGGGTACGCCGTCCTGCGCGAGGTCGGCCCGCTCATGATCGGGCTCATGTTCTCGGGCCGCGTCGGCGCCAACAACGCCGCCGAGCTCGGCACGATGACGGTCACCGATCAGATCGACGGGCTCCTCGCGCTCGCGATCGACCCCATCCGCTACCTGATCGTGCCGCGCGTGCTCGCGATGATGATCACGCTCGCGGTCATGACCATGGTCGGCGACGCGGTCGCGATCCTGGGCGTGATGCTCGCGTCGCACGCGCTCCTCGACATCCACCCGCTGACCATCTGGTACAGCCTCGTCGACAACATCGGCCTCGCCGACTTCCTGCACGGCATGGGCAAGTCGCTGGTCTTCGGCGCCGCCATCGCGCTCGCGTCCTGCTACTTCGGCCTCACCGTCCGCGGCGGCGCGATCGGCGTGGGCAAGGCCGTCAACGCGTCGGTGGTGAGCGCCGCCGTCTCGATCTGCTTCCTCGACTTCCTCATGACCTACCTGACCTCGTGAGATGACCCGCACCCGTCGCGCCATCACCCGCATCGGTGCCCGCACGCTGGAGAGCGTCGCGGCGGCGGCGGAGCTCGGCTCGGTCGCGGCGCAGACGGCGTCGGGCGCGGTCTTCGGCTACTGGCGCGGGAAGCGGCCGGCGGGCGGCATCGCCCGCCAGATGTACTTCGTCGGCAACCGCTCGCTCGTCTTCGTGCTCGTCACCCTGGGCTTCGTCGGGATGGTGATGGTCTACCAGACCTGCCTGCTCACCACGAAGGTGGTCGACGGTCGCAACCAGGTCGGCGCCCAGTGGATCAAGCTGCTCGTCACCGGCGTCGGCCCGAGCCTCACCGCGATGATGCTCGCCACCCGCGTCGGCGCCGGCATCGCCGCCGAGGTCGGCTCGATGAAGGTGACCGAGCAGCTCGACGCGCTGCGCATGTCGGGCGTGACCCCGGTGCGGTACCTGATCGTGCCCCGCTTCCTCGCCTGCGTGGTCATGACGGTGCTCCTGTCGATCTTCGGCATCGCGGCGTCGTGGGCGGCCGGCGGCGCCACCGGCTACTACTCGTTCCAGATCAACCCGCGCATCTTCTTCGACGTGTCGACGGTCGAGCCGGTGCACGTGCTCGTCGGGCTCATCAAGGCCGCCGCGTTCGGCGCCGCCATCCCGATCGTGAGCGGCTTCTGCGGCCTGCGCGCCCGGGGTAGCTCGGAGGGCGTGGGCGCCGCCACGACCGCGGCCGTGATCGGCTCGAGCTTCGCGGTGATCGTCCTCGATCTCATCATCTCGTTCATCGCCATGCGCGCGTTCGGAGCCATCTGATGATCCGCATGGCCGGCGTGCACAAGGCGTTCGGCGGCAAGCCCGTGCTCGCCGGCCTCGATCTCGCGGTCGCACGCGGCGAGGTCCTCTTCGTCGTCGGCACCTCGGGCGTCGGCAAGTCGGTCACGATCAAGCACCTGGTCGGCCTCCTTCGCGTCGACGCCGGCGAGATCTGGCTCGACGGCGTGCGCATCGACCACCTCCCCGAGCGCGCCTACGGCGACATCCGGCGCCGCGTCGCGATGGTCTTCCAGAGCGCGACGCTCTTCGACGCGATGACCCTGGCCGAGAACGTGGCGCTGCCGCTGCGCAAGCACCGCGGGCTCGGCGCCACCGCGGCGCTGGCCGACGCCCGCCGCCGCCTCGCCGAGGTCCACCTCGACGGCCTCGCCGATCGGTTCCCCGCCGAGGTCTCCGACGGCGTGCGCAAGCGCGCGGCGATCGCCCGCGCGCTGACGCTCGAGCCCGAGGTCGTGCTCTTCGACGAGCCGACGACGGGCCTCGACCCGCAGAGCGCGCGCCGCATCGATCGCCTGATCCGCGAGCTCGCCGATCGGCGCGGCGTCACCGCCATGGTCGTGTCGCACGACCTCGCGTCGATCTTCTCGATCGCCGACCGCATCGCCCTGATCTACCAGGGCCGCGTGCGCGCCTGCGGCACCCCCGCCGAGATCCGCGCGTCCGCGGATCCCGTCGTCTCCCAGTTCATCCACGGCCGGGCGACCGGACCGATGGAGACCCCCGGCTTCTAAGGAGTCCCAGATGCACGAAAGCGGCGTCGAGTACAAGGTCGGCCTCCTGATGGTGGGCGCGATGATCCTGTTCGCCGCCTTCATCTTCGTCCTCGGCAAGTGCTCGCTGTCGAGCGGCTACACGCTGTACGCCGACTACGACTACAGCGGGAACGTGCAGCCGGGCGCGCCGGTGAAGGTGTCGGGCATCACCGTCGGGCGCGTCGAGGACGTCGTCTTCAAGGGCGGCAAGGTCGACCCCGGGACCGGGCGCCGCGTGCACGTCCGCGTCGAGCTGTGGATCGAGAACCGCGCCCGCGAGTCGATCCGCCAGGACGCCGAGCTCTTCATCAACACCGCCGGCGTGCTCGGCGAGCAGTACGTCGAGATCGTCCCCGGCGACGACTGGGACGCGCCGCCGCTCGCGCCCGGCTCGATCGTCGTCGGCGTGAACCCGCCGCGCACGGACCTCGTCGTCGCGCGCCTCTACGAGCTGCTCGATCTGATGACGATGGTGATGCGCGAGGACAAGGACAAGATCGCGCTGGTCCTCACCAACGCCGCCCACGCGGTCGACCAGGTCGACGCGATCCTCGTGGAGAATCGCCCGCGCGTCGGCAAGCTCATGGACGCCGTGACCGGGCTCGCGCTCGAGAGCACCGAGGTGCTGGCCAAGGTCGACCAGGGGCTCGACCCGCGCGTGCTCGACAAGACGCTGCGCGACACCGACGCGCTCCTGGTCACCGCCGAGCGCACGCTCGGCGAGGTCGGCCCGCCCGCGACCGGCGTGCTGAAGGAGGGCACCCGCGTCCTCGCCCTCGCCACCGAGGGTCGCGTCGAGCGGGCCCTCGGCGCCGTCGACCGGGCCGCGGTCGCCGCCGACGAGGCCGGCGCGCTCCTGCGCAACGCCAACGGCGCCGTCACCGACCTGCGGCAGGGCAAGGGCTCGGTCGGCGCGCTGTTCGCGAAGCGCGAGGTCTACGAGGACATCCGCGAGATGGTGCGCGACCTGCGCCGCAACCCGTGGAAGCTGATCTGGAAGGAGTGACCTTCTCATGCCGCTGGCGGTTCATGACGAGCGACTGACCCGACGGGTCGGCGCGGCCGTGCTGGTCGCGGCGGCGCTGACCGTGGTCTTCGTCGTGATCGTGCTGCCGCAGCTCGGCAGCGACGGGATCACCGTGCGCGTGCGCTTCGGCGTCGTCGTCGGCCTGCCGGCGGGAGCGTCGGTGCGCGTGGCCGGCAACGACATCGGACACGTCGAGTCGATCGGCCTCGTGCGCGACCGGCGCGCGCCGCCCGGCCCGCGCGGCCAGGCCAGCGTCGTCGCCGTCGTGCGCATCGATCCGGCCTGGGCCGCCCGCATCCCGGCGAACTCGGAGTTCTTCGTCGACGCCCGCAGCATGCTGGCGCCGCGCTACATCGCGATCGGCCCGCCGGCGGGTGAGCCCGGCCGGCCGCTCCGCGACGGCGACGAGGTCACCGGCATCGATCCGCCGAGCCTCGACAACGTGCTGCAGCGGACGTGGGAGAACCTCGAGGAGGTCCGTCGCTTCCTCGACGCGATCCAGCCGCCGGTCGCGAACATGAAGCTGTCCGCCGCCCGGCTGGCGGCCACCGTCGACTCGCTCGATCCGCGTCCGGGCGCCGGCCTTGCGATGCGCGCGGCGGTGGGGGAGGCGGCCGGTACGGTCGAGGCGATCGCCGCCGCGCTCGACGCGGGCGGGCTCGATCCCGCCCGGATCGGGCGGCTCGTCGAGCGCGCCGAGCGGCTGGCCGCGTCGATCGAGGTCACCGCCGGCGACCTGCGCGTCCAGGTCGCGCAGCTGCGCGCTGGCCTCGACGCCGCCGGCGTGGCCGCCGGTGCGCCCGTCGACGCGCGGGTGCACGAGCTGCTCGCCCGGACCGACCACGTGCTGGCCGCCGCCGAGCGCCTCGCCGTCTCGGCCCGCGGCGCGCTCGCCGACGCCACCGGCGGCCGCGGCGCCATCGCCGCGTTCGCCGCCGACCTCGAGCTCGTCGACGACGTGAAGGAGCTGACCAGGGAGCTCAAGCGCCAGCCGTGGAACGTCGTCGGGCGTCCTGCGCGTTGACGATAGTCATTGACATTCGTCAGCGAAACGGCGTACAAGCGCGGACATGGGACTGGCCGGCTTCATCGCCGTCGCGATCGCGGGCGGCCTCGGGATGCTCTTCGGCATCGGCGGGTACCTCGAGTGGCGCTACTACCGGCGCCGCGATCGTGCCGTCGAGTGGAAGACCCAGCCGTCGCGCTGGCCGTCGCGCGCCGCCCGCAAGAAGGAGCTCCTCCTCGGCGCCGCCAACACGGTCGGCGCGTCCGTCGTCTCGGGCTGGTTCGCGCACCACGTCGCCAGCGGCGGGACGTCGTCGATCTACTGGGACCTCGAGACCCACGGCGTCGTCTTCTCGATCGCGACCACGCTCGTCTACTTCGTCGCCACCGACGGGCTGCTCTACGGCGCCCACCGCCTGCTCCACCGGCGCTTCTTCTTCCGCCACATCCACCGCGTCCACCACCGCTGGACGTCGCCGACCGCGTTCACGGCGCCCGCGATGCACCCGCTCGAGTTCGCCCTCTACCAGTCGATCATGCTGGCGCCGCTCTTCTTCCTGCCCATCCACGTCGTCGGGCTGGTGCTCGTCCTCGTCTACCAGAACACGATCGCCTTCCTCGATCACTCCGGCGTCGCCCTCGGCTCGGTCCTGCCGTGGCAGCCGCCGCCCCGCTTCCACGATGATCACCACGTCCACTTCCACGTGAACTACGGCCAGACGCTCGGCCTCTGGGACCGCCTCTTCGGCACATGGCGCCGCGCCGGCAAGACCTACGGCGCCGACGTATACACCGAGGACCAGGACGGTCGCGGCCCGCTGGTCGACTACCGGAGCGCCCGATGACCGACCTCGTCACCTTCAACGACCCGACCGCGCTGCCGCTTTCGTTCGTCCTCCTCGAGGTCGGCATCATCGCCTGGGCCGCCCTCACGCTCGCGCACGCGATCCGCGCCAACCGGTCGGGTGACCGCGCCGCCTTGCTCACGTGGGTCACGATCTTCGTCTACGGCCTCGTGATGGAGATCGTCTCCTACAACGCCGTCGACAACTTCGCGCACGGCCGCTTCACGGTGATGTTCTACGCCGACCAGCTGCCGCTCTACATCACCGTCGTCTACCCCGTCCTCCTCTACACCGGCATCGCGCTCGCCCGCAGCCTGCGCATCGCCGCTCGCCTCGGGCCGGCCGCCGAGGCGATCACCGCCGGGCTCCTCATCGTCTGCGTCGACGTGCCGTTCGACATCGCCGGCCCGCGCTTCGGCTGGTGGGTCTGGTTCGACAACGATCCCAACATCGCGTACCGCTGGCTCGGCGTGCCGGTGACCAGCTTCTTCTGGCACCTCAGCTTCGGCGCGATCCTCTGCGCGCTCACCGCCTGGGCGGCGCGCGCCCAGCGCTACGCCGGCGCCGCGCGCCCGCCCCTGTGGCTGTGCCTGCCGATCACCGTCGGCACGATCGTGCTCGGCGTGCTCGCGTTCCTGCCGTTCCACGGCCTCAAGGCGCTGGGCGTCGGCGACGGCGTGATCGTCGGGGCCGCGCTGGCCGCGGCGGCGGTGACCGCGGTGTACAGTGCGTTCCCGTGGCCCGGCAGCGCGACCTCCAGCGAGAGGCGACCCGCGAGCACCTCTTCGCGACCGCGCTAGCGCTGTTCGACGAGCGAGGCTACGACGCGGTCGGCATCGACGACATCGTCGCCCGGGCCAAGGTCGCCCGCGGCACCTTCTACTTCCACTTCCCGCAGAAGGACGACGTCCTCATCGAGCTGATCCGGCGGAGCGACGCGCACATCGTCGGCAAGATGGCGCGGACCGCCGCGGTGCGACGCGGCAAGCCGCTGCCCGCGGTGCTGAAGGCCACGACCGACGCCTTCGCCGAGGTCTGGGCCGACAAGCGCGCGCTCCTGCCGCACGCCGGCGCCGTGGCGCTGCGGCGCATCGCCGCCGTCGAGGCCGCTCGCGACCAGCAGCCCCTCCGCCTCGAGCTGGTCAAGCACGTCGCCGCCGCCGTCGAGGGCGGCGAGCTGCGCGCCAAGCTGCCGGCCCAGATCCTGGCCGACATGTTCCTCCTCAACGTCTTCGCGGCGCTCATGGCCTGGTCGGGGTCCGCGACCGCGGCGTTGCCGCTGCCGGTCATCCTCGGCGGCGTCACCGATCTCTTCCTGCACGGCGCGGCCGGGTCCTGA
>DDTA01000121.1 GCA_002344285.1 Myxococcales bacterium UBA2376
CGCGACCACCGCGGCGCCGACGCCGATGAACAACCCGCGCTTGCTCTTCGGCGGCACAGCGCCCGACGCCGTCGAGGCATACCCGGTCGAGCCCGACAGGGTCGTGGGCGCGAGCGCCACGCCCACCGCGCTCTTCTGCCGGGTCTGCGTCGACAGTCCGGCCTGCACACGCGCGATGCGCTTCGCCATCTCGGCGGCGTTGGGCGGACCGAAGGGCACGAGCGCCGCCGCGAGCTCCGCGACGCTGCCGAAGCGGTTCGCCGGCTCCTTCTCGAGACACCGCCGGATGACGTCCTCGAAGCCCGGCGGCGCCGGCACGCCCAGGGGCGGCGTCGGATCCATCGCGACCTTGAGCGTCAGCTCCGTGATCGCGTCGGCGGCGAACGGCGCCTGGCCGCTGACCAGCTCGTAGAGGATCACGCCGAGCGCCCAGACGTCGGTGCGCGCGTCGACGTCCCGCGCCGAGCGCAGCTGCTCGGGCGACATGTAGCCCGGCGAGCCCATGATCGTCGCCGTGCGCGTCAGGGAGAAGTCCTGCTGCTCCTGCGTCGCCTTCGAGATGCCGAAGTCGAGCACCTTGACGATCGGCGTGCCGTCCGCGCGCACGCTCAGGAACAGGTTCGCCGGCTTGAGGTCGCGGTGGATGATGCCGATCGAGTGCGCCTCGGCGATCGCCTCGCTCGCCTGCAACACGAAGTCGACCGCCTGGATCACCGGGATCCGCTGGTGCGTGCGGCGGAACCCGTCGAGATCCTGGCCGTCGAGGTACTCCATCACGATGTACGGCGCGCCCGTGTCGAGCGTGCCGACGTCGATCACGCGGCCGACGTGCTCGCTCTTGAGCCGCACCGCCGCGCGCGCCTCGCGCAGGAAGCGCTCCGACGTCTCGGGCGAGTGCATCGCCTGCGGCAACAGGAACTTGAGCGCGACGAGCTGGCCGAGCTGCAGGTGCTGGGCGGCGACGACCATGCCCATGCCGCCCTGCCCGAGCACGCGCTCGACCTGGAACTTGCCTGCCAGGACCTGGCCAGGTTCCACCATGTCGGAAGCATACGCGGCCGGGTCGTACATGTCAGGGATTTCGGGGGCCGCCACGGGGTAGCTACGAGCCAGCGAGCGATCCGGTTACCCGAAATCGTCCGCGCGGTCGCGCCGCGCCCGACGTCACAGATCGCTGCCGAGATCCTGGCGCAGGTACTTCACCGTGTCGTGCAAGGTGAGCGCGGGATCACGCGCCTCGAACCCGAGCTCACGCGCCGCCTTCGACGAGTCGAACCACCAGTAGTGCTCGCTCATCTCGACGGAGATGCGGTCGACCGGCGGCTCCTTGCCGCGCCAGCGGTACACCTCTTCCATCGCGGCGGCGCCCCAACGCTGCAGGCTCGACGGCAGCTTGAGCCACGGCCCGCGCACGCGCGCGACCCGGCCCAGCCGCCCGAAGAACTCGGCCATCGTCCAGTTCGGGCCGCCCAGGAGGTAGCGTTCGCCGGTGCGTCCGCGCTCGAGCGCGGTGGCGGTCGCGGCCGCCACGTCGCGCGCGTCGACGAAGTTGATGCCGCCGGGCGGGACGGTCGGGATGTTGCCGCGCAGGAAGTTCAGGACGTCGCCGGTCGACGACAGCCGGCGGTCGCCCGGGCCGAGCAGGAGGCTCGGGTTCACCGACACGATCTCGAGGCCGAGGGTCGCGCCGAGATCGAACGCGAGGCGCTCCTGGTAGATCTTCGACGTGTAGTACGGCCAGCCGGCGACCAGCTCCTCGGTCGTGCCGTGGGTCTCGTCGAGGATCTCCTCGTCCTTCGACACCGCGATCGTGCCCGACGTCGACGCCAGCACCATCCGCCGCACGCCGTGACGCGCCATCGCCTCGAGCGTCGCGCGCGTGCCGTTCACGTGCAGGCGCATCATGCGCGAGACGTCGTCCGGGCTGCGCGACACCATGCCGGCGAGGTGGAACACCGCCGCGGCGCCGGGCAGGACCTTGTCGAGATCGCTCGCCGAGAGCACGTCGCCGCGATGGATCTCGCAGCCGAGCTCGGCGAGGTGATCGCTCCTCGTCCGCGCCAGCGCGCGCACGGTGTGACCGCGGCCGCGCAGCTCGGCGCACAGGTGCTCGCCGAGGAAGCCGGTGGCGCCGGTGACGACGACGACACTCACGGGCGCACCTCGTCCTCGGCCGCGCCCTTCGACTCGGTCGCTTCGCGACCTCGCTCGGGGGGAACGGATGCTTGTTCTTGCCACTGCGCCAGCGGCGTCGTGCCCGCCTCGCCGAGCGTCCACGCCTGCGACTTCGGCGCGAGCCGGCGGATGATGCCTTCCACGTGCTGACTCACGGCGCGGTAGCTCTCGCTGCGGCTCTTGCCGGCGGCGAGCGCGGCGACCGCGTCGGGCGTGAGGAACGGCCCGATGTGCGCCGCCACGTCCGCGCCCTGGGTCGGCAGGTAGTTGCCCTTGGGCATCGCGTCGTGCGTGCCCGACAGGTACATCGGCAAGATGCCGCAGCGGTTGGTGAGCGCCAGGTAGCCGAGCGACGGCTTGAAGTCGGCCATCACGCCGCTCTCCGAGCGCGTGCCCTCGGGGAAGATGAGCAGGATGTAGCCGTCGCGGATCACGTCGGCCGCCAGGCGCAACGACTCGCGCAAGGAGCCGTAGCGCTCCATCGGCACCAGGTTGGTGAAGTTCTCGAAGTACGCCTTGCGCACCGGATCGTCGAAGAAGTAGTCCTTGGCCGCCAGCGCGACCAGGGCGTCGCCCTCCTCGCCGAGCGCGTACTTGCACAGGCCCATGTCGAGGTGGCTGGCGTGGTTCGCCGCGACGATGTAGCCGCCGAACGGCGGCACGTACGCCTTGCCGGTGATGCGGGTGTCCAGGTAGCGGTCGTAGAGCGCGCGCATGCCGGTGCGCAGGAGGCGGCGCCCGACGCGCACGACCGGCGCCGGCACCGCGATCTCGTCCTCGTCCTCCGCCTGCTCCCTGGCCTCCGCCCGCGCCTTCCCGGTCAGCTTCTTCACCTTGGCCGCGGCGGCGGCCTTGCCGCCCTGGCGCGCGACCAGCGCCTCGACGTCGGCCACGGTCTCGAGGCCGGCGAGCTCGCTCGGATCCGGCAACACGACGCCCGCGCCCTCGAGCGCGACGCCGAGCTCCGTGAACATCAGCGAGTCGTAGCCGAGCGCGTCGAGGCGCGTCTCCCCCGTGATCTCGGCGCGCTTCTTCTGCGCGGTCTGGGCGATCACGTCCTTCACCCAGTCACCCGACGGCGCGGCGCCGGCCTGCTTCTTCACCTCGGCCCCGCTCCTCGCGGCCTTCTCCAGCCGCTCGAGCTCCTTCACCACGTCGCGCCGCTTCACCTTGCGGGTCGACGTGCGCGGCAGGTCGAGATCCCACAGGTGGACGACCTTGAGCCGCTTGTAGAGCGGCAGCTGCTTGGAGACGTCGCGCAGGTGGGCGCGGACCTCCTCGCGCACCGCCTCGCGGTCCTTGCCGTCGTGCTCGTAGTCGGGCACGACCAGCGCGGCGACGGTCTCGGCGCCCTCGCCCGCCGGCAACCCGACGATCGAGATCTCCTTCACGTACGGCGAGTCGCCGTACACGTCCTCGAGCTCGTCGGGGTAGACGTTCTC
Organism: Myxococcales bacterium UBA2376; assembly: GCA_002344285.1. GTDB lineage: Bacteria > Myxococcota_A > Polyangia > Haliangiales > Haliangiaceae > UBA2376. The sequence continues at coordinate 3,618 of DDTA01000121.1, forward strand.
GCCCGACGGGCCGAGGATCATCTCCTTCTTGCGTCCGACGATGTAGAGGTTGCCGTCGGCGTCGAAGCGCCCGAGGTCGCCGGTGTGGAGCCAGCCGTTCTCGAGCGTCTGCGCGGTCGCCTCGGGGTTCTCGAAGTAGCCGAGCATGACGTTCGGCCCCTTCGCGCACACCTCGCCCACGCCGCTGGCGTCGGGGTTGTCGATGCGCACGTCGATGCCAGTCAGCGGCTTGCCCACCGAGCCCGGGATGATCTTCTCGCCGGGCCGCGTCACCGTGATGACCGGCGCCGCCTCGGTCATGCCGTAGCCCTCGTAGAGGTTGAAGCCGAGGCCCTGGAACGCCTTCATCGTGTCGGCGGGCAGCGCGCTGCCACCGCTGATCAGCAGCCGCATGCGCCCGCCCAGCTTGCGGTGCACCGGCCAGAACGCGACCTTGCCGAAGCCGAAGCCCAGCGTGTCCCGCATGTTCCGGTTGAGGTCGATGATGGTGTCGAAGGCGCGCTCGACGAGGACGCCGCGCTCCGAGACCTCCTTGAAGATCTTGCGCTCGAGCAGCTGCCAGAGCGCGGGCACGCCGACCATGCCCGTGATCCCGCCGTCCTTCAGCGCGTCCGACAGGGCGTCGGCCTCGATCTCCTCGAGGTAGGTGATCGACGCGCCGTGCATGAGCGGCATGAGGAACCCGGCCGAGAACTCGAAGGTGTGGTGCAGCGGCAGCACGCTCAGCAGCGCGTCGTGCTTGTAGAGCTGGAACGCGCCGGCGAGCTTCGCGACCATCGCCGTGAAGTTCTTGTGCGAGAGCATCACGCCCTTGGGCTGCCCGGTGGTGCCCGAGGTGAAGATGAGCGACGCCACCGAGTCCGACTTCACCGCCGGCGCCACCGCGCCCGGGGACACGTCGGGCTCGGTGAAGAGGTCGTCGAACGAGATGAACGGGACGTCGACCTCACCAGCGCCCGCGTCGGACGACGCGGCCGCCGGTCTCAGCGAAACCGGGGCAAGCCGCTCGGCGACCTTGTCCGACAGGATGATCGCCTTGGCCCCGCTCACCCGCGCCAGGTTGGCGACCTCGGCGGAGGTGAGCTCCTTGTCGAGCGGCACGACCGTGCCCCCGGCCTGCAGGATCGCGAAGTACGCGATGCCCCACTCCGGCCGGTTCTCGCTCATGAGCATCACGCGGGCGCCGGCGGCGCCGCGCTGGCGCAGCTGACCGGCGCCGACGAGCGCGAGGTCGGCGATCTTGCCGTAGGTGTAGACGATGGGCTCGACGTCGCGAGGATCCTCGCCGTCACGCAGCTTGGGCCGCAGCTTGAGCGCGACGCGGTTCTTGTGGAGCTTGGTGGTCGCTTCCCAGAGCTCGAGCAGCTCCTTGTACGTGTAGACCGAGCGCGGCTTGGGGCCAAACTCGTCGTCGAGCGTCGGGAACACCCACTTCTCGAGGCCGCTGATGTGGCTGCCGATCCAGTACTCGCGCCAGTCGATGGTCTCGGGGCCCCACCACAGCTTCTCCTGATCCTCCGGCGTCACCCGCGCCCACAGCGCGCGGATGTTGTCGCAGCGGAACTTGATCTCGAAGTCGTGGTTGAACGGCCGGAACATGTCCATCAGGCCGATCACCTGCTCGCTGAACTGGCTCACGCGCTTGAGCTCGTCGCGCGCGCGGGCGGCGGCGGCCTCGACGCGCGGCGCGCCCCAGCGCGGCAGCTTCTCGTCGATGACCTTGATGAGGCCGTCGGCGACGCGCTTGAGCAGCGGCGACGACCAGCGGTCGAACTGCTCGTAGGTGACCGGGCGGCCCTCGAGGCGCGCCTTGATGCGCGAGCGCCACTTCTCCTCACCTCGCTTCGCCTTCTGGCGATGGCGGCGGGCGATCGCGAGACCGGTGAGCTCGGTGAGACGGCGCGACGTGACCGGGTTCGAGTCCGAGGAGCCGAGCTGGTAGACCGGCTCGTGGGTCCCGTCGAGGATCGCCGCGGTCGCCAGCAGCATGCCGGCCGCGATGAAGTCGACCGGGATGATGTCCATCGTGGAGTGCTCGCCGGCCACGATCGAGCGATGGCCCTTGAGCACGAGGTAGACCAGCGGCGCGGTGGTGTTGAAGCCCTCGTTCCAGCCCGGGAACGGGAAGCGCACCGCGCTCTCGACGACGGCGGGACGCACCACCGTCGACACGACCGTCGGATCGGCGAGGATGACCTGCTCGCCCAGGCTCTTGGTGTACGTGTACGTGTTGGTCCAGCCCCAGTGGGTGGCGCGCTCCATGCCCAGCTCGGTGAGCCGGGTCGCCGTCCAGATCTTGCGCTCGCGGGCGACGGCCAGCTTGAGGTCGGCCTCGTCGTCGGGGTCGCGGCGCTGGTCGCGCAGCGACCTGGCGGCCTTCTCGCGGAACTCGGAGATGTGGGCGCGATCGTTCGACTGGTCGCGGACCTGATCGATGATGCGCTGGCAGTCGACGATCTCGGCGGCGGCGTCGAAGTCCTTGTCGCGCAGCTCGTCCTTGCGCGGGAAGTAGCCGACCACCGGCTCGTCCTCCCACACCTCGCCCGAGCGCACGCCGGCGACGTAGCAGGTCGAGACGTGGACCAGCTTGGCCTTGGCCTTGCGAGCCGCGTCGAGCACGTTCTTGGCGCCGAGCGCGTTGATGCGCAGCGCGCTCTCGAGCGACGGCATGAACGAGACCAGGCCGGCGCTGTTGAGGATCACGTCGAGGCCGCCATCGGCCTCGAACATCGCGAACTGCTCGTCGGTGAAGTTGCAGATCGGTCGCCCGATGTCGCCGGGGATGGCGACGATCTTCGACTCGAGGAAGGCCTGGAGGCCGTCGCCGTGCTTGTCGCGGAGCGGCTTGAACGCCTCCGAGCCGGCGACCTTCTTGTAGAAGCGCTCCTCGGCGGTGTTGCCCGCGCCCGGACGCACCAGGCAGTAGATCTTCCCGATCCCCGGGTAGCGCTCGAGCAGCATCGCCAGCGCCACCTTGCCGACGAAGCCGGTGGTGCCGATGAGCAGGATGCGCTTGCCCTCGAGCGTGGCGGCGACGTCGAGCCGCGTCGCCTGGCCGTTCGCGCCGTTGGCGCCGTTCGCGCCGCCCATCACAGCACGTCCGAGATCACGATCGGCGGGTGGTGCAGCATCGTGATCTGGGCGCTGCGCCCCATGGTCGTGCGCGCCATGGCGATCGCCTCGGCGAGCGAGTCCGCGGTCTCCCAGCCCATCAGCTCCGGCACCGTGGCGTTGTCGGCGCCGACGCAGATGACGCGCGACAGCTTCTCGCGCCCGCGCTGGCCCCAGTACCACATGTAGAACGGGTGGGCGCCGTGGTACGCGTTGCCGCGGCGGTACATCTCGACGTAGCTCGGGTTGTACGCGAACTCGTCCTGGTACTTCTGCTCGAGCACGTACGCGTCACGGGTCTCGGGCAGGAGCCGGTTGAAGAACTCGATGTAGCTCGGGTGGTGCACCGGATCGAACTTGTCCGAGCACGGGTGGGTCACGATCATGACGCCGCCGTCGCGCACGACCGGCTTGTTCCGGTACATGTGGTAGTAGTAGCCGAGCGCCATCACCTGCACGAGCAGCGGGTTGAGCGCCTTCGAGTTGACGTTGTAGGGCGAGACGTAGGGGATGCCGGTGATGAGGATGTCGGCCTGACCCTCGATCTCGACCGCGTACTGCTCGAAGCTCTTGGCCACGGTCTTGTCGTGCACCGGCTCGCACGCGCCTGCGTAGCAGGCGATGAGCTCGTAGGCCGCCGGCGTGCGCATGAAGAGCTCGCGCCGCGCCGCGAAGGGCAGCTTGTCGAGCGCCCACTTCATCGCCGAGAACTTCAGCCGGTCGCTCTCGGTGAAGTCGTCCTCGTTCTTCATGAGGAAGTCGAGCGGGCCATCGAACGTGCGGTTGTTGAGCACGGTCTCGATGTGGAAGATCTTGACGCTCTCCTCGAGCACCTTGCCCTGCCGGGTCATCGAGTGCGCGATGGCCGAGTCGGGCGGGTTCATATACGAGTTGGAGTCGACGATCGCCTTGGGCGTGTGGTGCGACTTGAGGCTCTCGTAGCCGCAGAGGCCGACGGCGGCCGACTTGTGCCCGCCGTTCATGGGCACGAAGTTGAGGTTCACGTAGATGACGAGGTCGCTCTCCGCCGCGCGCCGGTTGCACTCGACCAGCTCGCCGTGGCGGGTCTTGCCGATGACGACCATGCCGTCGGGATCGCAGGCGTCGTGGTTGTACAGGCGCTCCGGCCAGTACTCGTTCCAGATCTTGTCGCCGACCATCCGCTTGATCTCGGCGTCGGTCATCCGCCGGTGGAGCGCCAGCGCGATCACCAGGTGGACGTCGTCGACGCCATGATCGGCGAGCATCTCGCACACGATCTCGAGCACGAGCTGGCGCACGTCGGGCGTGCGCATGATCGGCAGCGGCATCGAGATGTCGTCGATCGCGACCGTCACCTTCATCCCGGGCCGGAGCAGCGCGTGCAGCGGCTCCATGTTCTCGGGGTGGTTGAGCGCGTAGCGGATCGCCGCCCGGGGGTTGGCGACGCCGGTGAGCGGGCGCTTGGGGTAGATGACGCGCGTGCCGACCGGGAGATCCTCGAGGAGGAAGTTCTCGCCGGAGAACAGGATGCGGGGGGCCGAGTCGGTGTCGATGGTGACGACGTGCTCGCGGCTCTGGGGGCGGGTGCGTGGACGGGTGGCGCGCATGAGTTCCCTAGGCGGCTTGATCGAGATCGAGCACCGGCCAGTCGTAGCTCCTGGCGATCGATCGCAGGCGGAGATCGGGGTTGACCGCGGTCGGGTGACCCACGACCGCGAGCATGGGGAAGTCGGAGAAGCTGTCCGAGTACGCCCACGACGACCCGAGGTCGAGGTCGTGGCGGCGCGCGTAGTCGCGCATCACCTCGGCCTTGGTGGCGCCGGCGATGAACGGCTTCTTCAGCTTGCCGGTGGCGTAGCCGCCGTCGAACTCGAGGCGGTTGGCGATGAGCTCGTCGACCTCGAGGTACTTGGCCAGCGGGCGCAGCGTGAAGTCGAGCGCGCCGGAGATGATGACCTGGCGGCAGCCGGCGCGGCGCGACTCCTCGATGAGGTCGCGGGTGCGCGGGTAGATGTTGGGCTTGATGACGTCCTCGAACAGCTCGTCGGCGAGCATCACCAGGCGATCCTCGGACGCGCCCTCGTAGCCGCGGTAGAAGATCTCGTTGAACCACTTCCGCGAGACCTTGTCCGCGGCCCAGAAGACCGGGATCGAGGCGGCGGTCAGCACGGTGCGCTTCGCGCTCTCGATCAGCGAGGGCTGGCGGCGCGCGTAGAACGCGAACGCGTGGACGATGTTGATCCGGATGAGCGTCCCGTCCACGTCGTAAAACGCGGCGGAATTCTTGTACTTATGGTGCGATTGCCGCATGGGCCGTTCCCGGGCCCGGCACATTTGCTCGGCGCCACGGAAATGTCAACGATGAGGCCCGATCGCGGCGTCGCGGCAACGGGAGGTCCAACCAATCGCCGTGCTATTCACGCCTCGATGATCCCCCAGTGGCTCGCCCTCCTGATCGCCGGCGCCGTGATCTTGTTCGGGATCTACCGGCTCTGGCTCGCGTTCGGCGGTCCTTCCGACGAGGACCGCGCGGAGCACCGCCGTGGCCTCTACGCGATGCCGCGCCGGCAGCACGGCCTCATCGGCATCATCTTCCTGCTCATCGCCGGCGCCCTGGTCGCGACGGCCTTCGGGTGGAACCCGTTCCGCAACGCCGAGACCCCGACGGCGCCCACCGAGGGCAGCGGCGGCAGCGGCAAGGGCACCGCCATCCCGATCTCCAACTGAGCCGATCAGAGCAGGCGCGCGCCGTGCGCCTTCTTGCGCTCGTCGGCGAGGTCGCCGACGTAGGACAGCACCTGCGGGTGCGTCATGATGATCTCGCGGAACGCCGCCGACGGCATGCAGAGCGCGAGGCAGCGGCCGATCGCGGTGACCGCGGCGGGCGACGGAGCACCGGTGAGGAGCGAGATCTCGCCGAAGAGATCGCCGGGCCCGAACGTCGCGACCTTCTCGCCGCGCGTCGTGACCTCGGCCCGCCCCGACAGGATGGCGTAGAGCCCGGCCGGGCGTCCGCCTTCGCGCACGATCAGCGAACCGGGGTCGATCTCGAGGAACTTGAACTGGGCGACGAGGTACGCGCGGTCACCGGCGCCGAACGACGCGAACAGCGGGTGCGTCTGCACGAGACGATCGACGAGGCGTTCGCGGAGGAAGCGCAGGATCACCGGCAACACGTCGGGAAAATCCGCGACGAGCATGCGCACGGCGTCGCGGTCGACGGCGAGGAGCTGGGTGTCGACGCCGGCGGTGACCGTCGCCGAGCGCGGCTCCTCGGTGACGAGCGCGACCTCGCCGAAGAACGAGCCCGGGCCGAAGCGCGTGAGCTCGTGGCGCGGCGGGCCCTCGCTGTGCACCACGACCGAGCCCTCGGCGACCACGAAGAGGGCGTCGCCGGGGTCGCCCTGACGAAAGAGCACCTCGCCGGCCTGCAGCTCGACGAGGCTCAGGCGCTCGATCAGCTGCTCCAGCGCCGCCGACGGGAGCCCGGCGAACAAGGGCGTGGTCTCGAGCGCCCGCCGGGCCGCGGCCGAGTAGGGGCGCGGCTCGGCGAGATCCTCGAGATCCTCGACGTCGAGCTCGACCGGGTCCTCCGCCGCCTCCAGGACGAGCTCGGGCCCGACCTCGACGTCGCGGGGGACGGTCACCGACTCGATCTCGAGCGACGGCAGCGAGCCCTCCTCGACGTCCTCCTCGCGCGGGCCGTCGTCGATCGGGATCACCATGATGCCCGACGCCGTGCCGTCGGACTTCCGCGCGGCGAGCGCGCCCGGCACCGCGTCGGCCAGCGTCACGCTGTCGAGCGGTGCGCCGGGCTCGATCACGATCGGTCCCGAGCCCGTTCGCGTTCGTGACGGGTTGAGCTCGTCGAGCTGGAGCGACCCGCCCGGATCGGGGCCGAAGTCGTCCAGCGACAGATCGTCGATCGTCGCCGTGCCGTCGTCCACGAGCGGTGGGGCGACGACGATGGCCGGATCCGACATCACGGGTCTGGCAGAGACCGGCGGCGCCACCTGTGACGGCGGCGGCAGCGGTGCCGCGCTCGTCGGCGGCGGTGAGGTGCCTTCCGCCATGGGCGCGGGCGGCCGCGGGATGCGCGCCACGGGTCGGGGCGTGGGTGGGTGGATCGTGCCGCCTCGGTGGCGGTTCTCGATGGCGCCCACCGCCGTCTTCGTCGTGTCCTGCTGCTGGGTGATGGTCGCCAGCCGGCGCTTGGTCGCCTCGTGGCCGGGATCGATCTGGAGGATCACCTTGCACACGGCGATCGCCTGCACGAGGAAGCCGGTCTGCACGTAGCGATCGACCGCGCGATCGTAGGCGGCCACGGCCTCGCGGTTCTTGCCCAGCCGGCGGTAGGTCTCGGCGGCGCGCTTGGCCCAGTCGGGCGACTGGGGCTCGACCTGTTCGAGCTCGAGGTAGTACTCGAGCGCCTTGCGGTGCTTGCCCTCGCCGGAGGCCGACGCGGCGGCATCGCGCAAGGTCCGGACATCGCGGCGGGCCATCAGCCCCCAGTATATGCCAACGGCGCCGTTTCCCTTCCCTCCGCGCACGCCTCCAGCCACCGCCCGTACGCCGTGGCTGCCGCCCGCGCGACCGGGCCGACGTCGCGCGGACTGCCGTCCAGCGCCACCACCGGCATGACGCCCCGGCGCGAGCTGGTGACGAACAGCTCGGTCGCGGCCACGACGCGGTCGAGCGAGACCGCCCCGGTGAGGACGGTGTGGCCCGTCGCGCGCAACAGCTGCGCCACGCGCGCCCCGGTGACGCCCGCCAGGAGCGCGCCGCTCGGGGTGACCACGCCGCCCGGCTCGACCAGGAACAGGTTCGCCGAGGCGGTCTCGAGCACGCGATCCTGCTCGTCGACGAGGAGCGCGTCGTCGGCCCCCGCGTCGGCCGCGGCCGCGAGGGCGAGGACGCTGCCGAGATGATTGCCGGACTTGGCGGCCGCCGGCACGAGGCCGCCCCGCCCTCCCCTCACCACGGCCAGCCTGATCCCGCGGGCCCCGGCGGCGAGCGCCAGCGGCTCGGCGATGATCACGAGGCGGGGCGCGCCCGCGGTCGCCAGCGACAGGGTCCTCGCCTCCCCGCGGGTCCAGATGACGCGCACCGCTGCCGACCGGGCCGCGCACGCTGCGAGGGTCGCCGCGATCGCCCGCTCGACGGCCTCGACGTCGGGGGCGGACATGCGGACGAGCGCCGCCGAGCGGACGAGGCGCGCGAGATGCGCGTCGCCGTCGCAGAGTCGCCCGGCCTCGGCGCGGATCACCTCGAACACGTGATCCCCCCAGAGGAACCCGCGGTCCGTGATCGGCACGCGCGCCTCGTCGAGAGGCACAACCGCTCCGTCGATCCACGCGATGGCGCGCACCTGCGCTATTGTGCCCGCGGTGGCCGCCTCCCGCACTCTCATCATCGTGCCGACGTACAACGAGCGCGAGAACGTCGAGGAGGTGTCGCGTCACTTCCTCGCCCCTGTCCCGAACGCCAACATCCTGTTCGTCGACGACAACTCGCCCGATGGCACCGGCGACGTGCTCGACCGGCTGGCCCGGGAGGACAAGCGGCTCCACGTGCTCCACCGGGCGGGCAAGCTCGGGCTCGGCACGGCGTACCTCGAAGGCTTCGCGTGGGGGCTCGCCCGCGACTACGACCTGTTCTTCGAGATGGACGCCGACTTCAGCCACGATCCGACGTACGTGCCGGGGATGATCGAGCTGGCCGAGGGCGGCGCCGACGTCGTCGTCGGCTCGCGCTGGGTCGCCGGCGGCGGAACCCGGAACTGGGGCCTCGGGCGCCGGATCATCTCGCGTGGCGGCAGCTTCTACGCGCGCACGGTGCTCGGCGTCGCGGTGCGCGACGTCACGGCTGGCTTCGTCTGCTGGAAGCGGAGGGCGCTCGAGGCGATCGACCTCCAGTCGATCCGGTCGAACGGCTACGGCTTCCAGATCGAGATGAAGTACCGGGCGATCTCGGCCGGGCTCACCCTGGTGGAGACCCCCATCGTGTTCGTCGACCGGCGCGTGGGCCAGTCCAAGATGTCGGGACGTATCGTGTCGGAAGCCATGAGAATGGTCTGGCGGCTCCGCTTCAAAGGGTGAGCGTCGCGGATCCGGGAAGACCGTGATACGGTCGGAGCCGGAAATGAAGATCTTGCGGTTGCGCATCAAGAGCCACGACGAGTGGCAGACGTGCCTGACCGAGGGGGGCACGAGTGGGGCGATCTTCGTACCGACCACCGAGCCGCTCACGGCGGGTGACGATGTGGTGGTCGAGATCGCCTCGCCGGGTCTGCCCAACAAGGTCCTCATCCGCGGCGCGGTCGACGCGTGGCGTCCGGCGCTGCCGCGGCTGCGCGTGCGCGCCGGCGCGACCGTCCGGTTCGCGGATGCCGAGAGCCACAAGCGCGAGTTCGTCACCGAGGCGCTCGCCGGTCAGCGGCCGGACGCGCCGCGCCGGCGGCACGATCGCTTCCCGGTCACCGTGAACGTGCGCTACCGCATCGGGCAGAACCCCGAGACGCACGAGAGCACGCTCTGCGAGATCAGCGCGGGCGGTGGAATGCTCACGACCCATCAGCCGCTGCCCATGGGCCAGGACGTGATCGTCGAGATCGCGCCGCCCGGGTCGGTCGCGCCGATGACGATCCAGAGCCGCGTCAGCTACCACGTGCCGAGCGGCGCGACCGGGCTCAAGTTCCTCTATCGCGACGGCGACGGGTCGCGGCGCCTGCGCGAGCTGGTCCGCCGCCTCGTCGCCGACTAGCGGGCGAGGGCCGCGTGGCGCGCGACTACTTCGAACGGCTCGAGGGCGAGGCCCGGCCGCTCGAGGAGCTGTTGCCCGCGCTCGCCGACGCGCACGGGCTCGGCGAGGTGATGCGCCAGCAGCGCGTCGTGATCGAGTGGCATCATCTCGTGGGCCCGACGATCGCGCGGGTCACGGCGCCCGACGGCCTGCACAAGGGCGTGCTCTCCGTGTGGGTGAAGAGCTCGCCGTGGATGCAGGAGCTCCGCGCGATGAAGGCGCAGGTGATCGCCGACATCAACCGTGGCCTCGGCGATCCGCCGCTGGTCACGGATCTGCGGCTCCACTTCGGCGGCGCGCGCATCGTCTCCGCCGAGGATCCGGTGGCGGCGCTGCGGCGGTGGATGAACCGGCGCAAGCGGCCGGCGCCGCTGCCCGCGACGCCGGCGGGCCCGGTGCGCGCCGAGCAGATCGCGCGCGAGGCCGAGCGCGTCGACGACGACGAGCTGCGCGCGATCATCCAGGGCGTGCGCACGCGCTGGGACCGCTGACGTTCGTCCCGAGCGAGCCGGCGCAGCCGGCGAGTCGAAGGACGCGCAGCTACAACGCCGCCCGCAGCTCGGCGACCAGCTCGGCGACGGCGGCGGCGGCCTCGCCGGCGGCGGCGCCACCGACGCGGGAGACCACGGCCGAGCCGACGACGACGCCGTCCGCGACCTTGCCGACGGCGCGCGCATCGAAGGCGGTCTTGATGCCGAAGCCGACGGCGACCGGCGCGCCGGTCAGCTCGCGGATCTCGGCGACGCGATCGGCCGAGACCCTGGCGTTCGTCATCGCGGCGCCGGTCACGCCGGTGAGCGAGATGTAGTAGACGAACGGCGGGTCGAGCGTGGCGACGCGCAGGATCCGCTCGCGCGTCGACGTGGGCGCGACCAGCGGCACGACGCCGACGCCGCGGGTCTCGAGCGGCAGGCGCAGCTCGTCGAGCTCGTCGATCGGCAGATCGACCGTGAGCACGGCGTCGACGCCGGCGCGGTGCGCGCGGGCCGCGAACGCCTCGACGCCCATCACGAAGATCGGGTTGTAGTAGCCGAACAGGACGACCGGCACGTCGCAGCCGGCGGCGCGCGCGCCGGCGACCGCGTCGAGCGCGTGGTTGAGCCCGGCGCCGGCCGCCAGCGCGCGCTCCATGCCGCGCTGGATCGCGGCGCCGTCGGCGCTCGGATCCGAGAAGGGGACGCCGA
>DDTA01000241.1:0-122 GCA_002344285.1 Myxococcales bacterium UBA2376
GCGCCGACCTGCGCGTACGAGAACCGCGGCAGCATGGGCACGTTCACGTCGGTCACGTCGACCGGCCCCACCGATCGCACCTTCTTCATGAAGCGGATGCCGGGGATCTCGTCGAGCGCGCG
>DDTA01000241.1:165-388 GCA_002344285.1 Myxococcales bacterium UBA2376
CGGCCCTTCATGTCGTCGAGGTCGACCTCGTGCACGAAGCCCCGACCGCTCGACGGCATGTCGCGGTCCAGTCCGGCCGCGAGGTCGTCACCGGCGCACGGGGAGAGCCCGCGCGCGACGGCGCGGACGTCGACGCCGACGTCGAGCTGGAGCGGCGCGCCCCGGCGCGCGTCGACCCACCCGGGCGGCACCCTGGTCAGGAGCGCGCGCAGGCCGCCCGTGC
>DDTA01000241.1:463-6368 GCA_002344285.1 Myxococcales bacterium UBA2376
GAGCCGCTTCGTTCCCTCGTCGAGCGCGGCCAGGAAGTCGGCGTGCCCGGCGAGCCCGCCGCGCGCCGCCCACGCCTCCTCGAACCACGCCCCCTCGGCCTCACGCTCCTCGGTCACCTCGAGGTGAGCGAGGAACCAGTCGCCGGCGATCGCCCAGTGGAACGCGGCGTCGCGATCCGGGCGGATGGTGAAGACGTCGGTGTCGTGGGCGCGGCTCACCTGCACGATCGTGCCGGGACCCCGCCGGCGCTCGATCTCGGCGGCGAGGCGCTGGGGATCGGCGAGCGGCACGGCGAAGCTCGGCCCCAGCCCGCGCGACCACACCGCGAGCCCGCGCTCGAGATCGACCCCCAGCTCGGCGTACGCCTCCGCCGAGAGGATGTCGAAGCCGAGCTCGTCGACCGACTCGCGGCTCAGCTCGGACGCGTCGAACTCGCCCACGATCCCCAGCGCGTCGACCGCGCTCTTCAGGAGGACGACGGCGTCCCCGGTGCGCCGGGCCGCGACGACGTAGGTCGCATCGGCCGGCACCCACCGCAGCCCGGCGTAGGCCGACACCGCGGCCGGCATCGCGCCGCCGCCACCGCCGCCAGGACCGCCGCCTCCACCCTTGGGACCACACGCCACGGCGAGGAGAACGACGAGTGCTGTGCGCTTCACGCCGACATCTTGCACGGGCCGGCCTCATTTTTCACGCAACCGCCACCGGGCACCTTCGATAAGGCCGGTATCTCACAAGGAGAGGCTCATGCCCGGTACTCGTAAACCCCGCCCGATCGCAGTATCTTTTCCGGACCCGACGAGGGTGTCATGACCAGCGGAATCGGCGGCATCGGAGGTAACGGCGGGCCCTCGGGCCCCGGTCCGGTCGACCCGACCGCGGGCGCTGGCGAGGCCACCGCGGCGGACGGCGCGAGCCGAGGCCACGGCCGCGGACGCCACCCAGGGGCTCGAGGCCGACGCGATCGCCCAGCTCGCGGCCGACCTCGACGCGGGCCGCATCACCCCCGAGCAGGCGATGGCCCGGCTCGTCGACGACTCGGTCGCCGGCCTCCCGCCGGCCGAGCAGGCCGAGCTGCGCGGGATGATGGAGGAGCTCATCGCGAGCGATCCGTACCTGAGCGGGCTCCTCGGCACCGGGGGTCGCTAGCGGATGGCGACCCCTCGTCGCCCCGTCGGGGCGCTCGTCTCGTTCGTCGTGATCGCCGCGTCCCTGGCGCGCCCGCTCGCGGTGCACGCCGACGAGGGCGACGCCGGCGAGCACGAGGACGGCGAGGCGACGGTGGCGGTGGTGGTGACCGCGGCGCCGGGCGTGCCCTTCCCGATGGCGCGACGCGCGACGGTGCAGGTCTCGGTCGAGCGCGCGCTCAAGCGCGACAAGCGCCTGGTCGTCGTCGACAAGGACGATCGGCTCGCGGCGCGCGCCAAGCGGGTGCCGACCGACGTGGTCAACGAGGCGCGCGCGCTCCTTTCGAGCGGCGAGGCGCTGCTCCGCCGCGGGCAGGCCAAGGCCGCGCTCCTCAAGCTCGAGGGGGCGTCGGTCCAGCTGGCGCGGGTGCTGGCGTGGACGCAGAAGCAGGAGCTGGCGCGGGCCCAGTTCCTCCTCGGCGCCGCGCAGGCGCTGTCGGGTGACACCAAGGACGCGCTGGCGACGTTCGTCGCGCTGCTCGCGTGGCGGCCGGACGCGGTCGCGGACGCCGACCTCGAGCCCGGCGTGATCCTGCCCTTGTGGGAGAAGGCCCAGAAGCGGGCGAGGAAGCTGCAGGGTGGCTCGATCGAGCTCGAGACCACGCCCGAGGGCGCGCTCGCCTACGTGGACGGCAAGCTGGTCGGGTTCACCCCGACCCTCGTCGAGGGCCTCGCCGCCGGCGTGCACTACGTGACGCTGCGCCGCGACGGCCACGAGCGGCGCGTCGAGGCCGTCCGGATCTCGGACAAGAAGGCCGCGCGCCTGTCGGTGAAGCTCGAGCCGTCGCGGCGCGGCGCCGAGCTGGCGGCGGCCGAGGAGGCGCTCACCGTCGGGCTCGGCGCGCCGCTGGCGCCGGCTCGCGCCCAGGCCGGGTTCGCGGAGGCGGGCGAGCTGCTCGGCGTCGAGCAGCTCGTCGTGGTCTCGGCCGAGAAGGGCGAAGGCCGCTACCGCGTCTTCGTCTACGAGGCGAGCGGCGGCGCGCGGCTGGCGGCCGCGGAGCTGAACGTCGGCGATCGCGAACTCGAGGACGCCTTCGCGGACGTCGTCGGGCCGCTCTACGAGCAGGTCGCGAAGGCCAAGGTGAAGGTGGTGGCGAAGCCGCCGAAGAAGCCGAAGCCGCGCGGCCCCTCGATCTTCGCGAGCAAGTGGTTCTGGATCACCGCCGGCGGCATCGTCGCCGTGGGCGTCACGACCGGGCTCGTGCTGTCGATCGATCGCCGCGAGCCCCTCACCTGTCCGGCGGGCACCTCATGCGGCGAGATCATCTTTCGATTCTGATCGTGGTGGTCCTCGCGGCGCCGGTCGCGGCCGACGTCACGATCGACGTGCGCGCGAAGGATCCCGTCGCCGCGCTCCCCGCCGTGTCGGCCGACGGCGCGAACTTCCTGCGGCCGTACCGACGGTGGCGCCCGGCGTGCAAGGGCGCCGACCTCCACGTCGAGATGGGCGGGATCGATCGCTCGGTCGACGTGCCCGAGCACGCGTCGGCGCAGCTGCTCGGCGGCTGCGGTGAGCCGGTCGATGCCTACGAGGGCAACGTCTCGATGGTCAACGCGTCGCTGCACGAGACGAGGTGCTCGACCGCGCCCGATCGCGGCAAGCCCAGATCGACGCTGCCGGCGAGCTTCGTCGCGGGCGGCCTCCAGGTGCGCGTGACCGCGGGCCCCGACAGCGCCCTCGTGCTGGCCGATCCGGTGGAGCGGAGGCCGGGCGCGCGCGCGGGCGAACGCCGGATGCAGCTCGCGGGCACGCCCGAGGAGCTGCGCGGCTGGTACCTCGTCACGCGCGGCGCGAACCACGCGCTCGCGGTGCTGGTGAGCGTGCGCGAGCAGGACGGCACGATCGGCGAGCAATGGATCGACGTGTGGCTCGACCCGCTGCCCCGCAGCGCGGGCCCGATCGACGTCGCCCGTGCGTGGCTCCGCGCCTCGCCCCGCTACGCGCCCGGTTACGATCCGCTGGCGGTCGAGAAGATCCCGGCGCGCGCGATCCCGCGTGAGCTCGCCGCCTCCCGGAAGGCGCTGTCGAAGCGTGGCCTCGCGCTCGTCCTCTACAGCACCGACGACGCCACCGTGGTCCTCGGCGTGAAGAAGGGCAAGGTCGAGGTCGTCGCCGAGCCGCCCGCGCCAGGCGCGCGGTGACGCGACCGCGCCGTCAGCAGCGGATCTTGCCGACGAAGATGTAGCCCGTGGTCGAGCCCGACGGACCGACGAAGCGCGCGGGGCGCTCGATCCCGGCGCCGATGGGGAAGACCGAGAACGGCCGGGTCATCGGCGCGCCGTCGCGATCGTGGAACCCGGCGAGCACGACCGCCTGGCACGGTCGATCCGAGCTGTTGACCACCATCGCCGTGGCCACGACGCGATCGCCGTCCTTCCACACGTGGCCCTGCTCGATCGCGACCGGCGGCTCGTGGCGCGGCCGGGTGGCGCCGCGCACGTCGATGCGCGCGGCCACCGCCGCCGGGCGCGGCTGGTCCGCGTCGTCGACGAGGGCGAAGGTGCGGCGCCCGCGCGGCGGGATCCACAGCGTCTCGGCGCGCAGGCGTCCGACCTCGTGCCCGTCCGCGTCGACGAGGACGCCGCCGAGGGTCACGGTCGCGGGCCGGTCGCCGAGGTTGTCGGCGTCGACGAGCGCGAAGGTCGCGGCGCGCGCGTGCTGGTCGAGGCCCACGGTGTCGGTGCGGATCTCCACGCGGGCGCCGATCGCGAGCTGCGACGGCTCGACCTGCTCGAGCGGCCGCGCGCGATCGCACGCGGCCGTGGTCACGAGGAGGCCCAGGATGGCGAGCGCCCGGTTCACGCCCTACGAGCGTACGCCAATCGCGAACTTCAGGTAGTTGCCTTCGGGGAAGCCTGGCACGACCGGGAAGTCGGGCGGCAGGCCGCGACGGTCGATGATCTTGAGCGTGGTCCCCGCCGCCGCGGCGCCCTCCGCGAGCGCGGCGTCGAACTCGTCCGACGAGACCTTGTGGGTCGACGAGGCGGCCGCGAGGAGCCCGCCCGGCTCGAGCACACCGAGCGCGGCGGCGACCAGCTCGCCGTAGTCCTTGATCGCGCTCCACGGCTTGCCGCCGCGGGCCTGCGCCGAGGCGAACGCCGGCGGATCGAGCACGACGAGATCGAACTTCGTGCCGCGCTCGGCGTAGCGCGCCAGCACCTTGAACGTGTCGCCCACGACGTGCTCGGGCTTCTCGGCGTCGAAGCCGGACGCCGCGAAGTTGCGGCGCGCCCGCGCGTGCGCCTTGGCGGCGACGTCGATCGCCGTGACCTGGCGTGCGCCGCCGGCGTGGGCGTAGACCGAGATCGCGCCGGTGTAGCTGAAGAGGTTGAGGACGCGACGGTCCTTGGCGTACGCGCGCACGGCGCGCCGGCCCTCGCGCAGATCGGCGAAGAGGCCGGTCGACAGCGGCGCGGTGACGTCGACGACGAAGCGCAGATCGTCCTCGCGCACCTCGAGCTCGACGGGCGACGGCGCGCCGCGCACGAGCTCGGCGCCGGCCTGACGCGGCGCCTCGCCGCCGAGCGAACGATGCCGGCGTTGCTCGTAGATGCCCCTCGGCGAGAGCTCGCGCTCGAGCGCATCGTAGAGCGCGGTGTACAGCGCCGGCGCCTGCGCGAGCGCGGGCGAGAACAGCTGCGTGACCAGGTAGTCGCCGTAGCGCTCGACGGCGATCGCGGGGAGCCCGTCCGACTCGCCGTTGATGAGACGCACGTTCTCGAGCGCGCCGAGATCGAGGAAGCGGCGGCGCAGCTCGATCGCCGAGCGCACCCGGGCGGCGACCAGGGCCGCGTCGACCGCGCGATCGTCGTTGGTCCAGAGCCGCACCGAGATCGCGCCGTCGCCCTCGGCGAGCCCGCGCCCGACCAGATCTCCATCGGAGTCGACGACGTCGAGCACCGTGCCCGGCTCCTCGCGGACCGGCCGCGCCACCGCCTCGCGGTACACCCACGGATGGCCGGCTCGAAGATGGCGCGCCACGTCGAAGGGCACGCGGACGGTGTTCCGGCGTACGATCGGAGCGGCCAGGTTGCGCCGACGCGAGCGATTCTGCGGACGATCCGGGCCGGCCATGGGGGCGGCATATATCTCAGAAAGGGCGAGGGAGAAAGGCCTCGGGCGCCTCGGGCCTCCGGCCTCGGACCTCGGGAAGAGGGAAGAAGGCCTCGGATGCGTCCCGAGCTTCTCCGATTCTGGGCTGAGGCCCGAGGCCCGACGCCCGAGGCCTGTGCCGCACGAAAGGCCTTGCCTTGGGTGCGGCACGATCAGGTAAGCTCCGCGCGCCTCGGAGCACACATGGTCACCAACACGTCCGCTGCCCTGGTCACGGTTCGCTTCGGCGAGTTCCTGCGCGAGAAGAACCTCATCAGCGACGAGCAGTGGCTCGCCGCGCTCGCCACCCACTGGAGCGAGACGCCGCGACGTCGGTTCGGCGATACCCTGGTCGACCTCGACATCCTCGACAGCGGCGCGGTCGAGGAGGCTGCCGGCGTGTTCCACGACGGCCTGGACGTGGTGGAAGTTCGCCCGAGCGCCTAGGCGAGACGCCTGGATCTCGCCTGGATCTCCATAGGTCAGACGAAGTTCTGTTGCGCGGTTGGGAGCCGCGCTACCCTGACGAGTCAGACCGGTCCCGCGAGGGGCGAGACCGGCCGGAGGTACCCTGACGATGCCCACGGAAGAGAAGCACGGCCCGAGCAACGGTCACGCGAACGG
>DDTA01000197.1:0-164 GCA_002344285.1 Myxococcales bacterium UBA2376
GCCACCACCAGGAGCGCCTCGCTGGGCGAGATGAGGTTGCGCGCCATCAGGAGCGACGCGTAGCGGCGGAACGGCGTGAGCGCGCCCGCCTCGACGGCGTTCTTCTCGATGTCGCCGAGCGGCATCCCCGCCATCAGCATGTTCTTCTGGTTGTCCTTGATCTC
>DDTA01000197.1:210-485 GCA_002344285.1 Myxococcales bacterium UBA2376
CCGCGCGCGGCCAGGCTCTCGAGCATGATCGGGGGCGGCACGTCGCTCTTGACGCAGCGCGGGCACAGCTTGCGGGCCAGCCGCTGCACCACGACGAGCGAGACCGACTGCGCGATCAGCGTGCGCGAGCAGCCGAGGTTCTCGAGGCGCTGGAGCGCGGAGATCGCGTTGTTGGCGTGCAGCGAGGTGAACAGGAGATGGCCGGTCATCGCGGCCTCGAGCGCGAGCGTCGCGGTCTCGGGGTCGCGCGACTCGCCCACCATGATCACGTCGGG
>DDTA01000197.1:501-675 GCA_002344285.1 Myxococcales bacterium UBA2376
GGATCCTCGACGGTGACGACGTTGGAGTCCGGGCGCGCCTTGCGCCGCTCGTTCAGGCACGCATAGAGCGTCGAGCTCTTGCCCGAACCGGTGGGCCCCGCGACCACCATCGCGCCGTAGGGCCGGTTGAGCACGTCCCGCACCATCGACAGCGTCTTCTGCTCGACGAAGATC
>DDTA01000197.1:745-18690 GCA_002344285.1 Myxococcales bacterium UBA2376
CGTCCTGCGGCAGCCGGCGCTCGGTGATGTCGAGGCCCGAGAGCACCTTGAGCCGGGCGACGAGCCCCTTGGCGAAGGATCCGGCGACGAACGTCTCCCAGTCCTGGAGCGAGCCCTGGATGCGGAAGCGGACCTTCACGCCCGAGCTCTCCGCCTCGACGTGGATGTCGGACGCATGGCGGTCGATCGCGGTGGCCAGGATCCGGCTGGCGAGCTGCACGACCTCGTCGCCCATCACCGCCGCCTGCTTGGCGGGAGGTTCGTCGACGTTGGTCTCGAAGACGAGCTGCTCGGGGGAGGTGATCGCGAGCTGCTGCCGCGACGCCGTCGCCGGATCGATCCGGAAGCGGATGAACGCCTCGTTGAACTCGTCGGCGCTGATCGCGACGATGTCGAGCTCGATCGCCGTGAGGATCCGGCGCAGCTCGGAGATCGCCGGCGAGTTGAACGGGTCGACCATGCCGACGGTGAGCGTCTTGCCGCGCAGCTCGAGCGGCAGGAGCCGGTACTGGGCGATCGCCTTGGCCGGCACCAGCGCGATGACCTTGTCGCTGGTGTCGTACGCCGACGCGCGCACGAAGCGGATGCCGTCGACGGGAGCCGGCGCGACCGCGGAAGGGATCGCGGGCACGGTGACGGCGGCGTTGCTCGCCGCCGCGCCGCCGGCGCGCAGCGCGGCCACGCCTGCCGCGACCGATCGCATCGCGCTGCGCTTGGCCAGCGCGTGCGCGAACGGCGCGATCTTGCCCGACAGCTGGGCGAGCACGTCTCGCCCCATGCCGAGGACGACGCACGCGTCCTCGGCGTGGATCTCGGTGGCCTGGGCGGTGCCGAGCAGGGCGGCGACGTCGCCGAAGAAGTCGCCGACGCGCACTTCCTCGAGGACGGTCGCCGCGCCGGTGGCCGCGTTGACCTGGCGGATCGACGCGCGCCCGGAGAACAGGAACCCGATCGGGGCGTCCGGCGTGCCGGCGCGGACGATCGCGCTCTGGGGATCGTGCTCGGTCACCGACAGGTGGGGCGCGACCTTCTCGACGACCGAGCGATCGACGTTCCGGAACAGCGACGTCGACGTCAAGAACTCGGCCACGGCGCCTGGGGCCAGGACCCCGCGCCTCGCCCCTGGGAGATGCACGCGTCGATTCTACCCCACCGCGCTGCCGCCTGCGATTTCCTCGGGTAGGTCCGGGATATCGGCGGCGACCTACTCCAGATACGGATCGTGGCAGCAGGCCTCGAGGTTGTTGCCGCTCGGATCGTGGACGAACGCACCGAAGTAGTTCGGGTGATAGTGGGCGCGCACGCCGGGGGGACCGTTGTCCTTGCCGCCGGCCGCGATCGCCGCGTCGTAGAACGCACGCACGGCGGCGCGGCCCTCGGCGCGGAGCGCGACGTGCTGTCCGCCCGGCCGGACCGGGCCCTTGATCACCCAGAGATCGGGCTTGGGGGCGATGCCCATGCCGAGGGCGGCGCCGGCGAACTCGCGGATCACGGTGTAGCCCAGGGGCGCGAGCGCCTTCTCGTAGAAGGCCTTCGCCGCGTCGAGGTCGTCGACGTAAACGCTGACGTGGTCGATCATGGTGGTTCCTCTCGGGCGCGGACTCTACCCCACGAGCGCGGCGATCTCGTCGCTCGCGAAGCCGTAGTCGGCGAGCACCGACCTGCCATCGGCGCCGAGCGCCGGCGGCGGCGTGGGCCGGACCGGCGGGCCCAGCGGCGTGCGCACGTGCTGCAGCGGCCCGGCGGGGCCGCCATCGACGGTGATGAACACCTCGCGCGCCTGGTGGAGCGGATGCGCGGGCAGCTCCTCGAGCTCCAGCACCGGCTCGAGCAGGCAGTCGTGCTGCGCCAGCGCCGCGACCCACTCGTCGCGCGTCCGGGTGACGAGGATGGCGGCGATCTCGTCGCGGATCTGCTCCTGCTTCGCCGGCGGCGCCGCGAGCTCGCTGATGTCGGGCTTGCGGCCGATCGCCTGGTTGAAGGCGATCCAGAACTTGGGCTCGAGCGCGCCCACCGACACGAAGCGATCGTCCTTGCAGCGGTAGACGCCGTAACACGCCATGCCGCCGTTCAAGGCCTCGGTGCCGCGCGTCGGCCGGGCGCCGCAGTCGAGGTTGCCGAGCTCGGCGGCGAGGAGCGCCATCGCGCCCTCGGTCATCGAGATGTCGAGGTGCTGGCCGTGGCCGCTCCGCTCGCGGCCGAAGAGCGCGGCGAGGACCGCGGTCGCACCCCACAGCCCGCCGCCCGCGAAGTCGGCGATCTGGATGCCGGGCATCGCCGGCGGCGCGCCTCGCTTCTCGGCGCCCATCGCGAGCACGCCGGCGAGCCCGATGTAGTTGAGGTCGTGGCCGGCCCGGTGCACGTACGGACCGGTCTGGCCGTAGCCGCTGATCGAGCACATGACGAGGCGCGGGTTCGCCGCCGACAGCGTCGACCAGCCGAGGCCGAGCTTGTCCATCACGCCGGGGCGGAAGCTCTCGACGACGACGTCGGCCGACTTCGCCATGCGCAGGAAGGCGTCGCGCGCCCGCGGCTCCTTGAGATCGAGCGCGATCGAGCGCTTCCCGCGGTTGACGGCGAGGTAGCGACCGCCCATCCCCGCCTTGTGGGGCGGGAACGCGCGGATGTAGTCGCCCACCTTCGGGTCCTCGACCTTGACCACGTCCGCGCCGAGGTCGGCGAGGATCATGGTCAGGAACGGTCCGGGCAGGAGACGCGACAGATCGAGGACGCGGATGCCGTCGAGCGAGGCCATGCCGCGGTTATAGCCCGCCGCGGATCGTCCGCGATCAGGCGCGGGCGAGATCGAAGAACTGCTGCAGCTTCATCGCCAGCATCGGATCGCCGGAGACGCGCAGCTTGCCCTGGAAGTAGAGCTGCATGCCCGCGTTGGGGTCGGACAGCATCTGCTTGAAGTCGTCGTGCGCGATCTCGATCGTGCACTGCGCCTTGCCCGTGTCGCCGCGGACGCAGGTGGGCGGGTTGGCCGTGAGATCACACGTCCACTCGCCACCGCCGTCACCGCTGATCTTGAACGCGTAGATCGCGTTCACCTCGCGGGCCTTGTCCGGATAGGCGGCGAGGCCCTTCGGCACGAGTTCATCGAACAACTGGGTTGCGTCCTTGGGGAGCTCAGCCATTTCCGTTTCCTTGTGAAGGGTACGAAGTGTCGTCGAGTTCGTACCCCGCACCGCTGCATAGCGTCAAGGCACCGCCGCCGCGTGTGAAAGCACAAGATAGTGAGGGGACTACGCGGGGATGAGGACTCGGCGCCTGGGGCCACCCGTCGCCAGACGAGGACTGGATCCCCGTGGTGGTCCTGCGAGAACGCACGCATGCCGGCGCGGGCGTCCGGTACGCGCAGTGCAACAGGTTGTGGGCCTACGCATGCGTCTTTGTCCTACCTGCGGTGAGGTGTATTCCGAGGGCGCCCTCCGCTGCGCCGCCGACGAGACCCCCCTCGTCGACCTCGCGATGCACGATACCTCGCCCGAGCGCGGACGCGTGCTCGGCGGCCGCTTCCGGCTCAAGCGCTCTCTCGGGATCGGCGGCTACGGCGCGGTGTTCGCGGCCGAGGACGTCCACACCGGCCAGCCGGTCGCGATCAAGGTCCTGTCGCCCGCCGTGGAGCGGAGCCCCGAGCTGCTCACGCGCTTCCACCGCGAGGCCATCGCCGCCAGCCGGATCCGCCATCCCAGCATCGTCGACTTGCTCGACTTCGACGTCGACGACGATGGCACGCATTTCATCGTCATGGAGTTCCTCGACGGCCGCGACCTGGCCGATCGCCTGGAGCGTGACGGTCGCCTCTCGCCCACGGCGACGCTCGTGATCGCGGCGCAGTGCGCGCGGGGGCTGGCGGCGGCGCATCGCGCCGGTGTGCTCCACCGCGATCTGAAGCCGGCGAACGTCTTCCTCGTGCGCCAGCCCGACGGCGTCGAGCGGGTGAAGGTGATCGACTTCGGCATCTCGAAGCTGACCCGCCTCGCCGGCGACTACACCGACGTGACCAGCGGGAGCCGCATCGTCGGGACGCCGCGCTACATGTCGCCGGAGCACGCCCGCGGGGAGGAGCTCGACGGACGCGCCGACATTTACGCGCTGGGCGTGATGATGTTCGAGATGCTGGTCGGGGCGCCGCCGTTCGTCGGACGCTCGCCGCTCGAGCTGTTCGCCCAGCACCTGCGGGCGCCGCGCCGGCCTCCGTCGGCGCGCGTCCCCGAGCTGGCAGCCTGCCCCGGGCTCGACGCCGTGGTGGTCAGGGCGCTGGCGTCCGATCGCCGCGATCGCTTCGCCACCATGGACGACTTCGCCGACGCGATCGTCGCATGCTTGCGCGCGGTCGCGCCGGAGGCCGCGGACGATCTCGTCGACGAGTACAGCGGCGAGGTGACCGGGCCACGGCTGACGCCGTCGCCTCGACGCTCGCGCGAGCTGCGCAGGTACCTGCCCGCGGCGGTGGTCGTCGCGGCGGCGCTCGCGCTGGCGGGATCGCTCGCGACGCGCGGGCCCTCGGCGGGCGAGACGCCGGGCGAGACGCCGGCGGCGGGGCCGGCCGTGACGTCGCGCCTGGACCCGGAAGCGGAACCGGAACCGCACCCGGAACCGGAACCACACCCGGAACCGGAACCGGCACCGCATCCGGCAACCGAGTCGGCAGCCGGAACCGGGCCGGCGTCCGGAACGGAACCTGAGACGGCATCGCGGGGAGTACGCAACCCAAACGCCGCCTCGGAGCCGAAGCGCGCGAAGGGACGCAACGCCGCCCGGCTCGGGGTCGCGGAGTGGTGAGCCGGGGCTCGGCGTCGGTCGCGGGCGCGGTGATCATCGCGTCGCTGGTATTGGCCCGCTCGCCCGCCGCCGCCGACGACGCGAGCGAGCTGCGCGCCGCCGAGCGCGAGTACCAGGCCGGGTTCAAGGCGCTCGAGGCCGGCGACTGCCCCACCGCGCTCGCCCACTACCAGCGTTCCTACGCGCTCGCCCCGCGGCCACGCACGCTCTTCAACATGGCGGTGTGCCAGGAGGAGCTCGGGCAGAGCGCCGCGGCGTGGCGCTCGTACCAGGACTTCCTTCGCGACGCCGAGCCTCGCGACGCCGCGATCGTCGAGCGCGCGCGCACGCGCCTCGACCTCCTCCGCGCGCGCCTGCGAGGGCGCGCGTTCGTCGACTCGACGCCCTCGGGCGCGTCGGTCTACGTCGACGGCGACCAGCGGCCGCGGGGCACGACGCCGCTCGCCCTGGTGCTCACGCCGGGCACACACCGGATCCGGGTGGTGGCCGGCGATGGGCCGGTCGTGGAGCGCGCCCTCGAGATCGATCCCGACGGCGTCGCCACGCTGAGCGTCGAGATGGCGGCGCCGGCGAGCATCACGATCGAGGTGGAGCCCGCCGACGCGCACATCCGGCCGGCCGTCGGCGCGCCCGCGCGCGGGCGCTTCCACGCCGAGGTCGCGACCGGTCGTCACGTGTTCGCCGTCTCCCGTGACGGCTATGCGACGCGCGAGGTGGCCATCGATGCGGCGCCCGGGCGGGCGCACACGGAGCGGATCGTGCTCCAGCCGCTCGACACGCCGGCGAGGGTGCGCGTCGTGAGCGCTCCCGACGCTCGAGTCGCGCTCGACCGCGTCCCGCTCACGCTGTCGATGCGCGACGTGCCCGGCGGCACGCACGAGGTGAGCGTCGAACGACCGGGACATCACGGATATCGCGGCTCGCTGGCGGTCGCGGCCGGCGAGGACGTCACGGTCACGGTCGAGCTCTCGCCACGTCGCTCGCGCACGCTCGCCTGGGGGCTCACCGGCGCGGGCGCCGGGGCGCTCACCGCCGGCGGGGTGATCGGCGTGCTCGCGCTCCGCGACGTCACGAGCCCGGTCTCCGCAGACCACGACCGCGGCAAGTCGCGCGCCCTCGTCGCCGACGCGCTCATCGTCGCCGGCGCGGTCGCGCTCTACGCGGCGTGGCGCACGTCGCGGCCTGCCGGCGCCGCGGTGACGATCGAGCGGCGCCCGAGGACGCCATGAGATCGCTCCTCCTGCTCCTGGTGGCGACCTGCGGCTGCCGTGGCCTGGTCGAGCTCGTCGAGCGTGATCCGGACACGCTCGGCGACGACGGTGTGGACGCGGCCCCCGACCCCACGTGCGACGAGTGGCCGTTCGCGCCGGCCGGCGTCGACCCGTGCACCGTCCCGGCGCCAGCGGGCGCGCTGGTCATCACCGAGGGCACCTGGACCTACGACACCAACAGCGGCGCGCTGACCGATCCCGCGCAGAACGCGACGTTCCCGCCGAGCGCGCTCGTGATCGCGCCCGACGGAACCGAGCTGCGCGCGCTCTCGGTCGACGACCTGCGCGTCGACGCCGGCGGTGTGCTGGTGGTGCGTGGCGCGCGGCCGCTGCTCGCGCTGGCGGCTTCGCGCGCCGAGCTCGCCGGCACGATCGACGCGAGCAGCCGGACGGGCGCGCCCGGCGCCGGCGCCGGTCCCGCGTCGTGCGACGCGATCGATGCGGTGGCGGGGACGGAGGATGTCGAAGGCGCGGGCGGCGGCGGCGGCGGCGGGCTCGGGCAGCCGGGCGCCAAGGGAGGCGACGGCAACGACGCCATGGCTGCGGGCGGCGCGGCCGGTGGCGCGGCCACGCCGCCGATCACGCTGCGCGGCGGCTGCCGCGGCGCGCGCGGTGGCAACGCGCTCGGCGGTGCAGGCGGCGCGGGCGGCGGCGCGATCGCGGTCGCCGCGCGGCTGGAGCTCGAGCTCGCGGGGGTGATGGTCGCCGGTGGCGAGGGCGGCGGCGCGGCGCAAGGAGGACGCAGCGGCGGCGGTGGCGGCGGTTCGGGCGGCGTCGTGCTGCTCGCGGCCCCGTCGCTGCACCTGACGAGCACCGCGATCATCGCGGCCAACGGCGGCGGCGGCGGCGGCGGCTCCGACGGCAGCCCCGCGATGCGCGGTCAGGACGGCGCGCCGGGCACGACCGCCGCGCCGGGCGGCGCCGGTCAGGGCATGGGCGGCGGCGGCGGCGCTGGCGGTGCCGCGGCCACGGCGGCGGTCGCGGGCACGAACCCACGACGCGGCGGTGGCGGCGGCGGCGGCGGCGTGGGCGCGGTGATCCTCGAGAGCGGCGCGCTCGTCGTCGACGCCGGCGCCGTCGTGTCACCGGCGCCGTGATCGTTCACGGCAGGTCGCTGTCGGCGAACGCGCAGTCGGTCGCCGTGCCCTCGGTCGGCAGCCAGCTGGCGCTGTCGGCGTAGTAGGTGCGGCGGAACATCGTGCTCCAGCACTCCGACGCGGTCACCTCGGCGTCGAGATCGCCGTTGCGCAGGCGGATGTCGGCGCGGCCGGCGCCGGTCGCGAGCCAGCGCGAGCGGAGCGTCGCCTCTTCCTTCGCGGCGCCGGGGTCGTCGGTGTCGGCGAGGATCGTGAAGACCATGTCGCCCGATCGATCGGCCCCCTCGGCGTACGCGTAGTCGAAGTGGACGTCGGTCGGCGTGCCGTCCACGTCCTCGACGCTGTCGATGGTCATGTCGAGGCGGCGGGCCCCGAGGTCGTAGTCGACCGCGACCACGCCCTTGCCGTCGTTGTCGATCGGGTTGACGCGCTCGGCGGCGTCGAAGTCGAGCGTGAAGTCACCGGTGCCGTCGCCATGGGCGTTGCCGGCGATGAGCGTCTCGAACTGCGAGCCCGCCTCGGTGAGGTTGCGACCGTCGAGCTTCCAGTCGTAGGTACCGTCGGCGAGCTCGGTGACCGAGAGGCGCCACTCCGCGGGATCGAGCGGCTCGTGGTGCGGGCCCCAGACGTAGGTGTCGCCGTCGTGGGACGTCGGCGGGAAGAGCACGATCGTGTGCACGAGGATGAGCACGTACGCGGTGCCGCCGTTGAGCGTGCGGGTCACGTTGCGCGTGGCGACGTACCAGGTGGCGAGGTCGCCCACGGCGAACGCGTTCTGGGCCGCCGACTCGGGCAGCTGGATCTTCACGTCGTCGGCCTTCGGCAGGACGCGCGAGAGCTCGTGCGGGCCGTCGTTCGGCTGCACGCACGCGCCGAGCGAGGCGCCGAGGACCGCGGAGGCTACGAGAGAACCGATGGTGATACGCATGACGACCGACCAGAGCAGCCGCCGTGCCGACGTCGATCGCGGTGATCTCGCGCGGTTGACGCACGGGGCCAGGTGTCGCGGAATCCGACAGCCTAGTCGGTTGTGGCGCCGGCCCACGGCGCCGTGAACCGGGCGACACGTCCGGCGTCGAAGAACACGAAGACGTCCTGGTCGGTGACGGCGACGCCGACGGGGCCGCCGCGGCCGGCGGGGTCAGGTGGCGCGGGCAACGGCCACGTCCATCCGAGGCGGCCGCCCTCGTAGGCGGCGAGGTAATCGCGCGCGAGCGAGCTGTCGGCGCGCACGACGACCGCGCCGCGTGGGCCGCGCGCCGCGGCCGCGAGCACGGTGAGCCCGGGCAAGCGCGGCGCGCCGCCGCGGTCGGTGACGTAGCTCTTCCCGTGCTCGATCACCTGGTACCAGCGGGTCCCATCGATCACCGCGACGACGTCGTCGGCCGGCTCGGGCGGCGGCGGCGGATCGTGCAGGCGCGTCGCGGCGCCGGTGCGCAGGTCGGCGTCGAACAGGCACGGCCCGCGCACGATCCCGAGCGAGCCGGGGTTGGCGCTGACCAGCCGCCACACGCCGCCACTCGACGTGCAGACGCCGAGGTCTGCCTCGGCGACGTGGAGGCTGCCCGCCTTGCGCGCGGCGATCGCGAGCGGATCGATCCAGTCGAAGCAGGCCAGGACGGCGCGGCCGCGTGGCGCGGCGACCGCGACGTCGCAGTCGTGGACGAGCACGACCTCCCGGCCGGCGATGACGGTCGGCGGCGACAGCGACGCGCCGCCGGGACGGTGCCAGGCCTCCGCGCCGGTGGCGAGGTCGAGGGCGCGATAGTCGGCGCGCGAGCCGGCGACGATGACGCGATCACCGACGACGACGGGCGCGTGCGCGGCGAGCTCGGGGCGCGGCGCGAGCGGGGAGAGGTCGACGAGCCAGCGCGGCTCGATCGTGGATGGGGCGCCCGCGTCGTCCGCGTCGCGGATCGGCGCGGGCGGCGGATCGGCGGGCGGCGGCTTGTGCTCGCCGCCGCACGCGCAGAGGAGCGCGAGCAGCAGCGCACCCTTCGACTCGGGCCTGCGGCCCTCGCTCAGGGTGAACGGACCGCTCGGGGTGAACGGCCCATTCATCACGCCCCGGGCACTCAGTGATCGTCTTTCTTCCGTCGCGCCTGCGCCTCGCGGTAGCGATCGGCCCAGCCCTCGACGTTCACCTGCTTCACGCGCGAGAGCGCGAGCGCACCACGCGGGACGTCCTTGGTGACGGTCGTGCCCGAGCCGACGTAGGCGTCGCGGCCGATGGTCACGGGCGCGACGAGCTGCGAATCGCTGCCGATGAACGCGCCGGCCTCGATCGTCGTCTGGTGCTTGCCGAAGCCGTCGTAGTTGCACGTGATGGTGCCGGCGCCGATGTTGGCCTTGGCGCCGACCGAGACGTCGCCGAGGTACGACAGGTGGCTGGCCTTCGCGCCCGCCATGATGTGCGCCTTCTTGGTCTCGACGAAGTTGCCGACGCGCGCGTCGTCGTCGAGCTGGGTCTTGGGGCGCAGGTGCGTGAACGGACCGACCTCGCAGCGCGGGCCGATCGCCGACTCGGACGCGACCGTGTACGGCTTCAGGTGCACGTCGGCCGCGACGGTGACGTCGGTGAGCACGCAGCCCACGTCGATGCGCGCCCGTTCGCCGATGACGGTCTTGCCACGCAGGACGACACCCGGGCCGATCCACGCGTCGCGCCCGACCGGGATGTCGGCGTCGATGTACGCGTTGCCCGGCGCCGCGAACGACACGCCCGCGCGCATGAGCTCCTCGTGGATCCGGCGGCGCGCCGCCGCGTCGACCGCGGCCAGATCGACGCGGTCGTTGATGCCCGAGACCTCCTCGAACGGCGCGTCGATCGCGGTGGCCCCGCCGCGCGCCGCGGCGCGGGCGACCAGATCGGTGAGGTACAGTTCCCCCTTGGCGTTGTCGGCGCGCAAGGTCGCCAGGTCCGCGCGCAGGTGACCGAGGCGCACGGCGTAGAAGCCGGCGTTGGTGTCGGGGAGGGCGCGCTCCTCGGGCGAGGCATCGGGCCACTCGACGATCCGCTGGAGCGTGCCTGTGGCGTCGCGCACGAGGCGGCCGTACGGCATCTGGCGATCGGGCACCGTCGACAGGAGCGCGAGCCCCGCAGGGTTCGCGGCGCACGCGTCGGTCAGCTCCGCGATGCGCTCGGAGCGGAGCAGCGGAGCGTCGCCCGACAGGATGACGACGATGCGATCGTCGGGCTCGGCCTCGAGCGCCGGCAGGGCGCTGGCGACCGCGTGGCCCGTCCCCTTCTGCTCGGCCTGGAGCGCGACCTCGATCGCGCCGGTGCCGTAGCGCTTGTCGAGCGCCGACTTCACGGCGTCGAGCTGGTGGCCCAGGATCGCGACGATCCGCGCGGCGCCGGCGCCGCGCGCCGCCTCGATCGCCCACGCGATCATCGGGCGGCCCGCGATCTCGTGGAGCACCTTGGCCTTGTCGCTCTTCATGCGGGTGCCGAGGCCGGCGGCCATGATCAACACGATCGGTGCGGGACGACTCATAAGGTCGGCAGAAGATAACAGAACCGCCAACGGCGCCGGCGCCGGCGCTGCTACAACTCCGTCATGCAGACCGTTCGCGCGCTCGCCGCCGCCGCCGTCGCGGTGTGCGCGCTCGCGGCGCCCGCGCGTGCGCACCAATCGTCGGTCACGTACGTCGAGGCGACGCTCGACGGCGCGCGGGTCACCGTCAGCGTGCGCCTCGCGCCGCGCGACATCGCCGAGGACATCGGCCAGAGCGACCTGCCCATCGAGGCCGCGGCGCTCGTCACCGCGCAGCGCGACACGGTCGCGACGCACGTCACCGCGCGCGTCGACATCCAGGACGGCGAGACACCCTGCCCGCCCGGCGACGTCACCGTGGCGCCCTCGGGCGACCGCGTCGAGGTGCGCTTCGTCGCCGTCTGTCCGGCCCCACCGACGCACCTCGTCCTCGACTACGCGCTCGTGTTCGACGCCGATCGCAACCACACCGCCGCGCTCCGCGTCCATGTCCCGGGACGCACGCCCGCGGACACGCTCCTCTCGCTGGGCAACAACCGCTTCTCGTGGCGCCTGGCGGAGGAAACGCCCTCGGGTGCGCTCGCCTTCGTCCGCCAGGGCATCCACCACGTGGTCACCGGCCTCGACCACGTCGCGTTCGTGCTCGCGCTCCTCCTGGCCATCGTGATCGCGCGCGACGTCGCCGGGACCTGGCAGGTCCGCCGGCTGGGCCCGTCGCTGCGCACCACCGCCGCCGTGGTCAGCGCCTTCACCGTCGCCCACTCGCTCACGCTGATCATCGCCGCCCTCGGCTACGTCGACCTCCCCGGCCGGCTGGTCGAGAGCGTGATCGCCGCGTCGATCGTCTTCACCGCCGCCGCCGACGTCCTCCGCCCCGAGGCGCGATGGCGGCTCGTCACGGCCTTCGGCTTCGGCCTCGTGCACGGCCTCGGCTTCGCGCGCATGCTCGCCGAGCTCCTCCCGCCGGGCGACATCATCGTTCCGCTGCTCTGCTTCAACGTCGGCGTCGAGCTCGCCCAGCTCGCGATCGTCGCCGTCGCCGTCCCGCTGGTGTGGATCCTGGCCCGGGCCGCCGGGGCCCCCCGCTACCGCGCCATCGCGCTGCCCGCGCTCGCCGCGCCGCTCGTCCTGTTCGGCGCCATCTGGCTCGTCGAACGCCTCGCCGACATCACCATCCTCGGGATCTGAGCACCAAGATGAAGTCCCTCCTCCGCTGGGTGCTCACGGCCATCATGGTCGCGCAGGGCCTCAACCACTTCGTCAACCCCGATCCGTTCGTCGCGATGATGCCGGCGGAGCTGCCCTGGCCGCTCGCCCTCGTCTACGTCTCCGGCGTCGCCGAGATCGCGGGCGGCCTCGGCCTGATCCTGCCGGCCACGCGCCGCGCCGCCGCCTGGGGCCTCGTCCTCCTCTTCCTCGCCGTGTTCCCCGCCAACGTCAACATGGCACTCAACGACATCCCGCTCGCAGGCCGCGACCTGCCGGCGTGGGCCCTGTGGGGCCGCCTGCCGCTCCAGCTCGTCTTCCTCGCCTGGGCGTTCTGGTACACGCGCCCCGAACGGCGCTGACGGATCACATCGTGTCGCGCACGAAGAGGAGGTACTGCTCCTCGAGGTCGTCGACCTCCATCGGCCGCCCGCAGCGCGGGCACGGCGTCGCCGGGAGCTTGCCGCCGTTGGCGCGGCACACCTCGGTCTCGAACAGCTGATCGATCTGCTCGTCGCACTCGGCGCACGTCATGGGTGCGTAGAACGAGTCGAGCTTGCCGTGGCCGAGGAACCCCTGGACCATGTTGCACTGGTCCACGACTGGCGGCGGGCAGTGCACGAACGACAGCTGGGTCGTGATCGGCACACGCCGGATCGCGTCCATCCAGGCGCGCACGCCGAAGGAGTTGATCCGACGGACGCCGCGCAGGTGCACCCGGATCGGCTTGGTGCCGAGCTGGACGAGCGGCGCGAGGTCGGCGTTCTCGTCGACGACGCCGGACATCGTGACCAGGTCGTGATCCGCGTGGTGCGCGATGTCGATGGCGAAGGAAGGACGCGGCGCGGCCACGGTCAGGGCCCTCCCGCGCCGCTCGCGGAGTCCGCGATGAAGATGTGGAACGACTTCGCCGCCTGGCGGAAGCGCTTCATCGTGAGGCGGAGGTCGAGCAGGCAGATGACCTCGGTGCGCTTGCCCGGGTCGACGTTGATGATGAACTTCGACAACGACTGGAACACCCGGTAGAGGCCGATGCCCGCGCCCCCCGACGCCTCGGAGATCTGCTCCGGCCCCTTCACGAGGCAGCGGTTCAGGTAGCTCACGACGGTGTCCTGGGTGAGCGCGCCGAACGGATCGATCTGGGCGATCGCGATGTAGTCTCCGTCGCACGCGAACGCGAGCTGGCCCACCTCGTCGTCGGCGAGCTCGACCGGCTCGCGCCGGGAGAGGCGCGCATACTTGGGCTCGCCGTCGCTGGAACGTGGCGCGTTGTAGATCGCGTTGGTGATGAGCTCGTCGGCGACGGTCTCGACCAGCTCGACCATGCGCTCGTTGCAGCCGAGCGTCTGGGCGTAGCTCGCGACCTCGGCGATGTAGTCCTGCTTGAGGCGCGAGTCGCGGATCTCCACGCGGTACGGCTCGACGCCCCAGAGGAGGTACTTCTGCAGCCCGAACAGATCCTGGCGCAGCAGCTTCTCGGCCGTGATGATGAGCTCGTCCGGCTCGAGCGGATCCTCGTTCTTGGCGATGATGTTGCGCAGCCAGGGCCGCGTCGCCAGGAGCGGGAGGTAGTCCTCGGTGGGCTCGGTGGCGTGCAGCACCATCTTGGTGCGCGGGAACCTGGTCTCGTACCCGCTCAGGCGCTCGACCCAGGACGGGTCGTCACGCAGCGGCGGGTCGAACGAGAGCATGAGGAGATCCCATGCGCCCTCGTCGAGCAACTTCCCGAGATCTTCGACGTCGATCGCTGACTTCACGATGGATCCGGTCGCGGCGAGCGCACGCTCGGCCACGCGCCGGGCGCGCGGGTCAGGATCGAAGAACAGAATGCGTTTTCCGCGCATGCCCCTCGAGCAAGTGACACTAGCAGAACTCGCACCGTCACGTCGCCGGCCGGCGGCCAGGATCGACGAGCCGATGCCAACAATCGTTCGCAGTGCGAGTCCCGCCTACCCCGGGACGCACCGGGGCCCAGCGAATGTCTTCCAGCGGCCATCGCTCCCCCTCTATAATCAGGGCGACATTGGCTGTATCCGACGACACGCGCGGCGCGCCTGAGGGGGCGAGCCCGCCGGGCTCGAGCCGTGGCCCCAGCGGGCGCCGACTCGTGCTCTGCGTCGACGACGAGCCCCACAACCTCGATCTGCTCGATCGCAGCCTGCGCCGTCGCTACGAGGTCCTGACCGAGGCGATGCCCGAGGCGGCCCTCGCCGCCGTGGTCGCCAACGAGGACCTCGCGGTCGTGCTCGCGGACTACCGGATGCCGTCGATGGACGGCGTCTCGATGCTCGCGCGCATCGCCGCCCTGCGCCCCGACGTCCGCCGCGTGCTCGTCACCGGCTACGCCGACGCCGACCCGGTCCTCGCCGCCGTCGCGTCGGGTGAGGTCCACAGCGTCGTGCACAAGCCGTGGCGCGGACCCGAGCTGGTCGCGCTCGTCGACGTGCTCGCGCGCGCCCGCGATCTCGAGCTCGAGAACCGCCGCCTCGCCGACGAGCTGCGCGCCGCGCGCATCCGCCTCGGCGACAACGCCGACCTGCGCGACGGCGCCGCCGCGCCCGATCGCTTCCGCGACGCCCTCACCGGCCTCTACACCCACGGCGTCTTCCAGGAGCGGCTGCGCGAGGAGGCCGCCCGCGCCGCCCGCGCCGGCCACAGCCTCGCGCTCCTCCTCATCGACCTCGACGGCTTCGCGCAGGTGAACGCCGCGCTGGGCTACCAGGGTGGTGATCAGGTCCTGCGTCGCGTCGCCCAGCTCCTCATCGCCGGCGACTCCCCGGGGCGGGTGCGCACCGGCGACATCGCCGCCCGCTTCGGCGGCGAGGAGTTCGCGCTGCTCCTGCCGGACACCGGCAAGACCGGCGCGATCGCCAAGGCCGAGCGCCTGCGCGAGGTGGTGTCGAGCGCCGCGCTGCCCGGCGACCAGCACCTGACCGTGACGGTCGGTGTCGCCGCGTACCCCGACGACGCGTCGACGCCGGAGGCGCTCCTCGACGCCGCGACCGCGGCCATGCGCGGCGCCAAGCCCGGGGGCAAGAGCCGCGTCCACTTCATGACCGACGCGGCGCCGACCCCGCTCGTCGTGACCTCGCCCGACAGCGGGGCGTCCGACCGCTTCCGCCCGTACCACGATCGCATGGGCGAGGTGGTCGCGATCCTGCAGCGCGACCGCGCCTGCAGCTGCATCTACGTCGATCTCTCGCAGCTCGAGCGCATCCAGCAGGAGCTGGGCGTCGCCCAGCACGCCGAGCTGTTCGATCGCGCGGGCTCGGTGCTCGACAACCTGCGCGGCCAGCTCCTCCGCTCGCGCGACATCATCTGCCGCAGCAACGACGACGACGCCTACATCTGCCTGCTCTCGCCGCGCGACTCGAACCAGGTCGACCTCGAGCGCCTGACCGCGGCGGTGACCGAGGC
The DNA here is from genome assembly GCA_002344285.1 of Myxococcales bacterium UBA2376. Classification (GTDB taxonomy): domain Bacteria; phylum Myxococcota_A; class Polyangia; order Haliangiales; family Haliangiaceae; genus UBA2376. Next base: position 16,025 of record DDTA01000197.1, read on the forward strand.
CGTCGCCAGCGGCCTCGCGCCGATGGTACGCGAGCTCCTGCGCGACGAGCCCCGCGTGAACGTCGGGGCCTCGCGCATCCTGTCGAACCCGATGGTCCGACCGGAGCGCCTCGTCGCGCGCCTGGTGGGCGAGGCCCACGAGGCCGCCAAGCTGTCGCGCCAGCGCGCCGCCCAGCGCGACAAGGCGGTGCTCCAGGACATCATCCTCGGCGACCAGCTCATCGCGGTGTACCAGCCGATCGTCCACCTCGAGACCGGCGAGGTCTTCGGCCACGAGGCGCTCACCCGCGGTCCGCGCGGCACGCGCATGGAGTCGCCGGCGACGCTCTTCGCGGTCGCCGACGAGGTCGACCTCACCTACGAGCTCGATCGCGCGTGCTTCCGCGGCGCGCTGCGCCGCTCGGTCGGCCTCGAGCCGGTCCACCGCCTCTTCGTCAACCTCCTGCCGATGTCGTTCTACGACTCGAGCTTCATCGAGATCGAGTGCAGCCACCTCCTGTCGGCGGCCAACCTCACGCCCGCCAACATCGTCTTCGAGATCAGCGAGCGCCTGGCGATCGAGAACTTCGCCGCCTTCCGCCGCGCCCTCGCCATCTACACCAACATGGGCTTCGGCGTCGCGATCGACGACGTCGGCACCCGCCACTCGAACCTCGAGACGGTGATGGCGCTGCGCCCCCACTTCATCAAGCTGTCGGACGTCCTGTCGCGCGGGGTCGCGCGCTCGACCGTGAAGCGCGAGATGCTGCGCTCGCTCGGCCACATCGCCGAGACCATCGACGCGGTGATGGTCGCCGAGGGCATCGAGACGCTCGACGACCTCGTCGCCCTGCGCGAGCTCGGCATTCGCTACGGCCAGGGCTTCTACCTCGCCCGGCCGGGCCCGCCGTTCCCGCGGGTGCGGGGCAGCGTCCGGCGGTCGATCCTCGCGATCGGCAGCCGCCACCTCGAGCCGATCGGGACACCCCCGCACGAGTCGTCCATCGACTTCGGTGACGCCGGTGACCCCGACGACGAGCACGAGGAGCGCGACGAGGTCACCGGCGAGCTGTTCAACATGGCCGGCGTGGCCCGCGGCTCGGGGGACTTCCTGGTGCCACCCCGGAGCGGTGAGCCCGCGCCGACCGACCGGCCGCTCCGCGACGAGCTGCGCGCCCTCGCCGAGGCGCCGGAGGGCTCGAGCGAGGAGCTGGGCGAGATCGTCGAGCCCGGGGCCGACGACACGCAGCCGCACGGCCCGGCGCGGTGGCGCCAGCCGCGCCCGACGCCACCTTCCGCGGACCCACGGACGCGCCCGCTGATCGAGAGCCTGCGCCGCCGTGACGAAGATGCCCCGCCCGTACCCGATGTAACGCCCAAGCCTGAGCTAAACTGACTCCCGCATCGTTCCTCGCTAGGGGACTCGGGGCTTCCCATGGGCATGGACAAGGCGACCTTGACCAAGCTGCTCGCGTTCGGCATCGAACGCGGCGTCTCGGACATCCACTTCGAGGTCGGCTATCCGCCGCACTACCGGCTGCACGGCGAGCTGCTCGGCGCCATCAAGGTGCCGCCGCTGACCGCCGGCGACACCGAGGCGATCGCGCGCATGATCCTCGAGGAGCGGGGCACGCCGGTCGACTTCACGCGCCCCTTCGGCGAGATCGACGTCTCCTACGCGCTGGCCACGCGGGGCCGCTTCCGCGCGTCGATCTTCCGCCAGCGCGGCACGGTCGGCATCGTGATGCGCCTCATCCCGGTCAACGTGATGACGCTCGAGAGCCTGAACCTCCCGCCGGTGCTGGCCGAGATCGCCGACACCCGCCGCGGGCTCATCCTCGTCACCGGCGCCACCGGCAACGGCAAGACCACGTCGATCGCCGCGATGCTCCGCTACATCAACGACACGCGGCACGCGCACATCATCACGATCGAGGATCCGATCGAGTTCCTGCACGAGCCCGGCAAGTGCATGATCATCCAGCGCGAGGTCGGCTCGGACACGGAGAGCTTCAAGGACGCTCTCATCGCGGCGATGCGCCAGGACCCCGACGTCATCATGGTCGGCGAGATCCGCGACCGCGAGACGGCGGCGACGTGCCTCAAGGCGGCGGAGACGGGGCACCTCGTGATCTCCGCGATCCACACGCCCGACGCGGTCTCGACGATCCAGCGCTACGTCGGATTGTTCGAGCCGGACGCCCAGGACGTCATCCGCGAGCGCCTCGGCGACTGCCTCCAGGCCGTCGTCTCGCTGCGCCTCCTCGTCGCCAAGGAGGGCCGCCGCCGCCTGCCCGCCGTGGAGATCCTGCGCGTGACGCGTACGATCCGCGAGTGCATCCGCTCGGGCGGGCGCCTCGCCGACATCCCCGACATGATCAAGAAGGGCCGCGACCTGTACTCGATGCAGCTCTTCGATCAGCACCTGCTGGACCTGGTCAACACCGGCCTCATCTCCATGGAGACGGCGATCTACGCCTCGTCCAACCCCGAGGAGCTGGAGCGGAACCTGCGGATCGAGTGACTGGCGCGCGAGCGCGCCACTCACTCGGGGCCTCGGGCCTCGGGCCTCGGACGGAGCGCCTCACCGCATCGTTCGAGCCTCTGCAGCCCCAGGCTTCCAGCGATCCGATGCGCCTGGGCCCTTCTTCCCGAGGCCCGAAGCCCGAGGCCTGACGATCCAACAC